>JAFAZN010000376.1 GCA_019239775.1 Chloroflexota bacterium
GCTTGCCCGCATTCGCCGCCGGGGTCTTGTTGGTGCCGGCGACGTTCGCGCTTGCGCGGCTCCTGTACGGAGAACGCGCCGCGGTCTTAGCCGCGGTGCTGGTCGCGGTGAGCTCCTATCTCGTGGACTACTCCACCAACGCGCGCGGGTACACGCTGCAGTCGCTCTGCTTCGTCGTCCTGATGGGGCTTGCGGTGTGGGCCGTGCACAATCGCAGCAGCTCTTCACTGCTCGCCGCGGCGGCGGTGGGTGCGCTCGGCGCGTACGCAGTACCAACCATGCTCTATGGCATGGTGATCGCCGCGGCGTGGATGCTCCTTGCACTTCGATGGCCAGGACTCATCGGTCAGGAGGTTAGTCCGAGCGGAGCCATCCACCCCCGCCAACTTGTCGCGAGTGGCCTCGTGCTAGGCCTGGCTGCTGGTCTCCTGTACCTCCCCGTCCTGGTTATCTCAGGTGCCGACAAGATCGTCAGCAATCGCTTCGTGGTTCCGCTCGATCAGACGGAGCTCGCACCCGAACTGCTTCGCAGCCTGGCTCACACCTGGGGCTTCTGGAACCGCGATATTCCATGGCCGCTTGCCGCGGTGCTTGTCATCGGCTTCGGGATCACGGTTGTCACCGAGGTCCGGTTCAAACGCATGCCGATTGGCTTGCTTGCACCGCTTGTGTGCCTGGTTCTCGTTGTTGCCCAGCGAGTCGCCCCCTTCGAGCGGGTGTGGTTGTTCCTTCTCCCGCTGTACTTCACCGTCGCCGCCGCGGGACTTGCGCGCTTGGTCGATGGTCGAATACTGGCCGCCGGCTTCGGTCTCATCCTGGGCTTCTTTACGCTGACCAGCGGCTCCATTCTGGCCTCCACCGAAACCGGCGCCTTTCCGGACGCCGAAGCCGTCACGCGCACCTTGGCCCCGCGCCTCGCGCCCGACGATGCGGTGGTCACCCAGCTGCCAGCGTCTTTGCCCGAGCTCCAGTACTACTTCCCTCGCTACGGCCTGCCGACGACTGTGCTCGTCCGACCCACCGAGGAGGGCCAAAACCTCTGGGTCATTGCCGCCGCCGGCTCGCCGCCAACCGTCATCGGTTTTCCGTCCGTCGTCGAAGTGGAACGCTTCGCGGGTGCAACCCTCTTCGAACTGAAGCGCACATAGTCACACCCGGACCCGTTCAACCCGACCGGTCGTATCCACACCCGGAGGTCGTTCCACTCGCGGAGTTCGGATCCCGACCGTGGTTCGCAGTTGTGTTCCACCCGGAGGTCCTTTCGGTGCGGGTGGTTCCCGAGTGGTCCCCACAGAGATCCGATCCCGGGAGTGGTTCCACCCACGAACGTCGGACCTCGAAGGTGTTTCCTCCCACGGACTTCCGATCTTCGAAGGTGTTTCCTCCGACGTAGTTCCGGTCTTGAAGGTGTTCGTCGCACGGAGGTTTTGCGCAGTCAGAGACCCCGCTTCGCGCCGCAACCGCCCACGTGCGCGACACGTTTATTTTTGGAATACAGCCCGTAATGAAACAGTGGCTCAGCGCGAGGACGGTCCCGTCAGCGGCGGCGCAGCAGCTCGCTCACGGCGTCCAGCACTCGCTCCGCAACCACCGTTTTCGGCATTCGCGGCAGCGCAGCCTCGCGGCCATCCGACCACAACAACGTCACCTCATTCGAATCCGAGCCGAAAACGTCGCCGCTCACGTCGTTCGCAACAATCAAGTCCAGGCTCTTGCGCTGCAGTTTGTCGACGGCATGCGCGAGGAGGTCCTGGGTTTCCGCGGCAAAACCAACGCGCACCGGACGGGTCCGCGAATCCAAGGCAGCAGTCGCCGCGAGCAGGTCGGGATTCGGAACGAGCCGGAGGTCCATTGACGTTTCTCCGCGTTTGATCTTGTGCGCCGCCTCGGACTCCACGCGAAAATCAGCAACGGCCGCGGTCATGATCAACGCATCCAGTTTCGCGTAAGTAGCAGTAATTGCAGCCAGCATGTCGGAAGCGGTCCGTACAGCGATTACGGACACTCCACCCGGTGTACGTAGCGCGGTCGGCGTTGTCACGAGAGTGACGTGGGCGCCGCGGTCACGCGCCGCCTCCGCCAGCGCATAGCCCATCTTTCCGGATGAGTGATTAGTGATGTAGCGCACCGGATCGAGTGCTTCCTGTGTTCCGCCGGCTGTTACGAGCACGTGCCTCCCAGCCAGGTCACCGTGCGCGCCCAGCGTGGCGCGGATGCAGTCGACGATGCGATCGGGGTCTGCGAGTCGACCCAGACCGGTGAGCCCACTCGCCAGGTGCCCTTCCTCCGGATCCACGACGATGACGCCGCGTTTGCGCAGCAACTCGACATTTGCTGCTGTGGCTGGATGGGTGAACATTCCGGCGTCCATTGCGGGCGCCACGATCACGGGACAGCGTGCGGCAAGCACGGTAATTGACACAGGATCATCGGCCATGCCGTGCGCCAGTTTGGCAAGCATGTTGGCGGTCGCAGGCGCGAGAACGATCAGCGCGCTCTCGCGACCAAGCGTCACATGCGCGATATCGGTCTCCATGCCGGCCGCCCAGAGGTCGACAAACACCGGTCGGTGGGTAATTGCCTGGAATGACAGTGGTTGGACGAACCGCGTCGCACTCTCCGTCATCGCGACATCCACGATTGCGCCGGCCTGCACCAGCGAGCTTGCCAGGGCCACGGCCTTGTACGCGGCGATGCTACCGGTCACACCAAGCGTGATGCGCTTGCCCGACAGCACCTGGACCTCGGTCAGGGAGTTGGGCATGGCGCGTTCCGCTCGAAGTAGAGTCGCAATCCCTTGAGCGTGAGTGTTGGATCGTGAACGTCAACCACCCGAGTTTCGGATAGGACGTAGTCGGCCAGGCCGCCCGTTGCGATCACCAACGTTTCCGGCCCGAGCTCAGCTTTCATGCGCGTGACCAGACCTTCCACGAGTCCGACGTAACCGTAGACCCAGCCCGATCGCAGCGCGGCCACCGTGTTGCGGCCGATCACGTCGTGGGGCGGCTCCAGCTCGATGCGTGAGAGGCGTGCCGCGCGCTGAAACAGTCCGTCCATCGCGGTGCGCAAGCCCGGCGCGAGCGCCATGCCCAGTAGTCGACCGTCCGCATCGATCGCATCGAACGTGGTGGCGGTGCCGAAGTCGATGATAATGGCCGGAACTCGGTAGAGGTTGATCGCGGCGAGCGCATCGACGATGCGATCGGGTCCCATCTCGTAAGGGTTATCGATAGCAATGGTGACGCCGGTGTTGGCGGTCGCCTTCACTTCGATGAAGGGCGCAGTTTTGGGCAGGTAATTGCCTGCAAGCTCCTTGAAAATCGGAACCATTGCCGGAACGGTGCTGGACATGCTGATGCCGCTGAGATCGTCGAAGCTGAAGCCGCGGCGCTGCAGCAGCCAGTCCAGGACCACCGCGTATTCGTCGGGCATGCGCACCGAATCGGTTTCGAGTCGCCAGGTGGCCGTCAGCTCCGGGCCAACGAATGTGCCGAGCTTGACGTTCGTATTGCCGATATCAATTGCGAGAAGCACGCTGGTGGTTAGCGTAGCCGGGTCGGGGGAGCGCTGCGCGCCCTGGATAGGAACGCCGCCAGTCGCAGCTCCGCTCGCAGGCTCGCTGCGCGTTTTATCCACCTTCCTGCGGCGACCTCCCGCATGATGGGCCTTCGGCGTCTACGGACCGACCGAGGGCTTCACAACGGAGGAGCCGTCATGTGGACTGACGGACTAGCCTTCACCGTGGACTGACGGACGATCCTCATGTGAGGCACGGCGCGCCTTCACAAGTGGCTATCAGGAGTGGCCCTCACGTGGACGCACGG
>JAFAZN010000385.1 GCA_019239775.1 Chloroflexota bacterium
GCAACCAACGAGGTGTTCGCCAAGTACGTCATCGTGAACATGTTTGCCCGTGCCGCCGTGCAGGGCATGAGCCCCGCGGACTCGGTGGCGCAAGCTGAAGCTGAGATGAAACAGATCTACAGTTCGTGAGATCGTGACCGCCGAAACCCGTGTGGCGACAGCCCCTGCGGCGCGGCGCGGGCTGGCCGCGTCTTCGTTCGGGCTGCTCGACCACGAGAACGTCCTCGGCTACGTGCTCATGACGCCCGCGCTGCTGCTCCTGCTGGTCTTCATCGCCTACCCCTTCGCGATCGGCGTCTGGTACAGCATGAGCGATGTCCAGATCTTCGGCCTGGGCAAGTTCATCGGCCTGACGAACTACGTCAACCTGCTGAGCAGTCCGGTTTTCGATCAGACCGTGAAGAATTCGTTTGTCTACACGGGCTTTGCCACGGTCTTCAAACTCGCGCTCGGCCTGGCGATGGCCCTGGTCCTGAACCAGACGTTTCCCTTCAAGAACTTCATCCGCGCAAGCGTGCTGCTGCCCTACATCGTGCCCACCGCGCTAAGCACCCTGGCATTCCTGCTGGCGTTCAACCCGACACTGTCGCCGCTGCCGTGGATTTTCACTCCGCTGCACATCCCGTATCCGCCGGCGGGGTTTCTCGGCGACCCCGCGCATGCCATGGGCGCCGTGATCTACGTCAACGTGTGGCGCGGCACGCCGTTCTTCGCCATCTCGCTGCTCGCAGGGCTGCAGACCATCCCGCACGACCTGTACGAGGCAGCCTCGATCGATGGAGCGCACGCGGGCAATCGCTTCCGTCACGTCACGCTGCCGCTGCTGACGCCGGTGCTGACCATCGTGCTGCTGTTCAGCATCATTCAGACGTTCGCCGACTTCCAGATCGTCCAAGTGCTCACTCGTGGTGGTCCGGCGGATTCGACCCACCTGTTCGCGACGCTGGCGTATCAGACCGGCATGCAGGGCGGCCGCCTGGGCCAGGGCGCGGCGGTGTCCCTGTTCATGCTGCCGTTTCTCGGGCTCCTGGTGATCGCTCAGCTCTGGTACACGCGGCGCCTCGCCAATCGGTAGACCTATGGCAGTTACCTCGACCACCGCCTCCAGCTTCGTAATGCGCCGCAACCGGCGCCCCATGAACTACTACGTCTGGAAGGCAGTCTCGCTGTGGATCCCGTTGGTGTTCTTCGTGGTTTTCACCCTGGGACCGTTCTGGTACATGCTGGTGATTTCGCTGAAAGACCAGCAGCTCGAAGTGAATGACCCGTCGGTCTTCCCCTTCTGGCCGTTCCATCCGAACCTGAACCAGTACATCGACCTCTTCGAGCGGACCCAGTTCCCGCGTTGGGCCCTCAACACCACGCTGGTGGCGACTGTCAGCACCGTGGTGTCGCTGACGTTCGGATCGCTGGCTGGCTATGCGCTGGCGCGTTTGCGCTTTCGGGGTGCCAGCCTGCTCGGGATCATCTCGTTCGTCACGTACCTGGTGCCGCAGACGCTCCTGTTCATCCCGCTGAACATCGTCATCACGCGGCTGCCGGTGTCGCTGTTCCTGGGGACCGTCGTGTTCTCAACGGTGGCTGTGGGCTTACCGATCCTGATGCTGCTCGTGCCACCCGAAAAACGCGTGAGCTGGGGGCCGCTGGCGGGATGGCTGCCCGGCATCCTGTTGTTCGGCATCGGCGTGTCACTCGGGTTGTGGGGACTCACTGCCAAAGGCGCGGCGGCGAACGAGATCGACCTGGGTGGCGCGACCAACCTCTCCAACACCCTGTGGGCGCTGATCCTTACCTATCCGACCTTCCTGGTGCCATTCTGCACCTGGCTGCTAACCGGATACTTTCAGTCGATTCCGCGGGAGCTGGAGGAAAGTGCGCTGATCGACGGTGCCAGTCGGATGCAAGCCATGCTGCGGATTGTCGTGCCGTTGGCGATCCCCGGCATCCTCTCGGCGTTCATCTTCGCCTTCACGCTGAGCTGGAATGAATACATTTACGCGCTGATCTTTCTGACGTCCACCGCGAACCGCACCATTCCAGTAGGTGTGGTGAACGAGTTGATCCGCGGCGACGTGTACTTCTGGGGCACCCTGATGGCCGGCGCGCTACTGGGCTCAATCCCCGTGGCGGTGGTCTATTCGTTCTTTGTAGAGAACTACGTCTCAGGCCTAACCGCAGGCGCCGTAAAAGGCTGACGCCCTCCGCGCACTGCCACCTCCGCGTTGTGGGCATCACTCCGTAAGGTTGCATCACTCCCTGGGGGACCACCTCCGTGAGGATTCACTTCCGGGGGTTGCATCACTCCGTGGCGAAAGCGCCGGCGTGTGGCGGCGGCGGCGCGGCGATGGCTCAGCCAACCACCAGGCCGCCGTCGACGACGATGGCTTGCCCTGTCATGTAATCGCTATCGCGACTTGCCAGAAACGCCACGACACCTGCAACGTCGTCCGGGCGCTCCGGGCGGCCCAACGGGATAACAGCAGTGCGACGCTTCCAAGCCTCGCCCAACTGCAGGCCCTCAATCTCAGCCCAATCGGCATCGATGCGCTCCCACATGGGCGTATCCACCGCACCTGGGCAAACGCAGTTGGAGGTAATCCGATCGGCGGCAAGAACATTCGCCGCCGTGCGCGTCAAACTCACGACGCCGGCCTTGCTGGCGTTGTAGTGCGCCATGTAATTCTGCCCACCCCGAAAGGCGGCAATGGAGGCCGTCTGAATGAGCTTGCCCCGCAGCTCTGAGCCGGCAATCGGCGCCTGCGTGCGCATGCGTCGGGCGCACGCCTGCAGCACGAAGAACACGGCCCGCAGGTTGACGGCCATGAGTCGATCCCAGTCGTCCTCAGTGATGTCGAGCATTGGCCGCGCCCAGGCGACGCCGGCGTTGTTGAAGACCACGTCGAGCCGACCCCACCGCTGGTAGGCGGTGTCCACCATGCTTTGAATGTCTGCCGCGCGTGTGACGTCGCAGCGGACCCAGGCCGCGCCAAGCTCGTCGGCGACCGGCTGCAGGGCCTCCGCATTCATATCGGCGAGTACTAGGGAGGCGCCCTCAGCGGCCAACCGCCGGGCGGTCGCCGCACCGATGCCGCCGGCCGCGCCGGTGATGAGTACGTGCGATCCCGAAAGACGGTCGGTCATATCTGAGAGCGGACGAGTGCATCGTACAGGTGACCTTGCCGTTCGGCCGCCGCGCGGTAGCGCTCGGTATGTGCGGCAACCGGTTCGAAGCGCTGTGTGGTCTGAGGCTCGAGCTGTTCGATCGGTTTCGCGAGCGCGCCGATAGCTTCGAGCCCCAGCAATGCGGCGCCTCGGCTGGAGGCTTCGGCTTCGGCTGAGGCCAGCACCTCGCGACTGAGCGCGTCAGCCATGATCTGCATCCAGGTGGGCGAGTGCAGCAGCGCACCACCGGTGGCGATCACTTGGCGTGCATCGGGCACGGCTTGCTGCAAAAGCCCGTCAATGATCAAGAAGCGCAGCGCGACGCCTTCCATGCACGCGCGCAACATGGCGGCCGGTGGAGTGCTGAGACGCAAGCCGATCACCGCGCCGTGCGCATCGTCGGCCCAGCCGGGGTTGCGCTCCCCACCCCACAGGGGCAGCACGGTCAGGCCGTGGCTGTCAGGCTCGATGGCCGCCACGGCGGCTTCCGATTCGGCCAGGTCGGGCAGCTGCAGAGTCTCGCGCAGCCAATCCATCAAGCTGCCGCCATCGTTGAGCGCCCCGCCAACGGCGACGCGTTGCTCGTCGACACGGTAGCTCCACAGGCCCCACGGGATAGAAAAGTGGGCCGGAGGCGACCAGACCGCGCGTTCGGCACCAGAAGTACCGATCATCAGCGCAAGACGGTCGGGACTGGCACATCCCGCGCCGAGATTGCTGCACGCTCCGTCGCCGACGGCCGCAAGCCATGGTACGCCGCGAAGTTGCGGCCAGCGCTGCGTGGTGGTTGAGGTGCCCTTGAGTGCACTCAACGCACCGAGCTGTTCTGGGCGGATGTCCAGCACCTCGAGCACGGGCGCGTACCAGTCCAACGTATGAATGTCCAGGAGGCCTGTGCCCGAGGCCATCGAGACCGACACGTTCCCCGAGCCGGTCAGCCGCTCGAGCAGGTACTCGGCAAACGAGACCCACCGGGTTACTCGTTTGAACGTGTTGGGCTGCGTGCGGTGGAGCCAGCGCAGGCGTGCGGGCCAGTATGTCCAGTGCAGGACGCAGCCGGTGCGGGCGTGGACCTCACGTTCGTCCAGCTGCTCGCGGAGGCCGGCCATTTCGCCTCGCGCCCGGCCGTCGAGCCACAGGTAGAGCGGCGTCAGCGGTTGGCTGCCGCGGTCGAGGCCGAGCAGGCTGTGCCAGAACGTGGATGCTGACACGGCGAGCACCTTCGTTGGGTGCTGTTTAAGGACCTCGTCGATGGTGGCGCAGACGTGGTCGAACAGAGTGTTGGCATCGAGCTCGGCGCCACCATCTGGGGTTACGTGCGGCGCGTACGTGATGCGAGCCTGCGCATCAGGGATAGCCCGCGCCTGGAGGTCGTACAAGCTGGCGCGGCACGACGAGGTGCCAACGTCGAGCGCCAACACAGCCGCGTCTTCTCGAGTGACCACTACGTTCACGGTACAGTGTGGGCGTGCCGCAGGCCGCGCCGTTTGGCAGCTGGCGCTCTCCGATTTTGGCGTCTGCAATCGCGTCGCATGCTGTAGTGCTTTCGTCGCCTGAGATCCAAGGCGACGATGTGTACTGGCTCGAGGGCAAGCCCACCGAGGGCGGCCGCGTCACCGTGGTCCGCTCCACGAGCAAGGGCGAGCGCCAGGAGTTGACGCCGGCACCGTTCTACGTGCGCACCAGAGTCCACGAGTACGGCGGCGGCGCCTACATGGTGCACAAGGGCACGGTGTTCTTTTCGAACTTCAGCGACCAGCGGCTGTACCGCCAGGACCCGGGCAGTGAACCACGCCCGATCACACCCGAGCCGTCCGTGCCCTCGGGCGTGCGATTCGCGGATGCGGTCATCACATCGAACGGGCACTCTATCGTTTGTGTGCGCGAGCGCCACACCGACGCAGAAGGACCCGACGCCGTAAACGAACTGGTTGTGCTGCCAACTAATGGTGAGCAAGAAGCGCGCGTCATCGCCCAGGGCCACGACTTCTACTCGAGTCCGCGCCTCAGTCCCAACGGCCACAAGCTCGCATGGCTGAGCTGGGACCACCCGAACATGCCCTGGGACGGCACCGAGCTCTGGGTCGCGGAGATTGCATCCGATGGGTCACTGAGCAACCAGCACCCGGTCGCTGGCGGACCGGAGGAGTCAATCTTCCAGCCCGAATGGAGTCCCGACGGCGTCTTGCACTTCGTCTCGGATCGGACCGGCTGGTGGAACCTGTATCGCCTTGGCTCTGGCGGCCAGGTAGAGCCACTGGCGCCGATGGACGCCGAGTTCGGCACGCCACAGTGGCAATTCGGCATGAGCACCTACGCGTTTCTGGCCGACGGCCGTATCGCGTGCATCATGAGCCACAACGGCTTCGATCATCTCGCGCTGCTTCAACCAGGCCAACCGTTGCAGGTACTGGATCTGCCCTACACCGCGTACGGCAAACGTATCCGCGCCAGCGGTAAGACAGTCGTTTTCCTTGCGGCTACGCCGACGGAGGCCACGGCGGTTATTCGTATGGACACCGCCACCCAGACACCCCAGGTCCTTGGCAGGAGCCTCGACGCCTCTGCGCTGCCCGCCGATGGCTTCGTGTCGCGGCCGCGGGCCATCAGTTTCCCAACCGCGAATGGCGAGGCAACCGCGTATGCGATCTACTACCCGCCGACCAACGCGGACTTCACCAGTGCACCCGGAGAAAAGCCGCCGTTGATCGTGGAGAGCCACGGTGGTCCAACCGCCATGACCCAGGCGCAGCTCGATTTGGGCATTCAGTACTGGACGTCGCGGGGCTTCGGCGTGGTCGATGTCAACTACGGCGGCAGCAGCGGGTATGGTCGAGCCTACCGCCAACGCCTGCGCGGCCAGTGGGGCATCGTCGACACCGAAGATTGCATCAACGCTGCACGGTATCTGGCGGCTGCAGGCGAGGTCGATGGCGGGCGCTTGTGCATTCGCGGGGGCAGCGCGGGTGGCTACACCACGCTTTGCGCGCTCGTCTTTCATGATGACTTTGCCGCGGGCGCCTCCTATTACGGTGTCGCCGATTGCGAGGCGCTCGCTACTGATACGCACAAATTCGAGTCGCGCTACCTGGATGGCTTGATCGGTCCCTATCCCGCGGCGCGCGACGTGTACTACGCGCGCTCGCCGATCCACTTCGCCAACCAGCTGTCGTGCCCGGTGATCTTGTTCCAGGGTCTCGAAGATCGGGTGGTGCCTCCGTCGCAAGCCGAAGAGATGGTGGCGGCATTGCGGGCCAAAGACCTGCCGGTCGCCTACCTGGCATTCGCGGGTGAACAGCACGGCTTCCGCAAAGCCGCCACCATCCGACGAACGCTGGAAGCAGAGCTGTACTTCTACGCGCGCGTCTTCAAGTTTCCGCTGGCAGAGGCGATCGAGCCGATAGAGATAGAGAACCTGCCCTAGCGCGCCGCACCCTTCGACGGGATCAACCCCCGGACACAGTTTCAACCTCACGGAGAGGTGACCACCACCAGGTTTCTCGCCACCTGGAGATCTTCACCACCCGAAGGTTCATCCCCACGGAGGTGCCGCATCCCACGGGGAGGAATGTCATCTCACGGAGTGCTGCCCCACGGAGTGATGTCCCTACGGGAGTGATGCCCCTACGGCAGTGGTGCACTGACCCGAAGGCGGTCACCAAGCGGGACCGTTTACACGGCCGTGCCGTGCAGCCGCCGCGGGCGCGAAACGCTCAGGGCATCGCGCTGGCGCGACGCTCGCGATTGGCCGCCATCTGTGCCGCCAGGCTGATGGCGGCCAGCATATTGGCCTCGTTGGCTTTGCCGGTCCCAGCAATGTCATAGGCGGTGCCGTGGTCCACCGAGGTGCGGACGATCGGCAGGCCCAGGGTGACGTTGACGGTGTCGTCGAAGCCGGCGAACTTCGAGGGGATATGTCCCTGGTCGTGGTACATGGCAATAACCGCGTCATAGTCCCCAGATGCGGCTCGCAGGAAAACCGTGTCAGGCGAAACAGGCCCGCTGACCTGCCATCCCTCTGCGCGCAGCTCATCAATTGCCGGTTCGATGAACTCGGACTCTTCCGAACCAAACAAGCCGTGCTCACCAGCGTGCGGATTCAATCCAGCAACGGCGAGGTGCGGCGAGTGGCCAACGATGTCGCGGGCGGTCTCGCCAGCCAGCCGCGCGGTGGTGACGATGCGCTCGGGCGTGACCAGTTCGATGGCGCGTCGCAGCGAGACGTGCGTCGAAACGTGCACCACCCGCAGGCGGTTGGAGGCGAGCATCATGGCCACGGACTTGTCGGGTACGCCGGCGAAACGCGCGAGCAATTCGGTATGCCCGACGCCGACCCAGCCAGCTTCACTCAGGGCTTCTTTATTCAGCGGCGCGGTGACGATGGCGCCAACCTCGTTGCGAAGCGCCATGTCGGCTGCACGTTCCAGGTAGTCGTATGCGGCGCGGCCGACCTCAGCGGAGATTCGAGCGCGGCCGACGCGTTCGATGTCGATATTGGCCAGGTCCAGCAGGTCGATGGTGCCAGCGTGGGCCTCGTCCGGGGCGGCATCAACCGGACGAACTTCGAGCGGCACCCGGGTGATGCGGACCGCCGCTTCCATGGCGCGGCGTTCCCCGATCACCAGCGGCCGTGACTGCTCGTACACGTCGGCGTGCGCCAGGGCCTTGGCGATGATCTCGGGGCCGATGCCGCCAGGGTCGCCCATCGTGATCGCCAGAACTGGTTTTATCGAGCTCATCCAGTCGATGTAACACCGAGTTCGCGGACGACGTCGAGGAGCGTACTGGATGTGCCGAAGCCACCTGCTTTGGTCACCACCGTGACGCCATGCCACAGCCCATCCTGGAGTGCACCGAAAGGGATGCCTGGCTGCAGCTCGCCGTGGATCGACAGATGTGTGGTGCCCAGACCGTGAATCACCGCGCGGGCGGTAGCTCCACCTGTGAGGACGACTGCTTTTGGCCTGTGGCGCATGGCCCAGAGAGCGACCTGGTCCGCGAGCGCGGAGGCTGCTTCGCCGCTGTCGCGTGCGTCCGTCGGTGGCGTTGCCAATATCACCAGGTCGTTCACGTCGGTCAATGGGACAAGTTGCGCGCGCGTCACGGGCGCGGGGCTGCCAGCTACCAGGAGCACGGGGCCATCGCCATTCGGCTGCGGGGTTGGAGATTCGTGGGGTGGCGCCAACTGGCGCGCCAGGCCGGCGGAGCCGACCAGCAGCCACCGCGGATGTGCGTGTGCTTCTTCGGCGAGCCGCCGCAAGTCAGCCGGTGATTCGGCATCGTGAATCACGCACCTTCCGTCATCGCCGATCACCTCGCGCACAGTCGGACCATGTTGGCCATGCACATACAAACTTCCGTCGCGCACGATGCGGCCCTGCTCCGGGAACGCTGGTGCTACCACTGCCTGTTCGCACGCGAACGCGTGGAGCGCACCACCCACCAGACCACGTACCGGTCCACGCAGCGTGGAGTCGATCTTCACCAGCACCCGTTCGGGGCGTAGGTGCGCCGCGGCCAGGATCGCGTCTGCCGCGTCTCTATTGGAGCGCTCGCGCACGTCCAGGTCCAGCGCGAGCACGTCCGTGCCACTGGGCCACTGCTCAGGAACCAGTGTTGAAACCAGCGTTCGCATCGGGCCGCCGAACGGTCCGGCAGCGTCGCACGCTCCGGTGAAGTCGTCGGCGAGAATGAGCAGTCGAGCTACTGCAGCCTACCCGCCGTGTCGAACTGCATCGGGGCGGGTGCGCCGGTCACTTCGACGCCGGCTCGGCCGGCTTCCTCGAGCAGGCTCGGGCTGAACTGCACGTCGGCGACGTTCAGCGTGTTCTTGATGCGCGCCAGGCGCAGCTGCGACCAGTCCGGTTGGCCGGACATGCGGATGGCGGTGGCAATGGCCGCGCGATCGTTTGCCATCACGGTGGGGAGGCGGCCACGCATCAGGCCGCCGGTGCCGGAGGTGTAGGCATTGGTGTACGTGGCATGCCAGTCGATTTTCTGCACAAAGCGTTCGGTCGTGAAGTCGGCCAGGCCGAGGCCGACGGCGTTGCCGTGGCTGGGCTCAGTCAGGTCGAGCACGACGATCGCGGTGACGTTCGGCTGGACGTCCTCAGGCACGCCCGGGACGAACATGCGGCCGATGACGTTCGTGTCCATGCCGGTGCCTGAGATGTTCTTGCCCATCTCGTCGATGATCAGCACGTCGAGAGCCTCGAACGGCAAGGCGCCCATCAGCGACTTGGCGCGTAGCAGAAGCTCTTGCTCGAGCTCGGTGCCAATGCCGTCCCGCTCTACGAAGACAACATCGGCCGTCTCATCAAGCGGGTTTTCGAGAATCGCCAGGCCGCCCAAGATCTTGTCGGTCTTGTCGATGATGCATCGCGCCACGTGGGGCATCAGCTCCACCAGACCGCGCGTGCCGTAGCTGTGGATGATCTGCGCGCCGCGCTGCTTGCCCAAGCCGATGGCGCAGATTTTGGCCAGCCCACTCTCCACGGGTCCATGGAAATCGGTGTGTGCCTTGACGCGATTGACCAGCAGCACGTGGTCGGCTTCGAGTGCGGTGGTACTCATGAAAACGGGCACTTCGTCGATGCAGCCGATTTGCTGGACGTCCATGCTCGAGATGATGGGCATGCCCACGCTCTCTCGCGTGATGCCGTAACCAGCCAGAACGTCGCGCTGACCGTCCGCGGTCGCCCCGCCGTGGCTCCCCATGGCCGGCATGACGAAGGGGTCGCCGCCAGCCTCTTTGATGGCGTCGCCGCAGGCGCGCAGGATTGTCGGCATGTTGGCGATACCGCGGCTACCCGCGGTGATCGCGACACGTTCGTCCAGCGCGACGCGTTTCAGGATGGGCTGGAGCGCGGTTCTTACCCTGGTTGGAATGTCCTCAGGGGCGATCCGCGGCGCCTCATCGGTCGAGTACACGCGATGGCCGCTGTACAGGCTTGGGAACTCGAGGCCGATCTCGGCGCCAAGGTCCGGAACCGACACCACGGTCATGTGTTCAATGGTAGTCCTGGGGGCGGGCAGCGGCCATGGTTACCAGGCGGTCCAACCTCCGTCGACAGGCAGGGTCGTTCCAGTGATCATGTCAGCTCGAGTCGAAGCCAGAAAGACCACGGCATTGGCGATGTCCTCGGGTGTGGCTAGCTTGCCGTTCGGCGTCTTGGCCAGCACCGTTTGCAGGAACGCCTCACTCGCGAAGATCCCCTCAGTGAGCGGCGTGCGCACATACGTGGGCGCCACGCTATTGACCTGGATCCCGAATCCGGCCCACTCGACTGCAAGCACGCGTGTGAGGTTCACCACCCCCGCTTTGCTCGCGCCGTAGGCCGCGCTCGATGTCGCCCCGCCGACCAGACCCATGATCGAGGCGATGCACACGATCTTGCCGCCCTTGCCCTGGTGCACCATCTGCCGCGCCCCCGCCTGTGCCGAAAAGAACACGCCGCGCAGGTTGACGTCGGCGACCGTGTCCCAATCCGACTCCGTGACTTCGAGTGATGGCTTGCGCACGTTGACGCCGGCGTTGCAGACCATCACGTCGAGGGATCCCAGGCGATCGACCGTCTTTTGTGCAGCTGCGTGAAGCGTCTCTGGCCGGCGCACGTCGATGCCCACGGCGATGGCTTCGCCCAGCTCTTTGGCGAGTGCCTCGAGTTCAGGCGCGCGATCGGGTAAGTCTGCTAGGGCGACCGAGGTTCCTTCGGCAGCGAAGGCCGCGGCAATGGCGCGTCCCAAGCCACCCGCTGCGCCAGTAACGAATGCGACTCTGCTCATGCCGCTTACGCTATCGGCCGATAACCGTCATGGACTATGGAGACTTCCACCCTGGCCGGGACGGCCCTTCCGAATGCTTACTATGCACTGATTCAGCGTGCGCGCATCGCGGCGCGGGCGTCGGCTGCAGCGGACGTGCTGGCTGTCGCCGCAAAACGCGACGGTGCTGTCTCAGGTGCTAATGCTGAGGACCGCGGCACCCTGGAGCTGCCCGCGGCGTAGACGCTCCAACGCCTGGTTGGCTTCGCTCAGCTCAAAGGTTTGGACCGATGCCCGAATCGGCACCTGTTCGGCAATCGCCATGAATTCCTGGCCGTCACGGCGCGTGAGGTTGGCGACTGACCGAATAGCGCGCTCTTCCCACAGCAGCCGATAAGGGAATGCGGGAATATCGCTCATGTGGATGCCGCCGCACACCACACTGCCTCCCTTTGCCGTCGCCTTCAACGCTGCGACGACCAGCTCACCCGCGGGTGCGAAGATCAGGGCCGCGTCCAGTTTCTCTCGTGGAAGTTGGTCCGAACCGCCGCTCCAGGTCGCGCCCAGACTCCGCGCGAAGTCTTGCGTACGAGTGTCGCCTGGCCGCGTGAACGCATAGACGCGACGACCCTGGTGGACAGCCACCTGTGCCACGATGTGCGCCGCGGCTCCGAAGCCGTAGATGCCGATCTTTCTGGCATCGGCGCCGGCGAGGCGGTAGGTGCGATAGCCGATCAGGCCCGCGCACAACAGTGGTGCCGCCTCGGCATCTGAGTAGCGAGATGGCAAGCGCAGGCAGTAGCGCGCATCGGCGACCAGGTATTCGGCGTAGCCGCCGTCGAGGGTGTAGCCCGTGAAACGGGCGGTATCGCACAGGTTTTCCTGCCCGCGCTTGCAGTAGGGGCAGGTCTGGTCGGTCCAGCCGAGCCAGGGGACGCCGACGCGCTCGCCCTCTTCGAAGTCATGGACCTCGCTGCCGCGCGACTCGACGGTGGCCACCACCTCGTGGCCCAGAATCAGCGGCAGCTTGGCCTCGGTGAGCTCGCCGTCGAGGATATGAAGGTCCGTGCGACACACCCCGCAAGCCCGCACGCGCAACAGCACCTGTTGGCGTTCAGGGACAGGCACCGGAAGGTTCACCAGTTCAAGCGGCATGCCCGGCGCACTGAGAACCATCGCCCGCATGGTGTCCGGCATCACTCCGTGGGCTGCATCACCTCGTGGTGAGACCTTACTAGCGCGAGATCACGGTGATGTTCATGGCCATCGTTTGCTCAGGACGTCACGTGAGAACGTAACCGCCGCAACGAAGAAGACTACGAACACCAGCGCGACGAACGCTCCCAGGCAAAGCGCGACTGGCTGACCGCTCATCACCCTGGGAAGGGCCAATCCGATATACAGCGCCGCGAACAACACGAGGAACAGCCACGGCACCGCGAGAGCGACCGCGCGGCGTAGCGGCGTGATGGTCAGACGACCTCCTCGGGCTGCCACGGCAAGGTCAGACGACAACCTCCTCGCCCGCGTGGACGAGCTGCGTTCCTGGATATGCGCCGAGCTTGCGCTTCGAGCTTGCGGGCACCAGCGCGTTGCCCATTACCAGGTAATCCATGTCGGTGTGCGCGAACGAGTTGAATGCCTCCGAGGGCGTGCACACGATGGGCTCACCCTGCACGTTGAAGGACGTGTTCACCAGCACGGGCACGCCGGTCAACTTCCCGAATTCCTCGATGAGCGCGTAGTACAGCGGATTCTGAGTGCGACTGACCGTCTGCACGCGCGCGGTGCCGTCAACGTGCGTGATAGCCGGCAGCAGATGCTGCTTATCCGGCCGCACCCGCGCGGTGAGCAGCATGAACGGACTGTCAACGTCGCCGGCTGGCGAGCCGAAGTCGAAATACGTCGAAGCCGCTTCAACCAGCGTGGATGGTGCGAACGGACGAAACGCTTCGCGGTGTTTGATCTTCGCGTTCAAGGTGTCTTTGGTCGTTGGATCGGTTGGGTTGGCCAGGATGCTGCGGGCGCCAAGCGCGCGCGGCCCGAACTCCATGCGGCCCTGGAACCAGCCCACCACGTTGTTGTCGGCGAGGAGTCTGGCCACCTTTGGCGCAAGCTCGGTGTCGTCGAGGACCGTGAACGGCACGCCCTCGCGTTCCAGGAAGTCGTGAATTTCTGGGTTCGAATAACACGGTCCGAGGTACGCGGTATCCATGCGGTAGCTGCGTTCGTTCCGCAGGACCGTGTGGTACAGGTACGTGGCGGCGCCGAGACAACCACCGGCATCACCGGCCGCGGGCTGGATCCACACGCGTTTGAAGCCTGATTCGCGAAGGATGCGCGCGTTGGCCAGTACGTTCAGGGCCACACCGCCGGCCATGCACAGGTTTTCCGACCCGCTCAACTCTCTCGCGCGCCGCGCGAGACCGAGCATCGCTTCTTCAGTGACGACCTGAATCGACGCCGCGAGATCGGCGTAGTGCTGTTCGAGGTCCGCGCCTGGCAAGCGTGGTGGACCAAACAGGTCAATGAATGGTGAGTCGATGGACCGCAGCGCATGCGGATAGGCGAGATATCTCACGTCGAGCCGAAAGCTACCGTCGTCGAGCAATGCGATCAGTTTGCGGACCTTGTCGACCAGCGTGGGCTGGCCGTAGGCGGCCATGCCCATGACCTTGTATTCGCCCTCGTTGACCTCGAACCCGAGATACGCCGTAAAGGCGCTGTATAGCAGTCCGAGTGAGTGCGGGTAACGAATCTCGTGGGAGATCTCGAGGTCGATGTCGTTGCCAATGCCGAGCGTGGTGCTGGCCCACTCGCCGACGCCATCCGCAGTTAGTACGGCGGCGTCGGCAAATGGCGATGGGAAAAATGCGCTGGCGGCATGCGAGACGTGGTGCTCGCCAAAGAGCACTTCGCCGTCGAAGCCGAGGCCGTCGCGAATCTGACCGCGCACCCACAGCTTCTGGCCGAGCCAGGTCTGCAGCGCTTTGACGAATGCGCCGCGCGAACGCGGGTACGTTGCGGCGTAGCCAGCGACGATCCTCTCGAACTTCAGCAGCGGCTTCTCGTAGAAGATGACGTAGTCCAGGTCCTCGGGATCGACGTCGGCCTGTTCGAGGCAGAAGTTGGCCGCGTTGACCGGCAAGCGCGCATCGTGCTTGAGCCGCGAAAAGCGTTCCTCCTCGGCCGCCGCCACGAGCGCTCCGTCGCGCAGCAAGCAGGCGCCCGCGTCGTGGTAGAAGCAGGACAGGCCGAGGATGTTCAAAACTGCCGTCGCAGGCTGGCTACGCTCTTGTCGGGTGTTGGGCGTTGGATCCAGGTCGAGCCGCTATCGCCGAGGTCGAGCAGCCGCGCCCCGAACAAGCGGCCGATCAGCGCCGCTGGTCCGAGGATGAGTGCGTACACCAGCGTGAGCAGCACACGCGTCTGATAACTGGCGGCGCGCTGCGCGTACGCGGTCCAGACCTGGACGATCCAGCCCAGCACTAGAACACGGGATAGAGCAGCGGGCCGAGCGGCGTCGCTTCGAGCACGACCAGTGCGGCCAGAACGACCAGCGCTAGCAGCAGGGGCAGCATCCACCACAGTTTGTGGCGCCACACCAGGGTGACGAGATCACCCGAAACTGCCAGCCGATCGCCAACCTGAGTCCCCATGTTGTGCTGCCGTCGAGCGCGGGCGCGGGAAACGCGATCCATTCTGCGCCCGAAGATACCAAACCCTCAGGCGCTGCTGCCGGGTCGTAATGAGATTCTCACGCTCAAAGCGTTTCAGTCCGCCGCACCGGGAAGTTACCCTGCGGCTTGCGCAAATGGCGTTGCGGGTCCGGACGCATCGTCCAACGCTGACTGAGGAAAGCGGGTTTCCCGAGCGTAGGCGCTACCCGTGGGGCCCTGCTGTGGTCCTGGCGTTGGCTTTGTTGGTTTTCATAGCCGCGCTGGCCGAGATTGGGCTACGCATCGCCGACCTGCGCGCGACGAATCTGGCAGCCCTCCAGTGCGTCGGCTCGGCAACGTCGCTGCAGAGCCAGTACGGCCTGTACGTGCTGGACGCGAACGCCGGCTACGTCATGCGCCCAGGCACCTGCGTGCGGCTGAAGACCACCGAGTACGACGGGATCCTGCGCACCAACTCGCGCGGGATCGTCGGGCCGGAGGTGCCGGCGACGAAGGAGCCAGGTGAGTTTCGCGTGGTGGTGCTCGGGGATAGCTACACCGTCGGCGGACAGGTGCCGTATGAGCAGACCTTCCCGGCACTGCTCGAACGCGATTTGCACGATGCGGGCTATGCCAACGTGCGCGTGATCAACGCCGGCGTCGGTGGCTACACCACCTTCAACGAGAGCGGCCTCCTGGCCGAAGACCTGGACTGGATGAAGCCCGACCTGGTGGTACTGGCCGCGTTCCTTGGCAACGACGTTTCGGAGAACGTCCTCGCCACAGCGGTCGGCTATCGGATCGCGCCCGAACATCCCAAGGGCATGACCTGGGGCACCGCGGCGCAGGCGCTGGTGGACGACAGCGGATTCTGGTTCCCGCGCAATCACCAGGTCGGTGGCCCAACGCCGCCGGCACCGTGGGAACCGGATCAGGCTCTGCCACGCCCCGTGGGCAATCAACCAGCGAACACGGCGCCCGTATCAGCTGGTCCTTCACCGTCATCCGGCCTGCGGCAAACCGCACGCGCGGTTTGGGACAGTCTGCGTGCGCGATCTTTGCTACTCGGGGACCTTTTTGGGGTACCCGTGGATCCCAGCGTGTCAACGGCTCCGGGTGCCGCGCCGTTGGCGCAAGAACAGGAGCGACTCAACCTCACCAGCTTCGAGTGGACCATCCTTCGGGACATTCCGCATACCTACTGGCTGGACGTCGCCTGGCCACTCTTTGGCAGCTACCTGGCGGATGCACGCGACAGCGCCGCTCAGGCTGGCGCCCCGCTTGTGCTGGTGGCCATTCCCGAGCCAGCGCAAGTCGTCGACGACATGCATGCGCGCACCATGGCCAACTTCCGTTTTAGTGATGCGGAAGTGGACTGGTCGCGACCACAGCGTGACCTGGCTCGCGTAGCTGGAGTTGATCGCGTGCCCGAGTTGGATCTGCTCCAGCAGTTTCAGTCAATGCCAAATCGTGCGGACCTGTTCCTGCCGATCGATACGCATTTCACGGCGTACGGGCACGCTGTTACCGCGCAGACAATCGCGCAGTACCTCCAGGACGGAGGTTTCCTCACCGCCGCGCGCAACTCCACCTGACGGGTGTACTCCGTACGACGTGGCCTCTCCGACCGGTGTGGTCTCTTCCACCGGTGTGGTCCATACGACTGGTCTCACCCCGAGGTAGTACTGCGTTGAACCCTCGGGTGTGAAGGGCGCCAGGGTTTAGTCGGCGGACCGGAGGTTGCGCCGTACGGTGAAGGAAGTCACCAGAAACAGCACGAGGCCGATTCCAGCGAGCACCTGCAGCTCCCACGCCTGATTCGTGCTGCCGCGCAGCATGTAATCCTGCAGCAGCTGGATGCCATGCGTGACCGGCAAGCCGTACGCGGCGATGCGCAGTGGCGTGATGAATTGATCCAGCGGCAGCACGAAGCCACTGAAAAACACCGAAGCCAGCAGCACCAGCATTGACAGTTGCACCGCGCCGCGTTCAGAGTCGACCACAGTTGAAATCAGTAGTCCGAGTCCGAGTGACGCGAAGCTGAGCAACACCACCACAATTGCGACGTCGCCAGGCGTACTCAGCAGCGGGACGTGCAGCGCACCCACCAGCAAAAAACAAGTCGCTGCCGCGATCGAGAGATTGAAGAACGCGTACGCCAGATATTTGCCAATCAGAATTTCGAGTGCGCGCACCGGCGCGACGCGGAAAATATCCATGGCGCCGCTGAGCCGTTCACGCACCAGCGACAGCGCGGTAAGCGTGACGCCCATATGCTGAAGCACCAGCGCCAGGACCGCCGGAGCGAAGAATGCCACCACATTTGGACTCAGCGGAGCCAGGTTCTTGGGTTCTGCGCGAGTCGGTGCTGCGACGATTTCCGGTGGAATCTGAACGGCTTGTTGGCTGCCGGTGGACTGCACGACGTACTGCTCGCCGGAGCTAACCGCCTGCTGGATGATTGCTCGATTCAGCTCCTGCACCTGGCGGTAAGCCACGAAACGCGCGTAGTTGTCGCGCACCGGGTCCAGCTCGTTGTATTCGATGTCGATGGCCGACTGCTGGCCGGTCAAGAAATTTTGCTCGACATTCGCAGGTGCGATCACGAGCAGATCGATTTGTTGTCGCTGCAACTGGTCGCGTGCGGCGTTCGCGTCATTGGTGACTTGCGCGAGATGGACCGATTCGCCGAGATACGGTTGGTAGAAGTTCGGGTCGGTCGGCAGGTTCGAGTTGGCGGGCACCACCAGCACTGTTTCGAGCGGCCGGTACTGGCCGCTGTAGCCGAGTCCGAATAAGCCCATGATCACGAACGGTCCAAAAATGAGACTGAACAGCGCGCCCGGCCGGCGTACCACTTCGATGACGTCTTTGCCGACGAACGCGGTGGTCCGCGTCCAGCTCTTAAGCGGCCCGAGCAGGAAGTCTCTCATCAGCCTGGATGTCTTCGTTGTTCAGCGCGCCTTCCGCGCGTGAAACCAGCGCCGAAAAGACCTCGTCGAAATCAGGCCGGTATTCGCTGCTGGATTCGACGTTGCCGCCGGCCGCCTGAATGGCTTCGACGACGCGCGGTGTGGCGGTGGCCGCGTCATCGGCGATCACCAGCATTTCGCGCGGGGCGTGCTGCCGAATCTCGCGCACACCGGGCAGATCTTCGATAGTGACGCCGTCGAAGGCGGCGGCGGTTCTGATCTGGATGACATCACCCCCGGATGCCATACGCCGCAGGTCTTCTGGCGGCGCGAGGGCGATTAAACGTCCGCGCGATAGCACCGCCACGCTGTCGCAATAGACCGCCTCGCTGACGACCTGCGTGGTGACCACGAGCGTGCGCCCGGCGTCGCGCAGTCGACGGAACTCGGTCCAGATTTTCTGGCGCAGCATCGGATCGAGTCCGGCGGTCGGTTCGTCCACGAACAACAGCAGCGGATCGTGAACCAGTGCGCATGCCAGTTCCAATCGGCGCTGCATACCACCGGACAACTGGCGGGCTCGTCGCTTGCGAGCATCCCACAGGTCGAGGAGCATCAGCAGACGTTTGACGCGGCGCCCGCGTTTCGGCCACATCAGGCCGAACAATGACGCAACGAACGAGAGGTTCTCCGATGCGGTCAGCTCGTCGTACAGGATGAAGTGCTGCGGCATGTAGCCGAGCTTTTCGCGGGTGTGGCGCTTGAATTTGCGCGGATGCTCGCCCAGGACCTCGATCTTGCCCTGGCTTGGTTCCAGCGTTCCGGTCAGCATGCGGATCAACGTGGTCTTGCCGGATCCGCTTGGGCCGATGACGCCAAGGATCGTGCCGCTCGGCACGTTGAGCGTGACGTCGTCAACGGCAGCCAGGTCGCCATAGCGGCGCGTAAGTCCCTCAGTGGACACAACGGGACTGCGGTGGGGGTCCTGCACCTTGATCGACGTGCCAAGTTGGCACGTTCCGTGCCGAATGGTGGCACCAACTGCCTCAAGGGAGTAGCATTCCAGCCCCGTGGCACGACTGACGGTGCGACTGACTCCAGAGGGTCGGCGCGAGCTAGAACAAGAGCTTGCCCGACTCGAGGCCGAGTTGCCGGTGGTCTCTTCCCGACTCGGCGACGCCCGAGCCGGTGGCAACGATCCGGCCGAAAATCTCGACCTGCGCGACGCGATGGACGCGTTGGCTTTGCTCGAAGGCCGCATTGGTGAGCTGCGCGCTTTGCTCGCCGCCGCCGAGCCAATTGACGAAAACTCCTCACGGGATGGCGTCATCCGTTTGGGAGCCAAGGTCAAGCTTCGCCACGAAGATGGCGAAGAAGCCTCCTACATGCTGGTCTCGCCGGCCGAAGCTGACCCTCGCCGCGGACGTATCTCTGAAGAGTCGCCCATCGGTCGCGCTATCGTCGGCAAGAAGAAGAACGAAGAGGTCACTGCCGAGACGCCGAACGGACCCGAACGCCTGGTCGTCCTCGACGTCGCGTAATGGGCCTCGATACGCGCTCTGGAATCACAGGGAGCGCACGTGCGCGCAACATTGAGGCCTCCGCCTCGATGGCGCTCGACGCCCGCGCCAAGGCGCTGAAGGCCGCGGGCCAGGCGATCATCTCGTTCGGCGTTGGCGAACCCGATTTTCCGACCCCGGAGCCGGTCAAACAGGCCGCCAACCGCGCGTTGGTCGACGACGCCACCCATTACACGACCGTCAGTGGCGACCCCGCGCTGCGCAAGCTGGTTGCCGAACGGACGGCTGAGTTCACCGGCGTGCCGTTTTCGTGGCAGCAGGTCATCGCGACCAGTGGCGCCAAAGAAGCGTTGTTCATCGCGATGCAGCTGCTGTGCGATCCAGGTGACGAGGTACTGCTGCCAGCGCCGTACTGGGTGAGTTACGCCGAACAGGCAAAGATGGCTGGCGCTGGGGTTGTACCGATCGAGACGTCTGCGCCTTCGTGGAAGCTGACCCCGTCCGCGCTACGTGAGGCATTGACACCTCGGTCGCGTGCGCTGGTGCTCTGTACACCGTGTAACCCGACTGGTGCGGTCTACAGCGACGCCGAGCTGGCTGCCCTCTCGGAGGTGCTTGCCGGTACGGATGTCGCCGTCGTCGTGGACGAGGTCTACGCCCGTATCAGCTACGTGCCCGTCGGCAGGTGGCTGCGCGCCGCACCGTCCATGGCGGACCGTACGTTCATTGTGGACGGGGTCTCGAAGGCGTATGCGATGACCGGTTGGCGGCTGGGCTGGCTCGTGGGTCCATCCGAGCTCATGCAGATGGCTTCGGCTGTACAGTCGCACCTGACCTCGCATCCTTCTTCGATTACGCAGCGTGCGGCGACGTTCGCGCTGGAAGCGCATGCAGACGTCGAACCGACGATTGACGCGATGGTGGCCACCTTCCGCGACCGCCGCGACGCGATTGTCTCTGGTTTGTCTCAGATCTCGGGTGTGGAGTGCTCACTGCCCGAGGGGGCCTTCTACGTGTTCCCCGACGTACGTGGCTTGTTCGGCCGTCCACTTGGTCCAAAGGGTCGCGTGGTTTCTTCCTCGAACGAACTTGCCGCCTACCTGCTGGACGACGCCCTCATCGTGACGGTCCCCGGCGAAGCCTTCGGCACCCCCGGCTTCCTGCGTTTTTCCTACGCGCTAGGCATGGACCAACTGCAAGAAGGCATGGCCCGAGTCCAAGAGGCCTTGCGCACTAACTAACGCCTCGAGCGCTCCAGCTTCGCACCAGAATGGTCCTTCGGTCACAACCGTCCAGTCGCGGCGTCGTGCCACGAACGTGTCGAGCGCTCAACCGGTCAGCGGTCGCCGAATAGGCCCATCATGCAGGGGGACGGGGCGGGAAGGAGCGACCGCGCGGAGCGCGACGAGCGACTGGCCCCGGGGGGCGCAGCCCCCTGCCCCAAAGTACACGCCTCGCGTCTCAACCGCGACTAAACCGGGCACCACCCTCGGGTTCATTCTGAGAAAACATTAAACTGCCCCCGAGATGGCCAATATCGCAGTAATCGGCACCAACTATGTTGGGCTCGTCACCGCCGCCTGTTTCGCAGAGCTGGGTAACCAGGTCGTGGGCATCGACATCGATCCTGGCAAGGTGGAGCGGCTCGGTCGCGGACAGCTGCCGATCTACGAGCCAGGCCTGGAAGAGATTGTCGTTCAGAACATCAAAGCTGGTCGCCTGCGCTTCACGCTCGACTACGTAGAAGGCCTGGACAAGGCCCAGTTCGCCTTCGTGTGCGTCGGTACCCCAAGCGGCATCGAAGGCGAAGCCGACATGTCGCAGGTCAAAGCCGCCGCGCACAGCCTGGGCAAGTACACGCCTTCCGAGCGCAGCCTGATTGTCGTCAACAAGAGCACGATGCCAATCGGCACAGGCGACTGGATGCTGCCAACCCTGGAGCGCGCGAGCAGCGGCTCCGGCGCCCGCTTCCGCGTGGTGAGCAACCCGGAGTTCCTGCGTGAAGGCTCCGCCGTGGATGATTTCCGTCATCCAGACCGCGTGGTCCTTGGCGGTACCGAGCCCGAAGCAATCGATCGTGTCGCGGGCCTCTACCGCGACCTTCAGCCCGAGCCGCCGATCATCAAGACCGACATCCGCACCGCGGAGATGATCAAGTACGCCTCGAACGCGTTTCTGGCGACCAAGATCAGCTTTATCAACGAGATCGCCAGCATCTGCGAGCGACTCGGTGCCGACGTCAAAGAGGTTTCGCGCGGCATGGGCCTGGATCGCCGCATCAGCCCCGAGTTCCTGGAGGCGGGGGTCGGCTACGGTGGCTCGTGCTTCCCGAAGGACGTCAAAGCCCTGGCGCATATGGCCAGCATGGCGGGCGCCCATCCGCAGCTGTTGCGCGCGGTGATGGAGATCAACCGCGACATGCGCAAGCTGGTGCTGCAGAAGGTGCGCGGCACGCTTGGATCGGTCGAAGATCGCGTGATTGGCGTGCTCGGTCTGGCGTTCAAGCCGAACACCGACGACCTGCGCGAGTCACCTGCGGTGGAGATCATCCACCTGCTGCAGTCCGAGGGCGCGCGAGTGCGCGCGTTCGATCCGGCAGCCAACTCGGCGGCGCGTGCGCTGGTACCGGGTGTCGAGCTGTGCTCGGATGCGTACGCGGTCGCGGAAGAGGCGGACGCCCTGATCCTGATGACGTCGTGGAGCGAGTTCCGTCGACTGGACATGGAGCGCGTGCGTCAGTCGATGCGCTACCCGCTGTTGGTGGACGGCCGCAACCTCTACGACCCGCAGGAGATGGTGGCCAAGGGCTTCTTCTACCAGCCGGTAGGTCGCCCAGCCGCGGAGCAAGCACCCGCCGAGGCGCCGGCCCCGACCTACGCTGCCGAGCCCGTGGCTGCCCCCAGCCGCGCGGCTTAGAGCAAGATCAGGCCGCGGCGCGCTGCCAGCGTCACTGCCTCTGTGCGGCTCGAGGCTCCGAGCTTCCCGCACAGCGAGGCGACGTGAAACTTGGCGGTGTTCTCGCTGATCCCCAACCTGCGAGCAATGCCTTTGTTCGGCAACCCCTGCGCCACGAGCTGTAAGACCTGCAGCTCGCGGGCGGTCAGGGGTTCCATGCTCAGCGCCGGTGTCGCGACGGTGGCTGGCGCCGTCAACGACGTCGCGGCCACAGGCAGGTCCAACAGGACCAGCCCCGCCTCGGCAGAGCGGACCGCGAGGTCCAACTGATCGGCGTCCGCATCGCGCGCGAGACAAGCCCAGCCGCGCAGGCCGGCGCGCGCGAGCTGACTGGCCATCCCCGGTTCATCAGACAGGACGACGGCGGCTCGCGGAGAGTCCGAGTAGCGCTGCGCGGTCAGCGCATCCAGCGCCGGGGTGCCAGGCGCATCGAGCACCCACACACCGGCGCCGTCGACGGTCTCATCCTCCGAGAGCACAGTGTGGCCGTGGCTCGACAGCATGTCAGCCAGCCCGAGCCGAACGCTGGGCAGGCTGGCGACAACCGTAACCGTAGACATCTATCAATCAATCAATCAATCAATCAATCAGCGCCGAAGACCGAGTCTCAGTCGCGCGATCCAACCGTCATGCTGAGCTCCTTCAGCTCGCCACCGCGAACGACGGAGGCGCTCACGCTGCTTCCAACTCGCGATGGTCCTAGCAAGCTTTGCAGATCATCCGCGTTGGCGATGCCGTTTCCGTCCAGGCGAACGAGGATATCGCCCTGCAGCACACCGGCCGCGGCGGCGGGTCCGCCGTCGGCGACCTGGATGACGAGGAGTCCTCGCTCCTGACCGCCAGCTAGCTCTTTTGCCTGAGCCGACAGGGTGATCGGCTGGCTGCCGATCCCGAGATAGCCTCGCGCGACTCTACCGTGGGTCTTGATGGTCTCGGCGATCTGGCTGACCAGGGACCAGGGCAGCGCCACGGCCGGTCCGCCAAAGCCGAGGCCGCTGGTGATCATCCCGAGTACGGCACCGTCTGCGTCGACGAGCGGACCGCCGGAGAAGCCCGGGTACATGACCGCGTCAACCATGATGAAGCGTTCGAGCATGCCGCCACGCCGCGTCCGCGTCGGGCCGCCGCTGCCGGTGATGAGCCCCAGGCTGGCATTCGGTTGGGCACCTGGCCGGCCAACCACGAGCGCGAGCGCGCCTGTGCGAGGCTCACTCGTTGCCGATTTCGCGGCTGTCAGTGTGCCGCCTGCGATTCGCAGGATGGCTACGTCGGTGGCCGGATCACGGCCGACAACTGTTGCCTGCACTTCTGAGCCGTCGGGCAGGCCGATGCGTATGTTGTCTTCGCGCGAGGGGTCCACCACGTGGTCGGCGGTGAGCACGAGGTCCGCGGCGAGCGCGATGCCGGAGGCCGGTGGCCCGCGACGAGCCTGGACGCGCACGGTCCACGCCCCAGCCGCCTGGACCGCATCGGCGAGCTGATTCGAAAAGTTGGTGAGTTCGGACATGCCTCAACTCTACGGAGCGCCTGTGCGCCCAACATCCTCCGCGCGGGTAGCCAGCGTGCTAGTCAGTTTCGGTAGGTCCTGCACGCCACCGTTCGCGCTCCACGGTTTTAGCGCGCTGCAGCGCCGCCTGTGACAGCCCTCTCGCAGCGTGCTCCACTGCAGAGGACTGCCTGCGGCTGTCGCACAGTGGCGTCCGTTGCGGTGAAGCGTGCGATCTTGGCGTCGAGCGATCGGTCACATTCGGGCACACCCGATGGTCTGCGGCGGCGTCACGGCGTGCGGCGTCAGGTGTGCTCGCGGCGGAGCCAGCGTTGCAGACCTGCGAAGTCGCGGGTGTTGATGATGCTCTCAGCGGTGGCGCCGCCGCGGCGAGCGGTGCCTACCGCGTAGCGCATCAGCTCGCCGATCTGGTCTGCCGCATGCGAGTCCGTGTTCAGTACCAGCTTCACCCCGCGCTCCAGTGCGGCCCGAATCCCATCCGCATCAAGGTCAAGACGGGAAGGTTGCCCGCTCACCTCGATCGCCACCCCATGCGAAGCGCAGGCGTCCAGCACGGCGGCCAGGTCGATCTCGTAGCCAGGCCGCCGACCAAGCAACCGTCCGGTAGGATGCGCGATCACATCGACGTGTGGATTCCGGATCGCCGAAATCAACCGGGAAGTTTGCACCGAGCGTGGCTTCTGCAGGGCCGAATGAATCGAGGCCACCACCACATCGCACGACTCGAGGAACTCGTCGGAGCAGTCCAGGCGTTCGTCGATATGAATGTCCACCTCCACCCCGCACAAGAGCTGCATGGTCGGATACTCGGGTTGCAGCTCCCGAATTTGCGCGTGCTCGGCTCGCAGCTCGTCGTCGGTCAGCCCACCAGTGATGCCCAGCGCCTGACTGTGATCGGTGATCGCCAGATACGCGTAGCCGCGCTCGAGCCCCGCGCGCACCATTTCCGCGATCGTGCTGGAGCCATCCGTCAGCCGCGTATGCGTGTGCAGGTCGCCGCGGAGGTCGCTCTCTGAAACCAGCACAGGCAGCGCTCCACGGCGTGCCATCTCGATTTCGCCTGCGCCTTCACGGAGCTCCGGTGGGATCCACGGTAGCCCGAGCGCCGCGTAGACCTCCTCTTCACTGCGCGATCCTAGATTGCGCGAGTCATCGTCTGCCGGAAAGACGCCATATTCATTCACCTTCAATCCGCGACGCACGGCAAGCGCGCGCAGCTTCACGTTGTGCTCCTTCGAGCCAGTGAAGTACTGCAGCGCCACGCCGATGGACTCAGGTGCCACCACTCGCAGGTCGATTTGGACGTCGGCCACTGTGACGATGGAAGCACGGGTATCACCTGCGCCAAGCACCTGCTTCACCACAGGTAGCCGCGTGAACGCCTCCATCACCACGGTTGGATCCGAAGAGGCGACCAGGATGTCGATGTCGCCAGTTGTCTCCCGCCAACGACGGATGCTGCCTGCCACCGCAACAGACTGGACCTCCGCGCATGCGCGCAGTTGTCGCATCACCTCCTCAGCCGCCGGCAGCGCGATGGCCAGCGGCAGCCGCTGCGACCGTGCGTCCAGCCGCTGCAGTTCGATGCGCAGCGCCTCGGCGATCTTTTCGCCCAACCGCGGCAGCGCAGCGATCTGGCCACTGTCGAGCGCGGCCTGGAGGTCCGCGATGGTCTGCACGTTCAGCTCCTGTGCGAATTGCATCGCGCGTTTCGGTCCGACGCCGGGGATTTGCATCAATCGCAGCGCCGCCTGAGGAACACGCGGCCGCCGCTCCTCGATGGCCGCGAGCGTGCCGGTCTCCAGGTACTCGACGATCTTTGCGCCGATGGACTTGCCGATGCCATGCAGCTGCTCGACGCGGTGCTCCTCGGCCATGACCTCGATCGGCTCGTGGTGGTGCTCAACACGTGTGGCCGCGTCGCGATAGTTGGCCACGCGATAGCGATCCTCGCCGAGCAGTTCCATGCTGTCGGCAAGCTCGCGCAGCGCCGCGGCCACCTCGCGGTTCTTCATGCCAGTGCGCGCGCGCGCTGAAAGATCGCGTCAAACATTGGCACGGTGAGCTTTCCGGTGAACGTGTTTTGCTGACTGGGATGGAAGGAGCACAGAACGGTTCGACCGTCACTGGTGGGTGCTTCAACCCCGTGGCCGAACACCGGTCTGTGCCTCAAACCCAGAAGTGGCGACACGCCGTCGTAGGCGAATTTGCCAAGGCACACGATGACTCTGACCTCGGCGAGCAACCGCAGCTCGCGCCCGAGATAGGGCAAGCACGTATCCCGCTCTTGCGGCGTCGGCTTGTTGGCCGGCGGCGCACAACGCACGCATGCCGCGATATAGGCACCGGTGAGTCGAAGCCCATCACCGCGATGCGTGCTGGTCGGCTGGTTCGCGTAGCCCGCGCGGAACAAGGCCCCGAACAGCCAGTCCCCCGAGCGATCGCCCGTGAAGATCCGGCCAGTGCGATTGCCGCCGTGTGCCGCCGGCGCGAGCCCCACCAGGAGGAGCGTGGCATGCGGATCGCCGAAGCCGGGAATCGGCCGCGCCCAGTACTCATCAGACCGAAACGCCGCGCGCTTTTCACGTCCAACTTGCTCGCGCCACTCCACCAGCCGCGGGCACTTGAAGCAGTTGACCACCTCGGTCGTCACCTGCTCCAGCGAGTCCGCCATACCGGGGACTACTCTACCGAGAAGCCATGCCGCGGCTCATCGTGGGAATTTCCGGTTCGACCGGGCCGCACTACGGCGTGCGACTACTGGAAGTGCTGCGCGAGCACAGGCCGGACGTCGAAACGCACCTGATCCTGAGTAGCGGCGCGAAAGCAACCATCCAGTACGAGATGCAGCGCGATGCGGAATCAGTGGCCGCGCTCGCGAACGTCGTTCACGATGAACGCAATGTTGGCGCCTCGATCGCCAGCGGCACCTTTGTGACCGACGGCATGGTGGTGGCCCCGTGCTCGATGAAAAGCCTTTCGGCCATTGCCAACAGCTACAACGACAACCTGATCGCGCGCGCCGCGGACGTTTGCCTGAAGGAGCGTCGCCGGCTCGTGCTAGTCGTGCGCGAGACGCCGCTGCATCTCGGCCACCTGCGCCTCATGGCGCAAGCCACGGAGTCGGGTGCGGTAGTGCTGCCACCGGTACCCGGCTTCTACCACCGGCCGCAAACGATCGAAGACGTGATCGACCAGACCGTCACCAAGGTCCTGGACCTGTTCGGTATTCACCTGGACCTGATCCAACGTTGGCAGGGCCTCTAACATCCGCCCCACATGGGTAGGTTGGATGGGCATGTGGCCATCGTCACCGGCGCCGGTTCGGGCAATGGCCTGGCAATAGCCGAGGCGTATGCACGCGAAGGCGCGGCCGTTGGCATCGGTGAAGTTTCGGAGCCGCGCGGCGAGGCCGCTGAGGCCGCTATCGTGCGCGCCGGCGGCCGGGCGATTTTCGTTCCGACTGACGTACGCAACTGGGAGGACATCGACCAACTGGTGACGCGCACGGTCGAAGAGTTTGGTCGACTCGACGTGCTGGTCAATAACGCAGGTGTGCTCGACGGCTACGCGACCTGTCTGGATACCTCGCTCGAGTTGTTTGAGCAGGTCATGAGCATCAACGTGCGCGGCGTCTTTCTGGGCTGCAAACGTGCGCTTGCGGAGATGGTGCCGGCCGGCCACGGCCGGATCGTGAACATGGCGTCGGTGGCCGGCCTGGTTGCGATGGGTGGCGGAACCACTTACACGATGTCGAAGCACGCGGTTGTCGGCCTGACGCGTCAGCTGGCCTGCGAATACGGGATTCGCGGCATCCGTGTGAACGCGATCTGCCCCGGTCCGATCGCGACGGATCTGCGTCGCAATTCAATGGAGATTCTCGGTGAGCTTGCGCCAGAGATGAGCAGCGCGGGCGTTGGCGCGATGTCGCCCGAGCGGCTTGCGCAGATCGTACCGATCGGCAAACGCGGCAGCGCCGAAGACATCGCCGCCGCCGCCCTGTTTCTAGCCTCACCCGATTCGGAGTACATGAACGGCAGCACCCTGGTCATCGACGGCGGCTGGACCGCCCACTAAATCTCCCTTTGGTGCAGTGTGTTGGCAGACGCCAGCGCACCACCGTCACGGAGGCGATGTCCTCTCACGGAGTGCTGCATCCCACGGAGTGAAGTCTCCGCCCGAAGGTGCTGCATCCCACGGAATGAAGTCTCCGCCCGAAGGTGGTGCATCCCACGGAGTGAAGTCTCCGCCCGAAGGTGCTGCATCCCGCGGACTGAAGTCTCCTCACGAAGGTGCTGCACCGTCACGGCGGCGATGTCCCACGTGAGTGGAAGGTCCTCACGGAGGTGGTTCCTCACCGACGTGGTTCTTCACGCAGTAACGGTCGTGACCAAGGTGGAATTCTCTCCCGAGTCAAGGTCCCCCGGGTGCATCCCACGAAGGTGAGGCACCCACGGACGTGGCACCCCGCGCAGTGATGTCACCCACGGAGTGATGTCCCTCACGGAGTGCCGCATCCCACGAAACGTTGTCTCCAGCGGATTGATCTCCAACGGAGTGATGTCACCCACGGTGTGATGTCACTTACCGAAGTCGTTCACCCACGGAAGTAACACCCCACGGAGTGATGTCCCTCACGGAGTACTGCATCCCACGAAGTGTTGTCTCCAACGGTGTGATGTCACGCAGGGAGATCATGCGCCACGGAGTGGTGCAGTCCACGTGAGTTCTGCGCCCGCACGGCGGTGCTCCACCCACGGAGCTGTTGCACCCCACGGAGTGATGTCACCACACGGAGGTGCTGCACCCAACGGAGGTGATGTCTCCTCACGGAGGTGCAGCAGTGACTCGCACCGCGCAAAAATTTCACTGCACCGTGAAGCTCACCGTTGCGCTCAGCGCCGGCGCAACCGACACGTGGTTCGCACCCCCAAGGACGACCGTGACTTTGTGTGGCCCCGCGGCCACATTGTCAAACGTGTTCTGCAGGTTGGCCGTATGCACGATCCGCGGGTTGCCAGCAGGAATGGGCACTAGCGTACCGATATAAGGCGTTGCGTCTTCATCCAGGAAGTAGTGCAGGTGGTAGTCGTCGAGCTTCGTGGCGCTGGCGGCCGCCACCAGTGGTGGCCCGCTGTACTGCACAGCGACGGTCACCGATCCTGCCGGCACGGATTGCCCAGCCGTCGGCGAGGTAATCGTCAGCGATGCTCCAGCCGGTTGCGGCGCGGCCGCATTCGAAGGTGATGGCGAAGCCACCACAGACGCCGACGCAGAGGGCGAAGCCGCCAGGCTGGGCGATGCCGCGGGCTTCGCGGCCGCTGGGCTCGCGGCCGGTGCCACGCTCGCCGCAGGCGCGACGGTTGCGGCTGGCGGGCTAGTAGGTGTCGCCGGCGCTGCCGACGTGCAAGCGGTCAGAAGCAGGACGAAAAGCAGCAGCCCTGGCATCAACTGTCGCCAGGGCTGCGAAAGTGGGGTCCTCACACTGTAAGGATTGCGTAAAACCGGCCGCCGTGTGCAACCGAGCGCAAGTTAGGCGGTTGAGGGCTCGAGCGTGCGGCGCATTTCTTCGTACTGCTCGCGAGTGATTTCACCAGCCGCGTAGCGTCGGCGCAGGATCTCGGCGGCCGAAAGCTCAGTGGAGCTCGGCTCGTCGTAGTAGCCGCGATAACCGCGGAAGCCGCGGCCGCGGAACAGGCGCAGCACCAGGAAGACGATCAATCCAAAGAACAGCACGCGTACGAGCATGCCGATGCCCCAGAAACCCATCAGCCACGGGCCGACAAACGGCCTTGCGCCCGGATAAAAGCCGCCCATGGGCGAGAACATCATCCCGCCACCCCACGCCGGCAGCGCCACCAACAAAAGGACGGCGAGTACACCAAGACCGATCCACAGATTGCGATTCGAACGTTCCATGATTCTTTGTTTCCCTCGGTACAGAGGGGACGCAGAGCGAAGCCGAACAGTTGCGCTCCGCCGCATGCCGGTCGCGAAAGTTAGCAAAACGTTCACAAGTCAGGTGGAGTTCAATGCGCTTCATCTGGAGAGGAGTGGCTTGACGATGGAAGGTGTGGCATTGATTACCGGCGCCAGTCGCGGCATCGGCGCGGCAATCGCCCAACGCTTCGCGGCGGGCGGCGCCCGCGTGGCAATCACGGCGCGCACGGCACAGGAAGGCGACCACATCCTGGAGGGCAGCCTGGCATCCACGGCCAATCGCATCAAGGCCGCTGGTGGCAGGGTCATCACCGTCACGGCGGACCTGGCCAAACAAACCGACCGGGAACGAATCGTCGAGACCGTCGAACGCGAGCTTGGGCCAATCGACGTGCTGGTCAACAACGCCGCGGTGACGTACTTCGAACCAGTCATCAAGTTTCCGCAGCGCCATTACGAGGTCATGTTCGACGTCCAGGTGCGGGCAACTTTCGAGCTGACGCAGCGAGTCTTGCCCGGCATGATCGAGCGAAAACGCGGCTGGATCCTGAACATTTCGTCGCGCGCGGCGATCCATCCTGCGGGCCCTCCGTATAGTGGACGTCGCGGCTCGACGGTTTATGGCATGTGCAAGGCGGCCATCGAGCGTTTTTCTTCGGGCCTCGCATCGGAGGTCTACGCCGACGGCATTGCCGTCAATTGCCTGTCTCCGTCCGGGCTCGTGCCAACGCCCGGCGTGGTTTTTCATCACCTGACCGATGGCGTCTCAGAAGATCGGCTGGAAGCGCCCGAAGTCATGGCCGAAGCGGCCTACGCCCTGTGCGATGGCGACCCAGCCGTGCTCACCGGCAAGGTGACGTACGCGCGGCCGCTGCTCGAAGAGCTGGGCTTGCCCGTCCCCGTCCTGGCGCACTGACCGCGACTACCGTTTACAAGGACGTGTTTCACGCTCCAAAGGGTCTCTCCACGGATTCTTTTTCGGCTTCATCGAACTGCGTAGAGTCGTCTGGACCTTCCACCCCGTGTGGGCATCAGTCCGTGCCACGACTCCGGTAAGTAACATCACCCCGTAGGTGACATCACTGCGCGGGGTGTTACTTCCGTGGGTGCATCACCTTCGTGGGATGCATCACCCGTGGGAGGGACTTCCACTCGGAGAGAACTCCACCTTGGCCAGGCCCGTTACTGCGTGAGGAATCACTTCGGTGGGGTGCATCACCTTCGTGGGTGCATCACCTTCGTGGGATGCATCACCCGTGGGAGGGACTTCCACTCGGAGAGAACTCCACCT
>JAFAZN010000404.1 GCA_019239775.1 Chloroflexota bacterium
ATGAGGCGCACCACTTCATCCTAGCGCTCTGGACGCGATGCCCTTCGCGCTTCAATGGGCGCGTTTGTCGAGCCAGAATGCGCGGCGGACGACGCGGGGGTCCGTTTTGTGGGGCACTTCCACGTTGCCTGCGATGGTCGGGCGTCCACTCCAGGGCGTTGCCAATATAGATGCGATCCGCCCAGTGCGGCAGCCGTTGACGGGCTCGTGCGGCCAACTCCGGGATACTGTCCAGTCCGTACGGCTCAATGCGGTAGCCGTCCTCCGCCAGCCAGGCGACTGCGCACTCCAGCATTGGTGGCGGCCAGGTGCGCGGACGCGTTCCTCTGACATCAAGCCCGGAGTATGCTAGCGCCGCGGGGGACTTCTCACGTGACTTCACGCGCGTTACGTCGACGAACTGTGATCGGGCTTCTGTCGGCTGGCTTTGCCGCCGCGTGCAGCCCTGCTGTCGGGACGCCAGCGCAGCCGACCGCCTCTGGCGGGGCGCCGGCAGTTCAGCCGACATCCGGAACGCTGGCCCAGCCAACCACAGCCGTTGCACCGAGACCAACGCCCGCTGGCGCCGCGGTTGTCAGCCGCAACGGACGTGTCCAACTCCCCACGTACACCGCCCCGAAAATGCCACCCGCCGACGTTCCCGGTGGCACGCTTACTCCACCCGGCTATACCAGCTACCCGCAGCAGCTGATTCGCTCGGTTCCCGATCCACCCGCCAAAGGCGGCGAGATTACCATCGTCACCGAGACGCTGGGAACACTGCCCACGCCGATGGACTCCAATCCAGTCTGGCAGGAATTGAACAAGCGCGTCGGCGCCACGCTCAACATCAACATCACGCCGTTCGCTGACTACAACACGAAGCTTCCGACCATTCTCGCCAGCGAAGAAATGCCGGACATGCTGTATCTGCCAAACGGCTTCCTGGTGCCCGGCTTCCCTCAGTTTCTGGAGGCCAAGTGCGCCGATCTCACACCGTTTCTCAGCGGTGACGCGGTCAAAGATTTCCCGAACCTGGCTGCGCATCCAACCAACGTCTGGAAAACCGTTGTCATCAACAACAAGATCTTCGGAGTTGGCGATCCGCTACCTCCGTTTTTCTGGGTGCACTGGCACCATGCAGAGCTTCTCCAACAAGCTGGACTCCAGGGGCCAAAGTCCGCGGCGGACTACAAGAACATCATGCAAACGCTCCAGAAGCCGAACGATGGGTTGTTCGGCATCGTCGCCGAAGCCGGCTATCTCTACGGTTATGGAGTTGTGAACCAACTGTTCACATCGTTCTACGGTGGCGCCAATCAGTGGACCGTTGACGGCGGCAAACTCACGCGGTTATTCGAGCAAGAGCAATTCAAAGCCGCACTGGTGTATGCGCGCGATCTGTGGGCGGCAGGCCTGTACGAGCCGGGCTCGCCTGGGTACAACACGCTGTCCGCACGCCAGGCATTTGTCGCACGCAAGGGTGTATTTCGGTGGGATGGGAACACCACCGACATCTATCACTCGTTTGGGGCGCCGAGCAGCCTCCAACCGGCGCCGGCCATCCGCCTGGTTCCTCCGTTCGGGGCGGAGTCCGGCATCCAGCCCACGTACCCGCTGTTCCACGGCAGCTTCGGCACGATGGTGCTGAAGAAGGCAACGGATGATCGGATTCGCGAGCTGCTCTCGGTGCTCAATCTACTGGCGTCTCCGTTTGGCACGGAGGAGTATCAGCTGATCGCCTACGGCATCGAGGGTCGCGATTTCACGCGCTCCGAGACTGGTACGCCGGTGCTCACCGATCAAGGTCGCGCGGATTGGATCCAGCGGACGTTTAATGCAGTAGTCAATCCGACGCCGGTGTACTTTGACCCGCTGGGTACCGATTATGTGCCGCACGTGATCTCCGTGTTCAAGCAATACGAGGCAGTCGGAGTGCCCGACCCTACCGTTGGCTTCTACTCGGAGTCCAATGGCAAGCAGGGTGTGATCGCGAACCAGCGATTCGGTGACGGAATTACCGACATCGTCGTCGGCCGCCGGCCACTCGGCGACCTCGACTCGCTGCTCACCGACTGGCGCAGCAACGGCGGCGACCAGGTGCGCAAGGAATTCGAGGACGCGATGTCTGCCTAACTGAGCTTCGGGCCGACGCGGCTGGACTGTCCGCAGCCGCCACCATCCCGAGCAGCAGGTGTTCGCTGCCGAGCGTGCCGGGTCCAAGGCGCGTGCCGGCGAACCGCTCAGGCTCCACGTCTTTACACAGAGTTACCGGTCTGTTACCAATGCGGGTTGCGGCCCAGCTGCCCCTGGCGAGTCTTGCGTGGTGGGAGATCTGGCGTATGCGGAAGCTGCTTCTGGCGTGTTTGACGGCGGTTCTCGTCCTCCCGGCTGGAACCGGTGGTGCACAACCATCAGCGCGGCCCGACGACGGCGCACCGAAAGAGTTCAACGAGTTTACGGTCGTCCAGCTCCAGGCCTTGATGGCCTCGGACCGCTTGAGCTCGGTCGAGCTGACCAACTTCTACATCAAGCGCATTCTGCAACTGGACCAGGCCGGTCCAGGCGTCAACGCGGTAATCGAGCTGAATCCCGACGCCCTGGCGCTGGCCCGACAAGCCGACCAGGAGCGCGAGCGCGGTATTGTGCGCGGCCCGTTGCAGGGCATTCCGGTGCTGGTGAAGGACAACGTCGACACCGGCGATCGCATGCAGACCACGGCCGGCTCGCTCGCACTTCTCGGCCAACCCGCGGAGAGAGATTCAACCGTGGCGGCAAATCTGCGCGCCGGTGGCGCTGTCATTCTTGGAAAGACCAACCTCTCCGAGTGGGCGAACTTCCGGTCGTTTGAGTCGATCAGCGGCTGGTCCGGGCGCGGTGGTCAGACCAACAATCCGTACGGCATCAACCGGAATCCGTGCGGCTCCAGCTCCGGTTCAGGCGCGGCCACATCAGCCAACTTCACCGCTGTTTCACTGGGGTCCGAGACAGACGGCAGTATCGTGTGCCCCGCGAACGCCAATGGTGTGGTGGGAATTAAACCGACCGTCGGACTCACCAGCCGCGCAGGCGTTGTGCCGATTTCGCACACGCAGGATACCGTTGGTCCGCACGGTCGTACGGTGGCCGACGCGGCAGCCGCACTCGGCGTCATTCAGAGTCGCACGTTCGACGGCCGCGACGCGGCGACAGCTGGCGTACCGCTCGGCTGGCAGAACACCGGCAAGACACGGCCAACGAACCTGCCAACGGACTACACGAAGTTCGTCGACGCGAACGGTCTGAAAGGTGCAACGGTCGGTATTACGCGAGTAGGCCTGATGGGATCCCCGCAGGTCCCAACTCCACACGCGGTGACAGACGCGGTCGAAGCGGCGTTCGAGGCGCTCAGTGCTGCCGGTGCGCACGTGGTAGACCTCGACGCCGCCGGTTTCACCTTCCCTCCAGCCAGTGGCGAACTGCTGGTGTTGGAGTTCGATTTCCGCAAAGACGTCCAGGCGTATTTCGCCACACGCACCGGAGTGCCTGTGGCCGGCGGCACGCTGCAAACCGCGATCAATTTCAACAATGCTCATGCCGCCGACGAAATGCCGTTTTTCAACCAGGACATTTTCGACCAGGCGGAATCACTGGCACCCGGCGAAAACGATCCGCAGCCAGCATTCGGTGGCATGACGTACAACCAGGCGTTGGCGATCGATCGGGAGTTCGGCATCAACGGCATTGATAAAGCCCTGCACGATTTCCACCTCGACGCGGTGGTTTCTGCAACCGACAACCCAGCCTGGGCGACAGACCTGGTCTATGGCGACCATTTCATCTTTGGCACGTCGGGGCTGGCGGCGCCTGAGGGCTATCCCATCGTGCAGGTGCCGTCAGGCATGGTGTTCGGAGTGCCGCTGGGAATCAGCTTCATCGGCACCGCGTTCAGCGAGCCAACGCTCATTCGGCTGGCTTCTGGGTACGAGGCCGCAACGCAGATTCGCGCGCACAACCTGCCGACGTTTGTGCCGATGTTGCCGTCTGACCACATTCAGGGAACCACATTGGTCCGACCGCATCGAACGGCACCCAGTGCGCCCGCCGCGCCGCAGCGCGACGAGCGCATGCCCCACGGGGCGTAGTCGAAGGCCTACCCGCGGCGACCACCTGTGTCGTCGCGGGACCTCTGGTTACGCGGATCGGGCCCCAGGTGTCTGTGTCAACTGGGCCTGCACGCGCTATGGTCTAGATGAAGTCGGGTACGGCCAAGCACGTGATCACCAATCTGCGGGCCAGATTGCTGGCCGCATTTGCCCTCGTCCTGCTCCTCGTGGTGATCGAGAGCGCGTTCGCTTACCGCACGACCGAGCAGAACCAGAGCGCGGCCGCCTGGGTGCGCCACACACAACAAGTGCTGGGCGCCGCCAACTATGCGCAGGACACGCTGACCGACATGGAGCTCCGCTACGAGGAGTTCGTTCGGACGGGTGACGAGGCGGCGGCGACGGCGTATCAGCAAGACGCAAACACCTATCCAACGCAGCTGGCCGGGCTCATAGCGCTGACCTCGGACAACCCACCGCAGGTCGCACGCTGGAAGAACATCTTCGCTGCTGCCGAGCAACTGCGGTCCGAAGTCACGGATCCCGGGATCGCCTTGCGCCGCCAGGTCGACGCGGGAGTTGCCAGCCAAGACGCCCTGGACAGCTTCAATCGCTCCGCTGCGGGCGAACAGGCCTTCAGCAGCATCAACAGCATGCTCAGCGCAGCCATAACCACCGAGCGTGATCTGCTCCTTCAGCGCACCAGCGCCGCCGACCAGGCCAGCAGCGACCTGTTGAAGGTCCTGATCGGTGGAACACTGGTGACCGTTGCGTCGGGTCTAACCATCGCGATCCTATTGGCCACCAGGTTTGGGCAAGTCATGGCCCGCTTCGCCAGCGTCGCGCAGTCCATTGCCGCGGGCAACCTCAGCCAGCGCATCGGCCTGAAGCGTCGCGACGAGATCGGTCGTGCCGCGGCTGCCTTCGATCGCATGGCCGACTCGCTGGAAAAGGACCGCGCCGAGCGCATCGTTGCGCAGTCGCGCGCCGAGTTCTTACAGCGGCAGACAGAATCGATTCTCGATTCCGCCGCCGAGGGCATCCTCGGCCAGACGCCAGATGGCACATGCGTGCTGGTGAATCATGCGGTGAGCAGCATGACCGGTTACTCGATGGAGGAACTGCGCGGCTCCCGCATCCACGATTTGCTGCACCACTCGCATCCGGACGGCTCGCCTTATCCGATCGAAGACTGTCCGATCGTGGCGGTGCAACGTGACGCACACGCGATCCAGAGCTTGCAAGACCTGTTCTTCCGCAAGGATGGCTCCAGCTTTCCTGTGGAATTCAGCGCAGCGCCGATGCTGGAGGATGGCCGCGTTTCGTACATCGTGGTGACCTTCCACGACATCACCGAGCGGCGCGAGATCGAACGGATGAAAAATGAGTTCATCTCGATTGCCTCGCACGAGCTACGCACGCCACTTACCAGCATTCGAGGTTCCCTCGGGCTGGTTGCGTCCGGTCTGTTGGGTCCGATTCCTGATCGCGCCGACCACATGGTGAAAATGGCCATTGCCAACAGCGACCGGCTGATCCGACTGATCAACGATATTCTCGATATCGAGCGAATTGAGAGTGGCCGGTCCACGATGGAGATACGGCCAATCGACCTGGTGGAGCTCGTTGCAAACTCGGTCGAATCCATGACCTCTGCCGCCCAAGCCGGAGACGTGGCGATGGCCACAGACGTGGAACCGGTCACCGTCGAAGCGGATCCGGATCGGATTCAGCAAACGCTGGTCAACCTCATCGGGAATGCCATCAAGTTCTCGCCCGCTGGGTCGACCGTCACGGTCTCCGCGCATCGCGACCAGGCGGAGGTCGTCGTGAGCGTGCACGATACCGGTCGCGGCATTCCACCGGACAAGCTGGGCAAGATCTTCGAGCGCTTTGAGCAGGTGGACTCCAGCGATGCACGCCAGAAAGGTGGCTCCGGACTCGGGCTGGCCATCAGTCGCAGCATCATTCACCAGCATGGCGGACGTATTTGGGTCGAGAGCGAGCTTGGCAAAGGCAGCACGTTCTCGTTTGCTCTGCCGCTGGTCCACCAGCTTGCGGTACCGCCCACTGCGACAGACGAAAAGGATCGTGTCGCGATCCTGGTGTGCGATGACGATGCGGACACGCTGGAGGTCGTGGGTGGCATGCTGCACAGTCAGGGCTACCGACCGATTGGCGTGCAGACCGGCCACGAGGCGGTCGAGCGTGCGGTCGTCGAGCATCCGTCAGCCATCGTGCTCGATCTGGCGATGCCAGGTATGGACGGGTGGGAAACCCTGGTCGCGTTGAAGTCGCGCGCCGAAACGCGCGAAATACCAGTCCTCATTCTGTCGGGGGTAGAGCGGACCGGAGTCGAGCCAGCCGAGAGTGCGGAAGCCTGGATGACCAAACCCATCACGACCGACCTGCTTCACGACGTACTCAACCGTGTACTGGGACGGCGCCCGGGCCCACCGCGCGTCCTGGTCGTGGAGGACGACCCGGGCCTGGCGGGGATCCTCGCCGAGGGCTTCGCCGCCTCAGGCGTCGAAACACAACACGCCGACACCAGCGCTGGAGCTATTACGCTCTCCAATGAAGCCGATCCAGACCTGCTATTGCTGGACCTGACGTTGGCGGGCGGCTCGGGCCTCGAAGTCGTGGATTGGATGCGCCAACGCGACCAGCTGCAGCGCGTCCCCATTGTGATCTACAGCGGCCGAGATCTGGACGAGCTGGACCAGTCGGAGCGTGCTCGCTTGCGGGACGACCCCGCGCGGGCAATAGAGTTTCTGACCAAGAGCCGCATCTCGCCGGAAGCGGTGCAAGACCGCGTCATTGGCTTGCTGCGGCATTTCACGTAGCGAAACTCGTTTACACGCGTCAAAATCGTGGCTTCCACCGCGCAAGCGGGCGCGGTAGGATCAGGGCCCTGGGGAGGTTCACATGAACCCAGAGCCGACGAACGCAACTTTGACCCTGCAGTGGAGACGGCGCAGGCTGTTGCGGCTTGCCGCGGGCACGCTGCTCGGAGCTGGCGGACTGTCTTTACTGGCGGCGTGCGGTCCTGCCGCGGCGCCCGCTAACCCTACTGCCGCCGCCCCGGCGCCGACCCAGGCCGTCGCTGCTCCGACCGCTGCGCCACAGCCGACGACTGCCCCCGCGGCGGCAGCCACGACGGCGCCAACCGCGGCGCCGAAGCCCACGACCGCTCCCGCCACCAGCGCGGGCGCCGCGCCCAGCGGAACGCTGCGCTTTGCCAACGCCGACTTCGGAAACGAGTCGATGGACCCGATCAACATCGAGTCCTTGTGGGGCTGGGCGATGTACGACGCATTGCTCACGTTCGACCCGCAGGGCAACGTGGTTGGCAACGTGGCCGAGAGCTACGAGCTCAGTCCCGACGGACTGACCTGGACCTTCCACATCCGCAAGGGGATCAAGTTCCACAACGGCGACCCCCTGACCGCGGCCGACGTGGTGTTTTCGCTGCAGCGCTTTGGCTCCAAGGATTCAACGAATCCCTGGTCGCCCTACATCCTCAAGAACAACGAATCGATTACCGCGCCAGATGACAGCACGGTCGTCTTCAAGGCACAGAAGCCCGAATGGCCGCTGAAGATCCCGTTCGCCTGGACGCGCATCTTGCCGAAGAACTACTTCGACAAAGTTGGCCAGGACGGCTTCCGCGCCGCCCCGATTGGTTCAGGCCCCTACAAGTTCTCCAAGTGGGTGCCGAAGACCAGCATGGAGTTCGACGCCAACACTGATTACTGGGGACCGACCAAGCCGCAGTGGCAACATATCACCGAGACGTTAGTACCCGAGGAAGCGACGCGCGTGGCGCAGCTCGAACGGGGCGACGTCGACCTCGTGACCAACCTGTCATTCGATCGTCTGACTGAGCTGAAAGGCAAAGGCTTCCGTCTGCAAGAAGTTGGTCTACCAACCAATGCCAACATCAGCTTCCCTGGCACGTTCATGACTTCTGGTCCGACGTCTGACATTCGCGTTCGGCAGGCGATGTCATATGCCATCAATCGTCAGGAGATTTGCGACACCTACTACAAAGGCTTCGCCAAACCCGGCGGTTTCTGGTTCTTCAGTGAACAAACGTGGGGCTGGGACGACAGCTTCAAGGCTGACCCCTACGATGTTGCCAAGGCCAAACAGCTGTTGTCGGACGCCGGCTATCCCGGCAAGTTCAACCCACAAACCATCACGCTGTACACCCAGGCGGTCAATGCCGACCTGATGCAGATCCTGCAAGGTTACTGGGAGGCTGTTGGCGTCACGACCGACATCCAGGTGGTGGATACGCCTGTCTATAGCAAACTCGTCTTTGTGCGTGCGACGTCGCCTACCGATCAGCAAGTTGGGGCGATTTGGCCGTGGGTTTCATCGACGTTCTTCAACAACGTCTATCACTCGGCCAATATGTTCACCTCAACTGGCGTGCACACCACCAGTAATGACACCAAGGCTGACGGAATGTACGCCGCGGCCGTCGCGGAATTGGACGACACCAAGGCCAAGAAGATGTGGCAGGACCTGATGCACTACGGCTACGACACTATGTGGGTCAACGAGGAGCTGGTGACGGTGCCCACGTACTTCGCCGTTGGCTCCAATGTCGGCCAGTTCACATACCGCACCAACCTCAGTATCTGGGACGCCTATGTGGGCATACAACACGCCTAACTAGAGAGCGAACGCACCACCTGTGGGACGGCAACTCCTCATCCGTTTGGTCCAATCGATCATCTCGCTGTTCGGGATGTCCTTACTGATCTTCGTGCTGGTTCGCATCTCAGGCGACCCCGTGGATCTGATGCGCACCAGCACCACGACCGAGGCTGACCTGGCGAACATCCGGGCGGTTTGGGGCCTGGACAAGTCCTATCCCGAGCAGTACTGGATCTTCCTTACCGGCATCTTCAAGGGTGACCTCGGCACGTCGCTGATCCAGCGACGCCCCGTCACCACGATGATCGGCGAAGCGCTGCCCAACTCGTTGAGCCTGGCCGCGGTGGGCTTCGTGATCGGAATCGGCGGGGCGCTGATTCTCGGCGTTCTTGCCGCCACGAACCGCGATAGCTGGCTGGACAACGGGGTGAAATTCCTCGCCGTTCTCGGCCAGGCATTGCCAGGCTTCTGGCTGGGCATCGTCGCGATTTACATCTTCTCCGTGTACTGGCACCTGCTCCCAACAGCGGGCGTCGGCGACGCCTCGCACTACGTATTGCCGGGCCTCACGCTGGCGTTTTTCCTGATGCCTGGCATGATGCGCCTGGTGCGCTCCAGCATGCTGGACGTCCTCGGCAGCGAGTATGTCAAACTGGCGCGCATCAAAGGCCTGCCGGAGCGCACGGTGATCTGGAAGCACGCGCTGCGCAACGCGCTGATTGCGCCACTGACCGCCGCGGGTGCAATCTTTGCGTCGTTGATCACAGGCGCGGTTGTCCTGGAAACGGTGTTTGCCTGGCCGGGCGTGGGCAGGCTGATGGTGACGGCTGTCTCGGGCCGCGATTTTCCGGTGGTTCAGGGCATCACGATGATGGTGGCGGTGGTCGTCCTTGCGATAAACCTGCTGGTCGATATCACCTATGCCTACGTTGATCCAAGGATCAGGCTGTAGCGTGGACAAGAACTGATGGACGTCGCAGTTGGGCTTCCCGAGCTCGTCGTCGATGATGTCCGTGAACGTCCACAAGGACGGCGTTGGGACCTGTTCCTCCAGGCGAACTTCTTCCTGCCGGTGGTGGTGCTACTCACGCTGGTGGTCTGCGCGCTGTTCGCTGGACAAATCGCGCCTTACGACCCGCTGCAGACCTCGCTAACGGCGCGACTACAGCCACCTGCCTTCGCTGGCGGCACGTCGGCACACCTGCTCGGCACCGACAAACTTGGTCGCGACGTTTTGAGCCGGATCATCTTCGGTGCGCGCGTCTCGCTCAGTGTTGCGCTACTCGTGATTCTGATTACCGCCACGATCGGCACCACACTGGGCATTGTGGGCGGGTACCTCGGCGGCTTTACTGACGCGGTGCTCATGCGCATCACAGATGTCAGCCTGGCCTTTCCGGGCATTCTCATCGCGCTGTTGCTGGCAGTCACGATGGGTCCGTCGTTCACGACGGTGGTGTTGGCCATTTCGATGCTCGGCTGGGCGCCATATTCACGCTTGATCCGTGGTGAAGTTCTCAAGCTGCGCAATGCGGACTTCGTCCTTCAAGCGCGCATCATCGGTTGTTCGCCCGGGCGAATCATGCTCACGCACATCTTTCCTAACGTGATCAATCCGTTGCTGATTCTCGCGACGCTGTCCGTCGGTCTGGTCATCCTGATCGAATCCGCACTGAGCTTCCTTGGTGCAGGAATACCCCCGCCGACGGCGACCTGGGGCTCAATGGTTTCGGACGGCCGCTCGCTCATCGATACCGCCTGGTGGATTTCGTTCTTTCCAGGCCTGGTGATGGGGTTGGTAGTGCTCTCCGGGAATTACCTCGGTGACTGGCTGCGCGATCGACTCGATCCACGGCTGAGGCAGATCTAAGTGCGAGCTGGCGAGCCCCTGCTGCAGGTCGAAGACCTGCGGGCGTACTTCTACACCCGTCGCGGAGTTGTCAAAGCGGTCGACGGCGTGAGCTTCACGCTCTCGGAAGGTGAAACTCTCGGGATCGTCGGCGAATCTGGGTCCGGCAAAACGATCACGAGTCTTTGCCTGATGCGGCTGGTGCCCCAACCTGCTGGAAAGATCGTTGGAGGCAAAATCCTTTTCGAGGGAAAAGACCTGCTGCAGCTCAGCGAAGCTGAAATGCGCGAGTACCGCGGCAGCAAGATCTCGATGATTCTGCAGGACCCGATGGCCTCGCTGAATCCGGTGTACACGGTCGGCGAACAGGTCGCCGAGCCATTGCGCCAACATCAGCACCTGGCTGGCAAGAAGCTGTGGGACCAGGTAACCGAGGCCCTCCGGCTGCTGCGCATCCCATCACCGCGCGAACGTCTGAACAACTATCCGCATCAGATGAGCGGCGGTATGCGTCAACGTGTGGTGGGTGGCATTGCGATTTCCTGTCGACCAAAAATCATCATTGCCGACGAACCAACGACGGCACTGGATGCCACGATTCAGGCGCAGTACCTTGCGCACCTGAAGGATCTGCAACGCGAGACGCACGTCTCGATGATTTTCGTCAGCCACGACATGGGAGCGGTTGCACGGGTGTGTGACCGAGTTGCCGTCATGTACGCGGGGAAGATCGTTGAAACGGCAACCGTGCGCGAGCTGTTCAACAATCCCAAACACCCGTACACGATTGGCCTGGTGAACTCAGTTCCGCGACTGGACCGCAAGATCCAACGTCTTGCTTCAATTGAAGGTCAACCACCGGCGCTGCTCAACTTGCCACCCGGGTGTCGCTTTGCGCCGCGCTGTTTTGCGGCGATCGATCGCTGTCGGACGGAAGAGCCGCCGCGAGTGGAAGTGGGCCCGGACCACTACGCGTCCTGCTGGCGAACGGAGGTTGCATCTCAAATGGTGGAGGACGGCGTGGCAATGCGCCCGACAGTGGCGCAGTGACGGCGCCGGTTCTCGAGGTCCAGCGACTCAAGAAACACTTCCCGGTCACGCGCGGATTAGCACTCCAGCGCACCATTGGCTGGGTGCGCGCAGTGAACGATGTTTCGTTCTCGATCCGCCCGGGTGAAACGCTGAGCCTCGTTGGTGAATCCGGCGCAGGCAAGACAACCGTCGCCAGGGCGGTCCTGCTGCTCGAAGAACCATCCGACGGCGCGCTCCTGTTCCACGGCAAAGATGTGCTGCGCTTCAACGGATCGGAGTTGAAGGAATACCGCTCGAACGTGCAGGCGGTCTTTCAAGATCCGTGGGGATCGATGAATCCGCGTATGCGGGTCAAGACGATCGTGGCGGAGCCGCTGGCTGTCAACACGAAACTTTCGAAAACCGAAATTCGCGACAAGGTGCTGGACCTCATGCGGCAGGTCGGTCTGCGGCCTGACCAGGCTGACCTCTATCCCCACGAGTTCAGTGGTGGACAACGTCAGCGCATCGCGGTGGCACGCGCCCTCGCGCTCAATCCACAGCTGGTGGTGCTGGACGAACCGGTCTCGGCATTGGATGTCTCCATTCGAGCGCAAATCATGAACCTGTTGAAGGACATCCAGGCCACCTACGGCTTGAGCTATCTGCTGATTGCGCACAACCTGGCGACCGTCCGTTACATGAGCCACGCCGTCGCGATCATGTATCTGGGCGAAATTGTCGAGTTCGCCGAAGGCGATGAGCTGTTCGAGCAACCCCTCCATCCGTATACCAAGGCGTTGCTCTCAGCTGCGCTTGCCGCCGATCCTGACTCCAGCACCGAGGAAATCGTTCTGAGCGGTGAAATGCCCTCACCGTTAAATCCGCCGCGCGGCTGCCATTTTCATCCGCGCTGTCCGATGGCGATGGACATCTGCCGCGAGGTGGCGCCGCCGGTCACGCAAGCCACTCCGAAACATACCGTTAGTTGCCACCTGTACCCTTGATGTTTTCTGTTCTATTCACTTACGGCCGTGGAGCCCTAATACAAACGTGAGGCCAGAACGTTGACGATTGTCATGGACGAACGCCCGGTTTATTCGCTCAAGTCCGCACCCGCGGTCCCACTCAGTTACGAAGAAGCCATCGAACGTGCCCGCGCACTGAAGCCGAAGCTGCGCGAGCGCGTGTCGGAAACTGAAAAGCTCCGGCATCTGCCAGCCGAAAACGTCGCGGACCTGCTGGAAAACGGACTGTACGGCCTGATGACTCCGAAACGGTTCGGCGGCTCCGAGCTCGGCAGCGAGGCGATGATCGACGTCACCATCGAGCTGGCTTCGGCGTGCCCCGCCACGGGTTGGGTGCACATGCTGTGGACCGCCCACATGTGGTTGCTGGCGCTCTTTACGCCCGAGGCTCAGGAAGAGCTCTGGAGCAATCCGAACACGCTGGCCTCCTCCGTCGTAAACACGGTCGGCGACGTCGTGCCAGTGGACGGTGGCTACCGCTGGACCGGTCGCGGCTTCTTCTCAAGCGGTGTCGATCACTGCAACTGGCTGACCGCGGCCGTTCCCATCAAGCGCGAAGGCGCGGAGGGTGCGCCGGAGCGTCGCTGGATGCTCATTCCGCGCGAAGATTTCGAGATCATCGACGACTGGTACACCGTCGGACTCAAAGGCACCGGCAGTAAGACCATTGTCGCCAATGACATCTTCGTTCCCGAATATCGCACCGTTCCTAACGGGCTTATCGAAGAGGGCAATGCACCTGGCCGGCAGATCAATTCACACCCGATGTACGGTGCCATTTCGTCCGCCAACTTCACCGCTGCCATGGCAGCACCCGCATTGGGGGTTGCGTACGGATTCCTCGAGGCATTCGAGCAGCGCCTGCGCGGCAAGACTGGCAACATCGACGATGGGCTCACCATCAACTTCGCGGATTACGCCAACGCGTCAGCTCAGGTGGACGCGGCGCACGCGCTCACCCTGCAAAATGCGCAGCGCTGGCGGTGCATGCCCGCCAGTCAGGTGACGCCGGAGGAGCGCGCGAAGTGTCGGCGCGATCAAGCATTTACTGCGCAGACGTCGCGTAAGGCTGTCAACGCCTTGTATGCGGAGTGCGGCGGCACCGGACTGTTTGAAAAGTCAGACCTGCAGCGGCTCTGGCGAGATGCAAATGGCGCCGCCGCGCACCACGGCCTGACGTGGGACTGGGTGGCCGCCGCCTACACTCGCAGCATTCTGGGACTGCCTAACCTGGTTCCAGGGTTCAACTTCACTCGCGCCTGAGGCACAAACGGAGGAGGCGTCGTCATTCGATCGCGAAGCGCTTGACGGCCTCCTCGTCCAACTCCAGCCCCAGTCCTGGTGTTTCAGGCAGCACCAGTTCGCCGTCTTCAATACGCGCTGGTGTCGTAAGGAGCGGCTGCGCCCACGGATAAAACCCACGATGAGACCGTTGGGGACAGCCGCCACACCGTGCGCGAGAATCTCAGAAGCCAGGTGGTTCACCACCGGCAATCCGTACGCCTCGCACATGTGCGCCACTTTCAGAAAGCCGGTGAGCCCGAGGTCCAGGTCGATCATGACCTGGTCCGTGGCGTCTGCCTCCAGCAACCGTCTGAACTGCTGCGTATTCTGGTACACCTCGCCGGCGCAAATACGTGTGGATAGCGCGTCGCGAACGTGGCGTAAACCAGCGATGTCGTGCGCACGCACGGGATCTTCAATCCAGTAGAGGTCAAACTCCGCAAGCGCGTCACCCATGGCGACTGCTTGCTTCACGGTCCATTGCTGATTGGCGTCGACGATCAGGCGAACGGAATCTCCGACGATCTGACGCATCACGCGTGTATGGGTGATTGCCTCATCACGTTGCAGGAAACCGACCTGGAACTTCAGCGCCCGAAAACCGCGACCGAGGAGGTCATTCGCGCGACGGGTCAGTGTCTCAAGGTCCGGGCCGCGTTGGACCCCCCAGTTCGCAGAAACCGGTAGGCGATTGCGGAATCCGCCCATCAGGCGCCAAACCGGCTGGCCGAGCGCTTTGCCGCGGATATCCCAGGCAGCCGCGTCGATGGCGCTTGCCGCGCGCGCCTCCAGACCGCTCAGCCCCCCACCAACGCCTGCCCGGAACAGGCGCGCATACAGCGCCTCACCGTTCATCGGGTCGTGGTCCAATACTTGTTCCGCCGCGCTCGCGATCAGCAAGGCCAGCGGACGCACACTCCCGCCACCCAGCCGGCTGACGAAGCTGATGCCTTCGATGCCCTCGTCGGTGCGAAGCCGCAGCAAGACGTGAGTGCCGCTAACGGTCTCGTCGTACGTAACGCGCACAGGCTGAACCGCATAACTCGCGATTTTCATACGACGTATAATGACTCTCCACGCCTATGCCAGGATCACTTCAGGGTGAAGTCGCCCTCGTGACCGGTGCCGGTCGCGGCATCGGCCGTGCAATTGCAGAAAAGTACGCGGCCGAGGGTGCAAGCGTTGTGCTCATGGCGCGCTCCACGGACCAGGTGGACGACGCGGTGCGTTCCATAACCGCGGCGGGTGGTCGTGCGGTTGCATCCGCCGGCGATGTGACCATTGCATCGGATGTAGCACGAGCCGTACATACAGCGGAAAGCAACTTCGGAACCGTCAGTATTCTGGTCAGCAACGCGGGCATCACCGGTCCGTATGCGCCCATCTGGGACGCCGATCCTGACGAGTGGTGGCATACC
>JAFAZN010000456.1 GCA_019239775.1 Chloroflexota bacterium
GCAATTGACGTCTGCAGAGCCCGCGCCGGCGAGCACCGTCGCAGCCGATCCGCCGCGCGATTGGGCGCAATCCGCGCGCTGAACCAGCCGCCACAGGCAGCGGCTGATCGAGCGCGAGCAGCCGCGATAAGTTGGCCCGCATCGATCCGGTGCGGTAGGACTAGCGCCATGAGCTTGCATTCGATGGCGCCAGCCCTTGCCGCGCTGGCACTCACGCTGGTGCTGGCTACGCCGGCCGAATCCCAATCCCAATCGGTCACGATCTCGGGCTCCATCTGGCTGGCCGGGCCGAACGGCACCGGCGATCCGACGTATGCAGGCGCGCTGGACCAGCCACCGGCAGTGACCTCCACAACCATCTCGGGCTGGGTCGTCGATACCTCGGCCGAGGGCTGGAGCGGCATTGACGATGTGCAGATCTGGAGTGGACCGATGGATGCCGGCGGCCAGTTGGTTGCGCATCCCGTCATTCAGCAGAATCGACCGGATGTGGCAGCGACTCTGGGAAATGCGTACTGGGCTGCCAGCGGCTTTTCGGGCACGCTGAACTCCAGTCCATGGAACAGCGCGTCGTCGCTGTATGTCTACGCGCATACACCTTCCAAGGGCTGGTGGTACAACCAGTTCCTCGTTTTTGCGTCCATCGGTGCAATCAGCAGCGGACCGCGACTCGACATCGAAGTCCCCACCGCGCTGGCAACGGTGCACAACTCGATGGCGTACACCGCGAGCGGCACAGCCTACGATCCATCGGCAACCTCTGGGACTGGCGTCGATCGCGTTTCGTTGTATTTGAATGGTGATCGAAAGACCGGTGTCTACATCGGCGACGCAACGCTCGGCCACTTCGATAAGTTCTCGGCGCAAGCGGGCGGCCAGTTCACAAACGCCGGCTGGCAGTTGACGTTCCAGCCGAGCAGCTGGATCAACACGCAGACCGACAACACGATCATGCAGCTCACGGTGTATGCCCATTCGTCAGTCACCGGCGCGGAAAGCAGCTCGCAGACGTCTATCGTCGTCTCGCTACCCTGAAACCGGTAACGCCGATCCGCGACCTGACCGACGGCTTCGGAGTCGACTACGCATTCGAGGCAGTTGGACAGCCGGACGTACTCCAGCAAGCGCTGGCATCGCGCGACCTCGCAGGTGTGGGAACCGTCATTGGTGTGCCCGGTCGAGGTACGTCGATCACGCTCGATTTGCCGCGCTACTTTGACCTCGGCGGCTCACTGCGGGTGAGCTGGTACGGCGACAATTTTCTCGCGCGAGTTTCCCTTGCTGGTGGACTGGTACTTGAAAGGTGAGCTGCTGCTCGACCAGCTCATGACGCAGCACGTCTCGCTAGAAGACACCCAGCGCGCATTCGACGCAATGGACCAAGGTGAAACGCTCAAAAGGCGTTATTGACCTGGAGTGGATGTCGCCGCCTTAGGGAGTGGCTGTGCCTTCGCAGGCGTGGCGTGCCGCTGAGGCCAACAGCAGCGCAACCAGGTGTGCGCCTGCATCTTCGTGACCCTCAGATCGATCCGCCAGCCAACCTGCACGACCAACTTTCGCCCGCATGCTTTTGGTGAGTGCAGCACCGTCGGCAGCGGCGCGGGCCGCGGCGCGCAGTGTCTCACACACCGAGAGCCCAGCCTCCGCCGAAGCCTGCGCCGCCTCACACGCCGGGGCCAGCGCGTCGAGCATCGTCTTGTCGCCGACACTGGCTTTGCCGCGCTGCTCGATACCCGTTCGACTCGCCGCCAGCGCCTCCGCGACGAGCGCCGCCGAGCCCTTGTCACCGCCAAGCACGCCGGCCGCGCGAAGGAGGGCGGTAGCAACCAAGGTTCCGCTGGTCGACGGTGCCTTGCGCGCCAACTCCGAACCGCATCGCCGAACCGCGGAAGCGAGGTCCATGGCCTCCAGCTCCGGCGCAATGGCAATCAGCGCTCGCGCCCCGGTCGACATGGTCAACCCCAGGTCACCGTCACCGGCGGCCCCGTCCAGCTGATTGAGCTCCGCCTGCGCCGCGACCACGTCGTCGGCGACGCGAACCAGCACGCTGGCGAACGCGGTCATCGCTGGACGAAGAAGGGTGACTCCGCGGGTGCGTCGATGAGCGCGGTGAGTTCGGCGTCGAGCTGCAGCAGCGAAATCGAGGCGCCGGCCATTTCCAGAGAGGTTGCGTACTCGCCCACCCACACCTTATGCACGTCGATGCCCTGCTCGCCGAGCTGGCGGTGCGCTGCGCGGTACAGCAAATACAGCTCTTCTTTCGGTGTTGCGCCCAGGCCGTTGACCAGCACCGCGACGCGATCGCCACGCTGGTACGGCAGGTCATCGACAATCGCACGCGTCAACTGCTCGGCGATCCGGTCGGCTGACTCCAACGGGCCGCGCCGCACGCCCGGCTCACCGTGTATGCCCATGCCAATCTCCATCTGACCGGCGGGTAACTCGAAAGTCGGCACGCCGGCCGCGGGCAACGTGCACGGAGCCAGCGCCACGCCCATGCTGCGCGTTCGATCGGCTGCTTTCTGGGTGACCGCCTGCACGTCGGCGAGCGACTTGCCTGCGGCGGCTGCTGCGCCAGCCACCTTGTAGAGAAAGAAGATCCCGGCGATGCCGCGGCGTCGAGCTTCTTCACCTTTCGGGGCCGAAGCGACGTCGTCGGCTCCGAGAACGGTAGCGACCTCGATGCCTTCCGCCGCTGCGAGCTCGGCGGCAAGGTCGAAGTTCATCACGTCGCCGCCGTAATTGCCGTACAGATACAGGACGCCCGCCCCCGCGTTGATGGCCTGGGTCACTTCGAGCATTTGCTCGGCGCTGGGTGAGGCGAACACGTTGCCGATGGCCGCTCCGTCGGCGAGACCTTCGCCAACGTAGCCCATGAATACCGGCAAGTGGCCCGACCCGCCGCCGGTGGCAATTCCCACTTTGCCAGCCACAGGTGCGGCAGCGCGCACGACGCCGCGATGGTCGCTGCCGATCAGCCGCAGCTGGTCAGGATGGGCGAGTACGACGCCCTCGAGCATCTCGTCTACAAATGCCAACGGATCGTTCAGGATCTTCTGCATGCGACCCGATGACGATACCAGCGCTTCCGGGCTCAGCTTGTTGGTTGCTGCTCGCGGTGCTGGGCAACACGCGCATGTCCCTGCTACATTGCGTCTACTCCTGTCACCGTCACGCTGCTGAAAGGGTGTCTGTCTATCAGCCATGCTCGCTCGATCTCGCCTGTTTGCTGCCCTGATTGCGCTGGCGCTGCTGGCGGCCTGCGCCAGTCCCAGCACGTCGCAGCCGGCCGCGTCCGCGCCCACCAGCCCGGCCGCCGCGCCAACCTCAGCGCCTGCGCAGGCCAAGCCTGCCGTCGCGCCACCGCCAACGAGTGCATCTACCGCGGCGCAGCCAACCAGCCAAGCCGGCGCTGCTCCAACCACCGCACCCGCTGCTGCCGCCACAACCACCGGTGCGGCCGCCAAACCTACCGCGGCCCCAGCCGCTCAACCAACGGCAGTTGCCAAACCTGCTGCCGCGCCGGTTTCGGGCGAGATCGTGGTCTTTGCCGCCTCGTCGCTGACCGACGTCTTCCAGGACATGGCTACCGCCTTCCAGCAGGCCAACCCCAACGCCAAGCTGACCTTCAACTTCGGCGCTTCGAGTCAACTGGCCACGCAGCTCGGCCAGGGCGCCAGCGCCGACGTGTTCGCCAGCGCGGATACGGTCCAGATGGACAACGCCAAAAAGTCGGGCGCGGTCACTGGCCAGGATCGCGTCTTCGCCGGCAACCGCCTGGTGCTCATCACGCCCAAGGACAACCCCGCCCAGATCACCGGCGTCAAAGACCTGGCGAATGACGGCGTGAAGTTTGTCACCGCCCAACCGAGCGTGCCCATCGGCACCTATACGGCGCAGATGCTCGACAAGGCCAACGCCGATCCGGCCTACGGTGCGGGTTTCAAAGACAAGGTCGCCGCGAACACGGTGTCGCAAGAGGACAACGTCCGCCAGGTCGTGTCCAAGGTGCAGCTCGGCGAAGCAGATGCGGCCATCGTGTACAGCACCGATCCCACACCGCAGGTGCGCGACCAGCTGAACATCATCCAGGTTCCCGATCCGCTGCAGACGCTGGCCAGCTATCCGATCGCGGTGGCCAAGGGCAATAACTCGACCGGCGGCGAGGCGTTCGTTTCGTACGTGCTCGGTCCGGATGGACAGGCCACCCTCGCAAAATGGGGTTTTCTCCCACCGCCACCACCGCAGGCGTCCGCTTCAGCGCAGCCAACCGCAGGTGCTGCCAATGGCGGTCAGCCACCGGCCGCGGGCGGCGCCGCAGCACAAACGGCCAACGCGCCGATCCCGTCGGTTGCCTCGGCGACGTTCGCGCCCGAGGTTGCCATCAAGGGCTTGGTCGGCAACCCGCGTTCGTTCACGCGTGACGACCTGATGCAACTGCCGGCCGAAACCGTCAACGTCTCGTTTCTGGCCGGCCAGGGCACCACACAGGCCAGCTTCACCGGCACACGTTTATTGAATGTCTTCGACGCGGCCGGAGGTGCCAAGCTGCCGACCGACGGCAACAACGCCAAGCTCCGCGTGACGGTCATGGTGACCGGCGCCGACGGTTACCAGGTTGCCCTTGGCTGGGGCGAGCTTGATCCCGAGTTCGGCGGCGCGCCCATTCTGCTGGCGTATTCACAGGACGACAAGCCGATGGGCGACAAGCAGGGCATGGCGCGCCTGGTGGTGCCGGGCGACAAACGCGGTGGCCGCTACGTCTCGACGGTCAAGAGCATCGAGATTCGCGACCCGGGCCCGGCACAGCCCTAACGTACGCCGCCGCGCAGGCGTTCCTATCACACAGGCGAGAACGCCGGCTGTCCGTTGGCGCGCGTCGCAATCATCCGCATGGGCGCGCCGCGCCGCTCCTCAGCGCCACGCAGGAACGCGCCGATTGCGTCACGCCCCTGGTACGCGTGCGGCAGCGGCGGCATGGTGAGCCAGGCGTCTTTAGGCGGGGTATGCTCGCAAGAGCCGCCTTGCCTATGGTCCGACTCTACGCACTGCTGGCCAGATGGTGTGTTGCTGTGCTGGTCCCCGGCGCGCTGACGCTCCTGGGCGTTTTTGGCCACGTTCTGACGCCGGTCGCGTGCGCTGGGACTGTGGGTGCTCATCCTGCTCGGCACGGTGGTCTGGATTGCACCGGCCGCGGGCCGCATTGTGTGCCCGCCTACGAGGCTGTGCTGGATGGGCTCTACATGCTGGGGAACCTTCCGTCGCCGGGCGATCGGATTGCGTTGCTGGTTGATCCCAAAAAGCCGCAGCGCATCGTGTACGACACCAGCGCAGCAAAGGCGGCGCTACTGCAACCCTGATACCGCATCCCTTTGCAGTTGCACGCCGGCGCGAATCGGACAACTTTGCGCGCGATGCGGTCATTGGCGCCGCCTGGTGGAGTCCGTACCCTCGCCAGCACACCTGGACCATATGGAGTTGACGTGCCGGCTAGCAGTCCGCAAGAGCTTCATCAACTGATTGCCGCGGCCGTCAGCAGCGGCGACCTCGACGCTTATCTGGCGCTGTACGAGCCTGGCGCAGCGCTCGTCAAACAAGCTGGCGGTGTCGCGCTCGGAGCCGACGCAATCAGTACCGAAATTGCACCGTTCCTCGCGTTGCGTGGCCAGCTGCGCGTCACTACTGCGAATGTCATTATCGCTGGAGAGATCGCACTGATGCACTCGGTTGGCGCCTTCAGCGGTGTTGCTCCGGACGGATCAGCCATCGAGGTACCGGAACATCCGGCGGTGGAAGTCGCTCGTCGTCAAGCCGATGGGAGCTGGCTGTTCGTCGTCAACAACCCGTGGCCTGGAGCTTAGTTAGGCTTCAAGGTCAAGCGCTCGTCTTGCACGATACCGGCCGGGGCTTATGCCATGGTGGCGGCGAAAGGCTCGATTAAATGCGTACTCCGACCGGTAGCCGACTCGACTCCCGATTTCAGCGATTGGTGCAGCCGTCTCGCGCAACAGCTGCGCCGCCAGTTCCATCCGTTCACGAATGAGGTGGGCGCGCGGTGGCTCACCAGTGAGGTCGCCGATTTGTCGCCGCAATGCAGCGGCGGATAGACCGACCGATTGCGCCAGCGTCTTCACGCTCCAGTTACCGACGCCGTTGTGGAGCGAGGCCAGGGCGCGACCCGCCGGGGCGTCGTCGAGCGCCACGAGCAGTGCGCGTTGCTGCGGTGGGGCGCTTGCCAGCCAGTTGCGCAACGCCTGCACGAGCAGGACATCGGTCAACCGGGCGATGATGGTTGGCGATCCGCCGGACCCGGGCCTTGCGAGTTCGGACAACAGGAGCTCGAGTGTTGCTCGAATCTCGTCTGGTGCATCGCGATGTGTTACGTGGATCCACGGCGGCAGCATTCGCTGCAGGCGATGCGGCGAGGCCTCGAGCACGTAGCCTCCGCACACGAGCGAGGTCGTGGAGCCGCGCCCACCAGCCCCAATCTCTCCTCTCGACAAACCGGCCAGTGAGCGAATGTCCTGGGATGGGGCGCTCGAGGTGGGGCTATCGACTAAAGCGTGACCGACACCGTTGGTAACGAGCACCAGGTCCCGCTCGGCGAGCTGCAAAAGCGGCGCATTGTCGAGGGGCTGGAGCCAGCACTGGCCTTGCTCCACGATATGAAACCCGGCGTGTTCGGCGGCCGGGATTGCCAGTCGCCAGGGAGCTCCAAGTCGAACCCGCGCAAAAACCGCCGCGCGAGCATGCGTGCTCGAAAACGCGCGAGCGAGCACGTCCGCGGATGTACCAGGCGGCACACGCCAGATAATAGTCGCCACAGCCGCGCCCCGGGCGGCAAGGTGCTCCAGCCGGCATTGGAAGTGGACCGATGAATCTGGTTCGTGCCGACCGTCTCCTTAGTTGGCGGAGCAAGTACTTCTGCCGATGAGAAGGAGACACTCTCGATGACTGACGTAGTTCCGAATCGCTCGCGGCCGCCGACTGGGCGGCGGAAATTTCATAACCTGGCGATTCGTGTTGCCGTGCCAGTTGCAGCCTGTGCATTCGTGCTCGGTTTCGGTCCGGCTTTGGCCAGTGTGCAGGCACAGAGCCAGAAAATCGGCGACACCAGCGTCTTTTCCACTCTGCCATTCCCGGGCCACCCGTTCGGCATCGCCGTCGACAAAGACAAGATCTATGTCGATACCAGCCGGGGCGACTTCTTCGCGTCGCAAGCGAATTCGGCTGGCGAACGCGTCTTCGCATTGAATAAGGACGGAGACCTGCTGCAGACGACCAACGTTCCAACGATGCCGGACGCAACGATGGGACTGTGGGGGCTCGCGCTCGATGGTAATAAAGGACGTGCTCACCAGTTGTATGTCGCTGATATGAACGGGCGCATTCTGCGCCTTCACATCGGGCAGAGGACGCCGACGTTCGACGTCTTTTCCACTCCGCCGCCTCCGTTCAACACGGGCGATTGGCACACCACAATGTGGAACGATCTGACCTTCGATCGCGCTGGGAACCTGCTGATGACCGACGACAAGCCGCGGTTGTGGCGTATCGCGCCCGACGGCACCGCCTCGGTGTATTTCACCGATCCGCGGCTGCTCGGCCAGTTCGGCTTTGCGGGCGGACCGCTAGGCGGACGCATCGATCCGTCAGGTAAGTGGTTCTACTTTTCGATCACGATTTCGGCCGTGTTTCCAGGCGACGCGCTCATCTATCGTCTGCGACTCGTGGAACACCCGCAGGCCTCCGACCTGGAGCTGGTGCACCGTTTCCCGGCCGCCGCCGGCCAGGCTCCACCACAGGCGTCAGGCCTGGCGTTCGCCAGGTCGGGTAATCTCTATGTAGGCCTGCTGGGGCCAAATCAGGTGGCCGTCCTCGACCCCGCTGGCAACGAGATTCGCCGCTTTTCGAGCCCACTCTTCGATTCGCCCTGGGGCCTGGCCTTTCTCGGTAATTCGCTCCTGGTGAGCAACGCCGACATCAATCCAGTTGAGAGTCCGAACAAATGGATTGTCTCAAAGGTATTCGTAGGCGAACCGGGCCTCCCCCTCAACCGGCCGAAGACCGACTCCGACTCCGAAGATCCACTCGCCAGCGACCCGTTCAGCGCATTTGGGCTAGGCGATTGACCACTGGAGTACTGACCTGCCTCGGGCTGTGATCCTTGGGGGTACGGGCGCGATCGGGTACGCCGTAGCGCAGCGACTGCTCGCTGCGGGCTGGGAGGTCGATCTCACAGGACGCGATCCCATGCACGTGCCGTCGGCGCTTGTGGTCAACGGTGCGCACTTCTTTCTCGCCGACCGCGGCATGTCATCCAAATAGCTCTGCGACCTGGAGTTGATCTCGCTACGCCCTCCGTACGCAGCGATAATCTCGGCGTTATGGCGCAGGGTGCGTGATTTGGTGCACCAGGTCGAAGAAGGCCCGCTTTCGGGCGGTGTTGATGGTCCAATTCACTGGCGGGAGCTGGAAGCCTTGCTCGTAGTCGCCGCGGGCGGCGGTGCCGCCGGCGCCTGCGCCGGGATCGAAGTATCCCCATGACGCATGGCTGTCGATCGCGGCGAGGCAGTTGTTCCAGGGCGCGTCAAAATCGAAGTGATCGTCCTCGTTGAACACAATCGGCTGGCCGCGATAGCTGCTCATTGAGCGGGTGCGTTGGACCTGGTCCGCAATCAAATCGGGATCGGCGGTTCCGTTTCCGTGCAGGAGAATGAAATCGGCAACCTGTGCAACCGACTCATCCGGGATGCGGCCTCGACCGCCATAACTGGTGCTCACCAGAAGTCGGCCATTGCCGCGCTCCTGGACGCGTTGAATGAGTTCGTGCACGCGCGGTGGCTGAAGGATCGGATGCTCGTAGCGTGTGTTGCACTCGTTATTGATCTCCACCAGGACATTCCGCCAGCCACCCTGGAGCAAAAACGTCGTCGCCTCGTCGACCGCACGAAGCACCGCTGACTCGTCGGCGAGGCGCTCGTCCTGACCCTGGTAAAAGTAGCCGACGATCACGACCATGCCGCACGCATCCGCGGCCTCAATCGCCCGACGCACGCGGTCCGCATACGCCAGGCGGAAGGCGCCGGATCCGTCGAAGGCGGAATTCTCCCAGGGCTGATCCCGCGAGTAGCCCTCCGGACTCCCACCCTGCAAATTGACAGTCACGCCGAGAAGTCCGAAGCAACGGTAACTCGGAACCGCCTCGCAGAATTCGCGGATATTCCGCTCCGGATCCCATGCCTGCGTATCCGGATAAGCCCAGCGACCACGCGTTTCCGGATTCAGGTCGTCGAATGTGGCCTGCACCATGCGCGCATTCAGCAGGAGGCCTTCTATGCGGCGACCCTGCCAGACGCGGCCCGCATATGTCGGACTCCCGTCGATCCAGAAATCCTCGCCTCGAATTTCGACGTGCGTGTTCACCGCGCCAGACTCAGTAGCGGTTCCGTCCAATCCGGCGGTGCTGCTTCAACTCACCACAGCCGGTTGCTCAACCTCGCCGTTGACCGGCGGTGGCTGGTTCGCGGGGGCGACCACGGGAGCCAGCACCACAGCACTAAACCTGACCGTGCTCGTAGCCTCGATTTTCACGTTCTCCATTGTGTCCGTCGCGGCAAAGATCGCCTCGCCCGGCTCGCGACTGGATACGGTGAATCGCGCGATCCCTTCATCGTCGGTTCTCGCGGTCGGCTCGGGGAGAATCACCACATCGTGCTTGTTTTGGACGGTGATGTTGACTGCCTCTCCTCGGACCGTTCTACCTTCAGCGCTGCGCAACCGGACCGTCAGGTGCGATTGCGTCGTCCCGTCCGCCGGAATGTCACTGGGATCCGCCTGGACAGTCGACATCGTGGCGTCGGAAATCGCATCCGAGAGCTGCAGGTCGGCCAGGAACTGGGTGTGCGTGTCGCCTGCAACCTCGACTTCGAGCGCCCGCCGAAGCACCGCCTCGTCCATTTGGAGGTCGGTTGCCAGCTTCTGCAGCGTCGCCTCAGCTTCAGCCACATGATCGGCGTGGCTACTATGGAGCCCGTTCACCAGCGTGTTGATCTCGACCGCCCCTCGCAGGAAGTATTTCTTCGCGAAGCTCATTTTGTCCTGCAGGTAGTCATACGCAAGCGCCTGGCTGACACAGTCCGTGACATAGCTCATCTCGAGGTTGGTGCGAATCGAAAGATCGATCGGATCCGCGAAAGCGAGCTGGTTAATCGTGGAGATGCCGACGTCGCGCAGACGGTCGGCAATGTCTTTGGTGATGCCATCCAGTTGGGTCAGATCGCTGACATTCGGATCGTCCGCATTGAGATTCAGACGCGTGTTGACCAGTTTCCTGGCATACAGCGTGAGTGTGTCGAGCGGAAACGCGCCTAATAAAAAGGCCAGCCACGCGCCGTTTTCGCCGAAGGTCGCGGCAAACGCATAGCCCAGCGGGATCGCGACAATGAGACGCAAGCTCGCGCGGTTGATGTCGAACGGCGAAAGCTCTCGACTATGGCAGCGGCGCACGAGATCCATGACCACCCAGAGGTAGGCGCCAGCCACCGCGGCGACGGCGAGCACCGGCAAATCGTCCTTGGCGGTCTTGTCTATGATCGAATTGACGCCAAAACGAATCACCAACCAGAGCAGGAAGCTTCCGATCAGTGTGAGCAGGATCAGCGGGATCACGTAATGGCGTCGGCCGTAACTGACGCCGTACTGGTGCTTGAACTTGTCACGCGGCGAGTCGTTTTTGCCCAGCACCACAGCCGGGCGGAACTGCAAGAAGTACAACCGAATACCACGGCCAGAGAGCTGTCCTACGATTTCCGACCTGCGTAGCTCCCAACCCGTCCACAGGTGCACGAGTGGTGGAACAACCAGCAATGCCAGGGTCAGCGCTACGGCGATGGGCAAGCCAAAATTGGCGATCGGATCCCCCACGTCTACCAGTTCCTCTCCCTGAAACTTGTGCCGTCAGCGTACTGCACACGTATTCAAACGCCAGCAGCAGCGTAATTTGGAGCACACTGGCCTCAACGCATCTGGCCAGAACCTTGCGAACGTACACTGCTCAACGAGTCCAGCAATGAGTCCTGAAGAGCTCGTCCAGGCGTTCACGACGAGCCTGCCGTACCAACTTGACGATTTTCAGCTCGACGCCATCAAGGCGCTGGCGAACCACCACTCGGTGCTCGTTGCCGCGCCGACCGGTACTGGCAAGACCGTGGTGGGCCAATTCGGCATGTTCATGGCTCGCCAGTACAACGCACGGGCGATCTACACCACGCCGATCAAGGCGCTGAGCAATCAGAAGTACCGGGACTTCCGCGCCATCTGGGGCGATGACCAGGTCGGCCTGCTCACAGGCGATGTGGTGGTCAATCGCGAGGCGCCGATCCTCGTCATGACGACCGAGGTGCTCCGCAACATGCTGGTCACGGGCGCGAGCGTGGAGGACGTCGGCGCCATTGTCTTCGACGAGGTCCATTACATGGGCGATGCGGAACGCGGCACAGCCTGGGAAGAAGCCATCCTCCTGGCGCCGAAAGGCGTCCCGCTGGTGTGCCTTTCGGCGACGGTGCCGAACGCGGCCGAGGTCGCCGAATGGATCCGCGATGCCCACGGCGAGCTGTCCTGCGTGTTCCACGAGCAGCGCGCGGTGCCACTCGAGCACCGGTACTGGCTGCCCGACGCCGATCCCGAGAAGCACACGTTCAAGGTCTTCACGGTTCTCAACGACGTCGGCGAGGTCGTTACCGAAAACGCTCGGCGCCTCCGCGCCGTCGGCGGGGAGCTGGCTGGGCGGGTGCGCTGGGGTGGCGTCTCATCGGGCGGCTTCCGCGGTGAGTCCCGCGAGGTGGGCTCTGACAAGGATCCACGCGAAATGCCCGCCGCCTGGCGAGTGCTGCGCTACCTGGAAGGCGAAGAGCTCACGCCTGCGATTTACTTCCTGTTCTCCAGACGCGCCACGGAGGAAGCGGCATCAAGCTGCGTTGCTCTCAAACCCGTGCCACACGCACAGGAGCTGATCAGAGACGCAAAGGCGCGTTTGAGCGATTTGAGCCCTGAGGATCGCAACTTGCGCCAGGTCGCCATGCTGCTCGGCCGCTTCCTGCCACGCGGCGTGGCCGTGCACCACGCAGGGCTGCTGCCGCAGGTGAAGCTCCTGGTGGAAGAGTTCTTCCAGGCGGGCAAGCTGCGCGCCGTCTTCGCCACCGACACCCTCGCACTCGGCATCAACATGCCTGCCCGCACCGTGGTCATCGGCGAAATGCTCAAGTACGACGGCCAGAGCCGGCGGCTTCTCACCCCCAACGAGTACCGCCAGATGACTGGCCGTGCCGGTCGCCGCGGTATCGACGAACGTGGGGTGTCGCTGCTGATGTACTCGCACTGGGTGACCTTCGCGCAGACCATGCGCGTGCTCACGAGCGACCTGCTGCCGCTCGAAAGTGCCTTCCGACCAACCTACTCCACCGCCATGAACCTCTGGCTCCGACCCGAAGATGAGGAGCGGCTCGCAGACCTGTACGCGCGCAGCCTGCGGCGGTTCCAGCACGACCGCACCTTGAAGGAGCTCACCGAGCGCAAGCAAGCCCTCGAGGACGCCTTCGAGGCGGACCGTTCAGGTGAAAAACAGCTTTCGCGAGAGGAAGTCCGGGAACGTACTCACGAGTTGAGCCGCGTCGATTACGAACTTCGACGTGCCCGACGAGAGGCAACGATCGAGGCTCGGCGAACCGTCGAAGGCCTCGCACGCGTGCTCGAACGGTACGACTACCTGCGTGACGGTCAGCCGACGCCGAAGGCGCCATATCTGCGCAGTCTCTTCGACACCAACGCCCTCACGCTCAGCGAGCTACTCACCAACCAGCAGCTGGAGGCGCTCGAACCGCCCGAGCTGGCCGAAGCGCTCTCCTGGTTTGCGATGGACCGCGAAGGTGCCGTCCGTGGGCTGCCACTGACGCGTCGCCTGCATCGTCTACGCGAGATTCTGGATGCGCTCCACGGTGGCGTTTTACGCGAGGAAGAACGACATGGCTTGCAAATGTCGCGACCGCTGCCGGTCGATTTTCATGGCGTTGCCCTGGCCTGGGCTGAAGGACACGAGCTCGCCACGATCGCGCAACGTGCGCGCTTACAGGAAGGCGACCTGGTCGGCGCCCTCCAGAAAACGCTCGACCTGGTGGGGCAGTTGCGCGGTGCGGCGATGCAAGGGCCGCTCGGAACGCGGCTGGTGCCGCTGCTCGACGAAGCCGACGGTCTGTTGCGACGCGGCGTGGTCAGCGCGAGCTACCAGTGGGCGATCGGCGGTTTGCCCGAAGCGACCGATGAGGAAGACGTCGACTGGGACGTACAGTTGCTGCCGGAGGAAGACAACGGCTTCGGTTCAACCGGGTCACGCGATCGGCGACCGCGACGAATTCCACCGTTTGTCCTGCGAAAGATGCGCGGACTTGACACGTCACGAGACAAAACGGTTCGCTCTGGCGCGCGGAGTGCTATAAAACCTCGCAAGAGGCGCTGAAATAGTGAACGCCCCGCGCGATCTCGACCCCGCACCGATCGACCGCCCGGTGGACCACATCGACTCCGACGATGGTCCACGCCCGCCTGATCCAGAGCCCAACCTCGTGGACCTGACACCCGAGGCTGCTGGGCGCATTGTCCGTTACATCGTGACCAGTACGCTGGAGCAGGGCGTTGCCCCGAACGCGGTGGTGGCGCTGTACGCCGACCTCGCCGGTGAAGTTGACGCCGTGCGCTATGCCGATCGGCGCTTCATGTTGCGCGAGATGCCGGATGACTGGCGTAACGTGGAAGACCGCGTCGTCGATTTAGAAGCGGGTGCACGCGATCGCGGAGTGGACCTAGCGGCTGCCTGGCGCCGAGCCACTGGCGTAGCGATGGCGGGCCAGGATGCCCTCGAACAACTGGCGCGCTTAGCTGGGATGCCGCACCGCGCATCGTCCGGCCAGCGCTCCGCGCGGTCCATCTTCGACGATCCGGACGACCTGGATGCGCTCGAGGCCGAGGATGACATCGATTCGGTCTACGAACGCATGAACGACCGGCAGCCCGAGATGCTGGACCTTGCGTCAGATGCGCAGACGCGGATCCGCCGTTTCGCGATCGAGGAACGGCTGGAGCACGGACTGCCGCCGGTGGAACTTATCGACCTCTATCGCGGCTTCGAACTTGGCGGCGATGAGCGCGCCCAGCAGTACCTGGACCGCGTGTATGTGGATCGCGAGCCTCCGCCTGATTGGCTGGACGTCCAGGCAGAGGCAGGCCAACTGGTGGATATGGCCGAAGCCCGCGGTCGCGACGCCGGTCGCCTCTTCGCGGACCTGCTGCGCACCTCGCCCGCACTGGAGCCCATGGTCGCCCTGCGACTACTGATGGAGCGGCTCCTCCGCCAGGCGTAGCCGAGTTCTGTTTCTCTTAGAACGTTCGCCCCAGACGTTGGTCCCAGGGTTGCGGGGCCGCCACTCTCACCAGCGTGTCCTCGCGATCGCGCGCATACAGGTACAGGTGGGCGAAAAACTCCAGCTCCGGCAGCGGATACGTCGGATTGATGCACAGGTACTCGTACGGCCACGGCGATCTGGCACCCGGCGCGCAGATCACGCGGATACGGTGGCCGATCGTGAGTCGGTAGGTCACCCCGGAATAGCGCTTCGACGGAACGTCCAGGTAGCCGTCCATCATCAGGCGCTGCCACAGATCGTCACCGAGCGTGGTGCGCGCGACTTCCTCCGCTCGCTGGCGCGCGTCCTGGTAATCGCGCGCGGAGAAATCAGCGCCCGCGGTGCGCTTGGGCAGGTGATCCCAGTAGTAGCGCCATGGGCGCTCGATGGGCCCGTCGCGGCGGGCGCCCTCTGGACCTGGCGTGGGCAGGAGATCCCACGCCAGTAATCGCCGCCACGCGGAGTGCAGCGGCTCGAGGATCGACACTTCTCGTCTTATTGGGCGGGAAGATTAGCCTCCGGCGATCGGCGCGATGATCTGGTACTCCTCGGCGTACGGATCGAACGGGCCATCGTCCAGGACATGCTGCGTCCCGACCTTCTTGGATACGGCGCAGCCCTTATCACGTGCCTCCCGCAAGATGCGCTCGGCCTCGAGGATGCCTTCGCGCGCCTCCTCGGTATCAGTGTCGGCAGTCCACTCGACGAGCTGATGTCCGCGTCGATTTGCGACGATGATGCGGCCCACGCCTGAGCCCTCCTTGACTTCGGTCTGCGGCTTTCACAACAGCCTACGCCTGGGGTGTGGCGAATACAAGTCGTTTACGCGACTACACGTGGTGGCCGTTGGCTCGCACGCAGCCGTGCGACTTCTGTTGTGGATCCATCGGCTCGCCGCAGAGCGGACACCGCGGGCGGCCGGCTGCCACAACCTCCGAGATGTTGCGGCTCAGCGCTCGCAACTGGTCGCGCGTGGCGCGGCAGGCGAAGGTGGCGGGCTGCGTCGGCTCCTCTTCATCGGAGCCGCTACCCTCCAGGTCGTAGACCAGCAGGACGTAGCGCGGACCGGTCTCAAGCTCGCTCTCATCCTGGCCTAATGCCAACCGACCGACTTTGAAGTCCACCGTCGGGTTGGGCGGAAACGTCTCGGCTGGTGGTTGATGCGGCGGACGGCCGCCGGGTTGGCCCTGAAACTCGGACAGCAATTGCTCGACCGCCAGGCCAAGCGCCTGCAGCTGCTCCTTTTCCACCCACAGCGCGGCTGCGCGACCGTCGCTGCTTTCCACCATCAACCGGAACGTGCGGTGGCCCGGCTCGCCAATCGCCTGGGCCTGCAACCGCGTGGCAGGCCCGAAGACGTACTGGGCGTCAAACACTACGTCGAATAGTACGGCCCGGCCTTGCGCGAAGTCCGGCCTTAGACCTGCCGCTGGTAGAGCTTGCGGGCGGTGGTCAGGGCGTCCACCAGGGCATCGACTTCGTCGCGGGTGTTGTAGATGTAGAAGCTCGCGCGGAGCGTGGCGGCGACGTCCAGCAGGCGGTGCAGCGGCTGACAGCAGTGATGCCCGGCGCGGACGGCGATG
>JAFAZN010000007.1 GCA_019239775.1 Chloroflexota bacterium
GTTCGCCACGCACCGGCTGGTGGCCGAGATGGTGGCGCAGGCCGCGGGCGTCCGGGCGCTGCTGCCGGCCTACCGGCTGGCGCCGGAGCACCGCTTCCCCGCCGCTGTCAACGACGCGCTGGCCGTCTACCGCTGGCTCATTGAGGAATACGGCGCCGATCCGGCGCGGGTGGTTGTGGCGGGCGACTCCGCCGGCGGCGGACTGACGATCTCGCTCGCCGTCTCGGCCCGTGACGCGGGCATACCCCTGCCGGTGGCGCTGGTGTGCATCTCACCCTGGACCGACCTGGCGGGCACCGGCGACTCGATGCGCACGAAGGCGGGTATCGACCCGTGCTTCAGGCCCGAAGACCTGCACCTGCAGGCGCGCGAGTACCTGGGTGATGCGGATCCAAGACACCCGCTGGCATCGCCGCTCTACGCCGACTTGCGCGGACTGCCGCCCGTGTTGGTGCAGGTCGGGGAGGATGAGCTGCTGCTGGATGACGCGCGGCGGCTGGTGGAGCTCGCCCGCGCGGCCGGAGTGGACGCCACGCTGGAGGTGTGGCCGGGCCTCTGGCACATCTTCGCCGCGCAGGGCACGTTCCCTGAGTCCCGCCAGGCGATGCAGCGCCTTGGGGACTTCCTGGCTCACCACCTGGCGGCGATCCCATCTACCCAGGCCAGAGCTGGGAACATAGCTACCGACATTTAGCAGCCGTGCAAGGTTCCTCCACGTTGGACCCGCTGGGTCCTTTCCCTCGATACGCCAGTCGGAGCAGCGACGGGCGTGTAGGCTGCCACACGGGGATCCTGAAGTAGTGACATCGCCAGCCCCGCCCGCCGGCTGCTTCCATCTTCGACCCGAGTGCGTGACGGACTGGCTCCATCCAGCGCGCCCGCACGATCTCCTCGCTCGGTAGCGAACGGATTCCGGCAACTCGCGACGCCGGCAGGAACCTGGTCCGCGCGATGGGCCCGCCCCCGGTGCGGGCTGAGATGGAGTGGATGAGTGCGCCGGACCTCGCCGAACAGGAGCACCTGATCAAGCTCCTCGGCCGTGTCCAGGCCCACCACCTCCTCGCCCGCCGTCGCCGCTAACTCCGGCGCCGGGCGGTTCAGAAGCGCGGCGTGCCGGGTTCGAGGCCGACCAGGACGCGGCCCGCGATTTCGAAGTTGTTCGGCACAACCGCGATGTGTTGGGCCGCCGCGCGCACATCGCGCGAGAACCGCTGGAGTGGACAGACCAGGTCATTGGCGGTCGACCCGGCCACCTCGAACGCCAGGTCCACCGCAGCCACGGCGCTGGCGGTGGCGTGGGCCGTGGCGATGCGCACCAGGGCACGCTCCCGCAAAGACACCTCACCCTGCGCCGCCCTGGCGATCATCTGCTCAACCGTCTCGACCAGGCCCGCGCGGCCGGCCTGGAAGAGACCCTCGGCGCGGGCGAGCGCCGCCTGAGCCGACGGACGGTCGCGCAGCAAGCTGCCACTCCCGGTGGGCGTCTTGCGACTGGCGACCTCCAGGGCGGCGTCGATTGCACCGCGAGCCATGCCGAGCGCAGGCGCTGCGACGGTTGCCGCGAACAGGGTGATAAAGGGCGCCGCGTACAGCGGACCGGGTTGACGTGGAGGCGCGCTGAAAGCCGGAAACGTACGGCCCACCGGGACGAACACGCCGTCAACACTGTAGTCGTGGCTACCGGTGCCGGAAAGGCCGCTCACGCGCCACGTGTCGTGGACGGTGCACTGCTCGCGAGGGAACAGGGCGATCATCGGCCGAGGGGTGTGTCCCTCCGGGCCGGCAGTCAGGCAGTTGCCGAGCACCCAATCAGCGTGGTTGATACCGCTGCCAAAGGTCCATCGGCCATTCACGACGTAGCCGCCGTCGACGGGCACGGCGCGACCGGTCGGGTTGAGCGAGCCGGCCACCTTCGCCGATGGGCGGAAGATCTCGCGCGCCGCGGGCTCGTCGAGGTAGGCGGCCAGGGCGCCATACACGGCGTGGACAAACAGTACCCAGCCGGCCGATCCATCGATCCGCGCGACCTCGATCACCGTATCGACGAAGTCGCGGAAGCCCAGTTCTGCTCCGCCGAGTGCAGCCGGGACCCAGATTGAGAACAGACCGGCGTGGCTCAACGCCCCTATCAGGCGTTCAGGCACGTCCCGCGCGGCTTCAGCTTCGGTGGCGCAGCCGGCCACCTGCGGAGCGAGCTCTCTGGCAACGCTGACCACGTTGTGCTGGTTCAGGACGGCCGATCCGAGCGTCATGCGCGGTATTATCCTCTCATTGAGAGGATTGTCAAGCACGCCTGCGGCTCGATTGACGACGACCTCCTACGCCGTCCTGGGTTTGCTCGCCATCGGCCCCGCGACCGGCTATCAACTCGCCAAGCAGATGGAGCGCAGCCTGCGCGTCATCTGGCCGCGCGCCGAGTCACGCCTCTACGACGAGCCCAAGAAACTGGTTGCGCATCGCCTCGCCGATGCGCAGCGCGAGCCAGGCGGGCGGCACCGCACGCGCTATGCGATCACCTCTCGAGGTCGCCACGCGTTGCAGGCCTGGCTCGCGCAACCCTCCGCACCACCCGATCTGGAGTTCGAGGGCCTGCTCAGAGTCCTCTATGCCGACCAGGCAGACCGCGAGGCGCTTGTCGCCACGCTCGAGGGCATCGTCGAACACGCGCGAGCTCGGCTGGCGATCGGCAACGCGCTGGCACGTCAGTACGTCGAGAGTGTGGGGCCGTACCCCGAGCGGATCCACGTGAACGCGCTCGTGTGGGAGTACCTGCGCCGCCACCACCAGACGATGCTCGACTGGGCGACGTGGGCCAAGGCTATCGTCCGCACCTGGGGCACGGTGGAATGCACGCCGGCGAAGCAGGCCGAGGGCCTGGCGATCTTTCAAGCGGGCATTGCCAGCGGCTGACGGCCAGGTGCGGATTCGGCGTGGCCCTACAGGGAGCTCACACGAGCAACGCCTCGTGGAGCTCGTCAGTGAACGCTTCGGCTGGTAGACGGTCGGGTCCAATCGAGATCGCGCCCAGTGCGGCTTTCACGTCTTCGCGACCCTGGCGCGAGGCCTCGTAGTATCGGGCCCGTCGAGCGCGACCGGCCTCGAAGAACGAAGTCATCAGCCGCGCGAACGTCCGCGACACCCGACGCATGCGCCGCAGTCGCTCTGCGCGACGTTCACCATACGGTCGCAACGCCGCCAGGTGGACGAGAATGATGCTCGGGTGAGGATTGGCGTTGGCTCCGACGTGCACGGTCACCATGACCGGCTGCTGGCAGTGCTTGCCGCCATGGCAGCAGCCGGGGTCGACGAACGCTGGTGCCTGGGGGATCTGGTCGGACGCGAGCCCGTCACGGCTGAGCTCGTAGGCGCGGCTTCCCAAATCGACCTGCTGATCGCGGGAAATCACGACGCCTGGGTGCTCGGGCCGGACCGGGTCGTCGCCCGCGGACGCGACGTGTTCCGTTTGTCGAGCCGCGCATTTGCCAGCCGTCACGGCATCGACTGCTGGCACGGCTCGCCGCGCCACCCCCTGCTCGGGTTCCTCACTGAGGCGTCTGCCGCCAGAATCCTGCCTGGCCGCCCCTTGGGATCGCTCGGACTTGTCGGCCATACGCATGAAGCGGCCCTGTTCGTGTACGACGGCGCCGCTACGCGCGCGGTGCGGCCTGTCCCGGGCGAGTCTTACGACTGGCTCGCAACCGGTGCCTGCATGGCCAACCCGGGGGCGGTCTGCGGCAACCCACGCGACGCGGCAAGCTGGTGGCTCATCGTCGACATTGAGGCCCGCGTGATGCGCTGGCACCGCCAGACGTTCGGGACCGAAGACGCTGCCTAGGCCTGCTTGTGAGGCACGTCGGGCGGTGCTCGGCCGCCCCTGGGTCAATACGTACGGGCCAGTAGGGTGAACTCATTGGCCAGTCTTCGAATCGCATGTTTGAGATAGATCGTGTCTGAGCCCCCCTCGCAAACGATCAGTGGCTCCTCGAGCTGCGGCCCTTGGCGGCTGCTAATCATCAATCAGACACGACTGCGCCGTCATTATCGGCGTCAACCTGGCGCTGGGCACCGACAGCGGTCTCAGCACGCCTCTATGCTAAGGTTGCCCACAGAGAACCAGCCCGCGGAACTCGTCCTTTCGCAGCAGGCGGCGGCCCGGATTGGCCAGCGGCTGGTTCGATCAGGTTGGACCGCCCGCTCCAGGACCACAATCACCCGCGATGACGCCGTCATGCCGCTCGCTGACAAGCTCGGTACCACCATCGCGGCCACGCGCGAGATTTATGCGGCCTTTTGGCGTGTTTCAAACTCGAGCTGAACACTCGCCTCGCAGGCGGCGGGCTCCGTCCGGGCAGCGCGTGCCTGTATCCGCCAGGTCACGGGCCTTTCTGAGGGCGTAAACGCTTGGGAGCAGCCTTCTCGAATGCGTTCAGAAGATCGTCGATAAATACCTGAATCGACTTCCTCACTTCCTCGGCAAAAGCAATCCCGTCGCGTCCGTCGTTGCACGTGAATAGGTACCAATGGTTGATCGGGTGCGCTGGTGGATCCGGAATGGGTAGTGTCACCGCCCCATCTGCCGTTCGTTGAGCGCCAGCAAAGGGATTTCGCGCAAGCGCGGCGTGCAACGTGAAATTGGCCAGCAGCCTGCACTCACCCACGGGTCCTGCCCGTAGTTGTTTGACAAGCCATTCGACACGCTTCTTGAGACGGAGGGGTTTGAGCGTGGGTAACAAGCCCTGGTTTCTCATCTTCCCGCTGTGTCGAGAAGGTGGACGTCTGTCGAGCCGCTCCTCAACGGCACGTGCCCACCTAATCACGTCACCGAACGCGTACAAAGCCTCAGTGGCCGCTGGAAAACTGAGACCAATCGGTCCTTTGGCCGAATTCTCGATTGGCACCTTTGTGAGATCGGCTACTGCGCCTCGCAGTTGGTTGATGGCGTGTTCGACGCCACCCCCGGCGGCTACGACTTCCTCGAGCAGATGGCCGGACAGCTCAAAGGCAAGTCGCGGTTCGTCTTCTTTCTGCGGAGCGCCTTGTAGCGATCCCGCAGCTCGAGCCAACCTTCGTAGTGGGTCGGATCCGGATCCCAGTACTCCGCGCCGCAACCGAGGCCCACAATCGTCGACGACGTCGGAGTGTGGATGCGACAAGTCCACTCCGCTAGCCTTTCGTACGTCACCTGAACTACCTGCGGGGATCTGTTTTGCGCGAGCGCAATAACGCTCCGCGCAAGCAGCGCGACTGTCAACACGACAAGCACTCGGCTCGTTCGCTGGCCTCGTTCAGTCGACGGGGCACGCGACTGGCGTCCGCGTGCTGTGACGTTTGGCTTGCCGTGCAGCCCGTCCTCGTTGGCCCTCGGTTAAGGAAGCTGTCAACAGGCGCAAAGTAGCGGCGCCTAGAACGGCATCGGGGCGTGCCGTGAGCGCCGCCCAGCAGTCCGGTCTCACATCGCGGCCTGATCCGCGCCTTGTTCGGCTTCCGCGAGGCCACGCTTCAGGATGCGGAGGCGTTAGCCGACCCCAGGCGTTTTACGGCTCGTGGCGTGGTGGGTCAGCTGGAACGCTCGTCACCAAATAAAGCGAGCGCGTTCTGGATCCCCTGCTCGAGGACGGCGTCGGCAAGCCGACGGTCAGCCAGGGCGCGGGAGAGCTGGAGCGTCCCGACCATCAGCGCGAACACGCTGAGCGTCTTCACGCGTGCCGACTGCGGATCATCAGGCGCCAGGCGCGCGGCGAGGTCGTCGATCTCGACCAGCACGCCGTCGGTATAGGCGCGCTTGATTGCGTCGGTGGAGCGCCCGATCTCGTCGAGTAGGGCGGCGGATGCGCAGCCAGCCTGCGGATTGTCGCGGTGCTGAACCGAAAGGTAGTCGCGCACGAACTG
>JAFAZN010000133.1 GCA_019239775.1 Chloroflexota bacterium
ACCCGCGCCGAAGTACTCGCGGAACACGACCGAGCCGCCTGGCGCGATCTGGCCGAGGTCCAGCTGGAATTGACTTCCAGGCGTGTTGGCCCAGGCCAGCGGACGCGTGTACGTCGGGTCGACAACAGCGTTGCCGAGGTTCTGGACCGTGACCACCACCTCGTACAGGTTTGGTGCGCTGGCTGACGGCTGGAACTGCTCGATCATGCGCAACGATGCGCCAGTCGCGGTGTCCTGGATCAGCACGCTCGAAGCGGCCGACGTGCCGCCGTAAAAGAACGACTCCGGCGACGTGGTGAGTGGGTCGGAGCCAATCTTCAGCATCGGTGCGCATGTGCAGTTCGGCGACATGGCTTCGGCACCGTTGGCGACAAATTGGACGCCAGTGGTTCCCTCGGACAGGCCTCCGTCCGCACTGACCCCCAGAGCTAGTACGCCGTTCGTGATGACCGCACTCGACGTCGAGGCGGCCCAGGTTGTCGGGGCCAGAATCAGCAAGAGGCTGACCCCGGCCAGCAGAGACCAGGCTCGTATTCGCATGTAGATTGGGTGCCTCCAAGAACGGGGCTTCGAGAGGGGAACGCTCGTTAACCTTGAACTAGACGGTGCCGGCGTTGAGCAACGGTTGATCTAAGGACAGGTAACGGTTGAGCCCACGTTGACGCCCTGGGAATGCGGCCGAAAACCCCGTTGAGACGTTGGAAGCGCTTGCCGCAGCGTTATCGACCGTTGAGGCGTTCGAGGATCGGCGCCACGGATTCGGCGTCGCTGCTGCTCACCTCCAGGTAATTGAAGCCCCAGCGTTCGCGCGCGATCTCGAACTGCTCGACAATCTGCTCGACGGTTCCGATTGCCATGTGCGGCGAGTCGAGCACATCCTCGACGGTTAGCTGCTCCACGTTCGCCAGACGCATGGGCACGGCCGCCCACTGATTCAGCAGCTCGCGCGCGGTGGCAGCACGGTCATCGGTCAAGCGCAGATCGCGCACCGTCATGTTCAGCTCGATATCGCCGAATCGCTCGCCAGCGGCCTCGCGAACGCGGCGAACTTTGTCCTCGACGGCAGCCAGCCGAATATTCGGCATGTCCACGCGCCCGTCAGGCGTCGCACGCGTGGACACACTGATGATGTCCGCCAGGCGTCCACCAATCGCAAGGATGTGCGGGGAGCCGCCACCCATCAGGATCGGTGGCGGCACCACGGCTGGCGTCAACGGCACGTATTCATTCACGTTGAAGTACGTTCCGTGAAAGGAGAACGGAGTGGTGGCGTGGAGCGAGCCTTTGACGACCTCCAGGTACTCGGCGAACCGGTTCACGCGCACGCGGGCACTGTCGTAGGGGATGCCAACCTGGCGGTACTCGCGCTGCGCCCAGCCGGCTCCGATGCCGAGCTCCAGCCGGCCACCAATCAAGAGCTGGACCGACGCTGCCTCCTGCGCCAGGATTGCCGGTGGTCGCCAATCCTGGTTCAGGACGTAGGTGGCCAATTTGATGTTGCGCGTGACGGAGGCGGCCGCCATCAGCGCCGGAAACGGCGCCAATCGACCCAGATGGTCGGGCACCATGAAACAGCTATAGCCCGCGGACTCGGCGCAGCGCGCGAGTTCCAGCCACTCCTCAGGCGCGTTTGCCCGCGCGGCTTGAAATCCGAAGCGGAATGGCCTCACTTGGTGCGTGCAAACTTCTGGAGGCGCGCACCTTCCAGGACTTCGGCCACGTACAGATCGCCAGTGGAGTCGGTCCAGATGCCGTGCGGTCCCCAGAACTTGCCCGGGTCGTGGCTGCGTTCGCTCCCAAACCGGCCGATCAGGTTGCCCTCCAGGTCCACGATGCTGACGCGATCCTCCAGCTCGGCGACGTACATCATGCCGTCCGCGCCGACATACAGCTTGGTTGGTCGCTCGAAGCCGGTCCACATATCCAGGTACTCGCCGTCCGGCGTGAAGATCTGGATGCGGTTGTTCTCGCGGTCCGCGACGTAGACCTTGCCCTGGTGCTCCCAGACCGAGTGCACGGTGTGAAAGAAGTTTGGCTTGTCTTTCGTGTTGCGCAGGTCGCGCGCGCTGCCGGGCTCACCCCAGGATTTCAGCAGCGTTCCATCTTTGCCATATTTGTGAACCCGACTGTTGCGATAGCCGTCACTAACGTAAATTTCGCCTGTCGGCGCCACGCTGACGTCCGTGGGATGGTGGAACGGCCCGGCCGCATGTTTGACGCCAGTGAGGACCGGCATCCCGCCACCGGACGCCAGCGGCCCTGCTGGCTCACGCACGTCGCGTTCGTAGCCGGTGTCCGACGGCTTGTGACGATGGCCCAAGGTCAAGCGGTGTCTGCCGGTTTTGTCGAACTTGAGCACCACCTGAGGCTCACGATCGACGAAATACAGCGTGTCGTCGGCGGTGATGCACAGACCGTGGGCATCTTCGAAAATGCCGTCGCCCCAGGCGTCCAGCAGCTTGCCCGTTTTGTCGAAGACAATGTACGGGTGCGCTTCGCGCGTGAAGACGTGGACGTTGTCCTTGGAGTCCACCGCCACCGCGCCGACCTGGCCCCAACGCCAGCCTGAGGGGAGCTGGCCCCAATCGCGAACCAGCTCATACTGGCGGTCACCCGCGTTGACCACAATCTTGTCCGTGATAATTGCCATTGGTAGTGACCTCCTCAGGTCGTGGCGGCGGCGGGCACCGCGGCTTGCATGCGCACCGCACCGCGTGGCGTGCTGCCATTAACCCGCTGGACGTCGATGATCAGGCAGGCGCCAATGCGGCCGGGGTCGTGCTTTTGCTCCACCTCGGGCATCAATTCAAACACGCGATCGCGCACGTCCGGATCCGATTCGAAATGACCAACACCTTCAAACGTCAGGTTGGCTCGAGCCGGCGGATCGCGATACATCAACGCCATGCGTGGATTGCTGCGCAGCGCATTGGCCATACCGCCATTGGCGTGGCGAACCCAGATGCTGAGTTGCGTATCGCTATACGCTTGTGTGCTTCCGCGCAATGACAGATTGGGCGCACCGTTCAAATCGGTATAGGCAATGATCAACGGCGTATTGTTGGCGAGCGCGGAATTGACGTACGCCTTGACGAAGTCTGGCATCCGATCGACGACCGGTGACGGAGATCCACCCGCGTTCACCTGATTGACGTGAACGATCTGATCCTGGTCGTTGAACGTAAAGGTCAGCGTCGACGACGAGAGCAGTCCACCAATCTGCGCAGAAACCTGGAGTTTGCCGTCTTCGAGAGGGACCGGATCGGTCCAGGGTGCCGTCCGATAGATGCCCGTAATCACCCCAATTCCGGTGATCATCGGCACCACCTGGTCATAGCCCTCAAAGTGCTCGGGCCCATTGCCCCACATGTGTGCACCAATGGTGTCGAGCACCACATCCGGCGCCAGATGGCGCGAGGCGGACACCGTAGCGGAGGCTTCACCAGTCCGCAGCGCCTTCAGATACGCCTCGACGGCACGCGCGCGCGGAGTCATTTGACGCGTGCCGCCAGGCTCTCGGGCGTCACGTTTTCCTGCTCCGTCACCTGGCGGATCACGAAATTGAACGTTCCGCGTTTGCGACCGCCCGGCTGATCGCTAACCTGCACCTCCAGCTCCTTCTGGTAGAAGTTGTCTTTGACGCGATCCTCGTCATCCGAAAAGTACAGTTGGGTGGTGTACGGCCGGCTGACGCCCTGAACCTTCACATGGATATGCCGTGCCTGGCGCGGCTCGTAGCAAGCGGGCATGATCGTTTCGATGGAGTAATGCCCGTTGTCGTCGCTGAAGACGTGGCCACGCAGGAAATCGCCCACCATGTCGTAGTTGCCTTTGTCGTCAGACTGCCAGAAATCCAGCGCCGCGCCGGGAATTGGCTTGCCCTTTTCGTTGAGAACCTGTCCGGTGATCTCCAGCGGAGTGCCGCTAATGCCCGGTTCAAGCAGTGAGGACCGGTGGGGCGAACAAACTTTGTAGTACGGACCTTCGATCTGTGTCGGAGTCAGTGCCAGTTCTTGCGTTTCAGTTGTGGTCATTGTGTGTTTTGCTCCTTGAGTTTCGCCTTCCGTGTGCCTGTCAGCTCAGCCAGATGTTGCGATCGTTGGTCGCGGTCGAGAGGAAATACTTCATGTCCATGACGTTCGGTTTCAACCCGACAATGTCCGGATACGGCGTAATCGCCATTGCAAACGACTGGTCGAGCAAGTAGTCGTTGATCTGGCCGTAAAGCTGCTTGCGTTTGGCGGCATCCGGCTCCGTCGCGACGCCCGAGGCCAATTGGGTCCACTGGTCGTCATAGAATCCGGATGCGTTGCTTGCGTACCCAAAGGTGCGCGAAAGCGCGAACTCGGAGCCGGCTTCCTTCAACTGCGTAAACGCACCCGCACTGAGTCGCATGCCATTGAATGGCGGATTGTTGCCCAGTCCTTGCTGGGTAAATGTGGGCGGATCCAGCGGCTTGAGATTCGTCTGGACGCCAATCTTGGCCAGGTCGCCCTGAATGATGGTGGCCAATTGCTCGTACTCTGAGGCGTAACCAGCCAGGGACCAGGCAATGTCGAACTGGACATTGGTCAAGCCCGACTGTGCGACTAGCGACTTGGCTTTGTCCAGGTCGAAGGCATATGACTTGTTCTTCTCCGCATCGAAGGCAGGCGAAGACTTCGCCCAGGGCAGGGCGCGGGGCTCGCCGGTAAAGCCCTTCATCACGGTGTCCACGAAACGCTGGCGATCGATCGCGTAGTTGATGGCCTGGCGGATGAGCTTGTTGTCGGTGGGCGCCTGGCCGGCGTTGACAGCCGCGTAGAAGAACTGACCCAGATCGTGGGTCTGGTACAGCTTGAACTTCGAATCGTTGCGCAGTCGGTCCGCGTCAGGAATTGGGACGAGGTCCGCGACGTCCAGTGTCCCCGCCTCCATAGCCGCGACCATCGCCTGCGCGTCTTTGTAAATGGAGATGTTGACGCCATCCACGTACGGATGCCCGGACTCCCAGTAATTGGGGTTTTTGACCAGGGTAATGTGGTCGCCCGGCACCCATTCGACAAATTTGAACGCGCCGGTGCCAACTGCTTTCGTGGTCGCATCCGGACCTTCCATGGTGTCTTTATCGAGAATCCGCAGGTATTGCAGAAAGTCGAAGACACCTGGGCGCGGCTTCTCGGACTTCAGGATGATCGTGTTCTTGTCGGGTTTCTCTATGCCGGTCCACCAGCCGCTGCCGACCGCGACCACCGCGGCGTACGGGTTCTTGGGATCCCGCGCGCGCATCAGGTTGTATTCCACGTCGTCGCTGGTGAACTCGCGACCGGTGTGGAACTGGACCCCCTTGCGCAGGTTGAGCTTGATCTGGGTATTGTCCGAACTCTGCTCCCAGCTCTCGGCCAGACGCGGCATGATCGTGAGATCGTCGTCGTAGTCGATCAACATCTCGTTGACCTGGCCGAGCGTGTTGTTCTGCGTTGGCGCCCACTGAACCGCGTCGATCGTGTTCAGATCGCCGACCTGACCCCAGCGCAGCGTCCCGCCCGTCTTCACGCTTTGCGGCGGGGTCGTGGGTTGGGCGCTGATGCTGGTCACGGCGGCAGCTGGCTTGGCGCCGGCGGCGGGTTGCGTCGGCGCGGCGGCAGCCGGCGGAGCGGTGGCTGCAGGCGCCTGTGGCGCGACGGCTGGTCCGCAGGCGGCCAGGAGACTCGCGCCTGTGGCCGCCATCAGCATCGCCAAGGCGGAGCGCCGCGTCATTTTCGATTCGTTGTTGGGCATGCGCACGTGGTTTTTTGACCCCCGAAACACTCGCAACGGTGGCCTGCGCACGCGCCTCAGGTCAAGTGCGTGAATCCGATCAGCCGATCGCTTGCGGCGATTGAAGGGCCTGGGCGTCGGTCTTGGCGCCCCAGTCGGCGAGCCAGACCGAGGCGAAGTCCAGGAACGTCGACATCGCGCGCGTGTGCGGCCCGCGCTCAGACCACGCCAGCGCCATCGAATAGCGCATGCGGACGCCCTCGATTGGCAACGCCACGACTCGCTCAGTGTTGCGTCGAGCAATGCTGTCACCCGTGATGCCGATCGCGACGCCCTCGGCGGCCAGTCCGATCAAGGTCATCGGATCGTCGGCCTCGAAGCTGACCTGCGGCTGAAGGCCTTTGGCTGCAAACGCGCGATCTACGACTCGCCGCGGCGCCTCTTCCGGCGACGTCAGGATGAGCCGCTCCTGCGCCACCTCCTCGAGCGCGATCGACACCCGGCTCGCGAAGCGGTGGTGTTTTGCGACCACGACCAGCAGTTCGCGCGAGTACACCTCCCGTACCGAAAGGTCGTCGGGAAGTTCGGGAGAGTCGGTCGGGACCAGGATGCACGCCACGTGCACCTCGCCGGCTTGAAGCATGCGCACCAGCACGCCGCTCACGCGTTCGACCAGAGTCAGGTCCAGGTGTGGGTGCTGGCGCATGAAGGCGGCCAGGAAGCCTGGCAGCCAGAACGGGCCGTTGCCGGTCATCGTGCCCACGATGAGCTGCCCACGGTCGAGGTGAGCAAACTCGAGCATCTCCTCCTGGGCGGCCTTGACCTCTTCGAGAATCCGCTCCGCCCGAGTGAGCAGCGTTTTGCCAGCTTCGGTCAGCGTGAGGTTGCGTCCGCCGCGCTCGAACAGTCGTACCCCAAGCTCTTGTTCGAGCAATTTGATCTGCTCGGAGAGCGTGGCCTG
>JAFAZN010000288.1 GCA_019239775.1 Chloroflexota bacterium
GTCATCCAAGGCGCCGGCGTGCTCCATTTGCGGTATGCGGTGCGTCGGCCACGCTAGATCTGCCGATCATCGCTACGCGAGCATTGGACCGGAGCCGTCACGGTAACTCCGTTGGTACCGGCGTTTTCCGTGCGACACATCTGGACCACCTGCGCAACCTGCAGCCATCACTCGAAGCCGGCAAGGAACTCGCGCTCACAGGCCGCACCTACTTGATTGAGAGCATGCTTATGCAGAAGGAGCTGCACGCGCGCAGGCGCGCAGGATCGCTGCGTCGTCGACCTTACTTTCACAGGCCGCGGCGAACTCCGCACTGAGCCGTTGCCAACCTTCAGCTGCGCCGGGTTCCTCGTTGAAATGGGGCGTGTGGTGATCTACGGCCCAGCTGTAATGCGCGTTGTCCCGATCGCCGCGCGCGTAGACCTCCGCAAGGGTGGACCGACCGCGATGCACGACATAACCCTCGCGCGTGAAGGGGAAGTCGATTGCGCGAAGCCTGGCGGCAGCACAATCCAGTTGGAGCGCCAGCGACGGCTCACCCGAATCATCGAAGGGTCGAATCGGGTCGCGCCAGACCTGAGCTGGATCGAATAGCAGCGAGTACAGGCCGATGGTTTCTTGGACGTGCCACGCGTTCGACGACTTCTGCCCGGCTAGCGCTGCTCGAGAGCTGGTAAGCGCATCGGTGGATCTCCTGACTGCATCCTGGCGGACCACAACGCAGTCCGAATCCAGTACCCAGACGGAGTCGATAGCGTCTTGTTCACCGACTCGCGTTTGCCGTTCAGCCAACCGGTTCATCGCCTGGTTCAGCGCAGGCCCGTGGTAGCGCTGGTCGGCGTTGAGGATGACTTCGCACAACCCTGCGTGCTCGAATTGCGCGAGCAACTCTTGGGAGCCATCCCGCGAGCCGTTGTCTACCACGACCACGTGCGCCAACTCCGCCGGCGCACAACGCGTGCGCAGCGAGTAGATCAGCTGCGCGATGAGCAGTCGCGTGTTGTAGTTGACGCTGATCACCGCCACGCGTGCGGGTGACATCCGGCTGCGACGACGTGTCGGCCACGCTTGTTTCCGGCTGGTCGCCACATCCATCACACGTCCACCCGCATCGGTTCCGTCGTGATACTCCGATCAAGCGTTGTCGCACCCAGAGCGAATCGACGACCACCGAATGATACTTTCGCTTGCAGGCGGTTCAGGTGCTTAGACGGCTGAACGTCACATGCGTCACTCCACTGGGTGAGGAGGTGGCCTCCGTTTGATAGTCCTTCTCCAGGCCCTCCAGTCCGTCCCAGAGGCGTACGCCTCGACCGAGCAGGATCGGGACCACCACCACATGCAGGTGGTCGACGAGCCGGGCCGCGAGGAAGTCGCGGATGATGGTGACACCTCCGCCAATGCGCACGTCCTTGCCGTCCGCGGCCTTCCGCGCCTTCTCGAGCGCCTCCGCGGGCGAAGCGTCGATGAAGTGGAATGTAGTGCCGCCCTCCATTTCGATCGACGGGCGCGTGTGATGGGTGAGGACGAAGACCGGTGTGTGGAACGGAGGGTTGGGACCCCACCAGCCCTTCCATTCCGGATCCTCATGCCAGCCGGGGAAACCGTACTTTCCGGCACCCATGATCTCGGCGCCGATTCCGCGATCGTGCAGTTGCACGAAGGCATTATCGATGCCGTTGCTCCCGCCGGGCTGGCCGGCATTTTTGCGCCACCACTGGGTGGCGAACTGCCACTGATGCAGCCTTCCTCCGGCGTGACCGAATGGTGCCTTGTGGCTTAGACCTTCACCGGTGCCGAAGCCGTCGAGTGAAATGGAGAAGAATTGGACGCGGGCGAGTGACATGGTTGGCGCTCCTTCGGTAATTGAAGAGTTTCGCGGTTCTCATTGGTGAGCGATTTCGGTGACGTAGGCAGCCAGGTGGCTCATTGTCTGTTGGCCGCCTTCGATCGCGCGGTACTTCTCGACCGATTCGTCGCGCAGCTCCTTGGTGGGGAACACCGAGCGCATCTCGACCCGCGTCGCCGCACCGTCAGGCGCGAAGGTCCAGACCGACTGGAAGGCCCTTGGGTCGCCGCGGAATTCGCCGTGCAGTAACGCAATCCGCTCCGGCGGCACGATCTCGGTCCAGGTGATCCACTCCGGGTAGTCCGTCCCGTCCGGGCCGTGCATGACGAAGTCCCACACTCCGCCGACGTGGAATTCGAAAGACCGCGTAGTGGTGGTGAACCCATCCGGTCCCCACCAGCGCGACAGGTGCCGCACCTCGGTGAAAGCCTCGAACACCACCTCCGGTGGGGCACTGATGACCCGCGAGATCACGAATTCGCGGTCGTGCGTCGCGGACTGCCCTGGCGCGCTCACCAGCTAATCCACGTGCCTTGCCTGCTTAAGCTCCTGCACGTACGCGTCGAGCCGAGCGAAGCTCTCGTTCCAGAAGCGCTCGAACCCGCCGGTCCACTCGTGAACGGGTCGCAGCTCGCGGGCGACAAGTCCGTACAGGCGTTGCTTGCCTGCCTTTCGGTCGCGCACCAGTCCGACCTCCCGCAGCACGCGCAGGTGTTTGGACGCCCCCGGCTGGGTCATCTTCAGCTCGTGGGCCAGCTCGGTCACCGGCCGCTCACCGGACCGCAGCAGCACCAGGATCTGCCGGCGCTGCGGCTCGGCGATCGCGTTGAAGACGTCGGAGGTCGTCGCTGCTCGCGCCATGGCCGCAATTATATTCCGATATCGGCATGCGTCAAGCCGGCGGAGTTCCTCTGTTGGGGCAGGTGGGGTCTACCTCCCGCGAGGAAAATCGTGTCCAATCAGCAGCGGTACGGTTAGGTGCATGGACCAGCCATCAACTCCGAATCCCGAAGAGGTCGTCCTCGCGTACTTGAGGGCATATGTGACCGAGGACGCGTCCGAGCGCAGCGAGTTGCTCGAGCGTTGCTGGGCGGACAACGGCGTTTACCAGGACCCGAACACGCGCGTCGAAGGGCGCGCGAAGATGCTGGCGAGCATCGAAAGCTTTCACCAGCGTCTACCTGGCGCCACGTTCAAGTTCGCCAGCGGCGTGGATGCACATCACGGCATGCTCCGCTTCCGATGGATCATGTTCGGTGCGGACGGTGCCCGCCAGATGGAAGGCTTCGACATCGGCGAGTTAGACGACGCGGGCCGCCTCAAGCGCATCACCGGGTTCTTCGGTCCTTTCCCAGATCCGCCAGCTACCTGGGACCCGCACCTCGTGGACGTGGAGTAAGGCCCCGTGCCGTGGTACACGAACGAGAAAGCGGTGGCGCACACCCACACGTACGACAACCGCACAAAGGCGACCGAAGAAGCGCAAAAGGCGGCTGCGCATGGCTGGCGCATCGACAGCGAAGAGCCGTTCACGCCGCCTGTGGAGGACAGCCTGCTCGAATCCGGTGGCGGATCGTTCACCGCCCTCGTCGGCATGCGTCAACCCGGCGAAGTCACGGTGACGTTCGTGCGCACAGACGAGTGGCTGGCAGCACACGGGCAGTAACGGTTCCGTCATCTGTGGCTGAGGAACCAAGCCCAACTCGAGTGCCAGTGAGACGCCGGTACCGTCTGCGACTGACCGGCCCTCGACGTTCCGGCAGGGGCTACCGAACGGATCCGCAACACGACGCGATCAGAGCCCGCGGTCCGTGTGCCATTCGGGCGTCAACTTGAGCCGATCGAGTGGTGTTCGGCAAAACCGTGTCTTGATGACGAGAGGAGACTCAGGGGATTCCCAAGATGTGTTCCTCAGAGGAGGCCCTGTATGGCTGCACTCTCGTCACTGTTTAGTCGGCGCCGCCTGCTTGTCGGATTCTCAGCAGTAGCAGCGGCGTTAGGTCTCGCCGGTGTCGCCGCACGACGCATCGCCCAACAAGCTCCGGCGGAGAGTCCAAACGGCACTACTGGCTCCCGCCTTTACACGCAGATTGCTACGTCAAATGACGCCGAGGCATTTCGCCCGATCCGTGTCAACGTTCCGGAAGCAGACTTGTCCGAACTGCGCAAGCGCATAAACGCGGCACGATGGCCTGAGCGAGAAACGGTCACAGATGACTCACGCGGCGTGCAACTCGCGACAATGCAGGAGCTCGCGCGATACTGGTCGACGGATTACGACTGGCGCAACCTCGAGGCCAAGCTCAATGCCGTGCCGAACTATCTCACTGAGATTGACGGCCTTGACATCCATTTTATTCACGTTCGGTCACCACATGACGATGCGCTGCCGCTCATTGTTACGCACGGCTGGCCCGGCTCGATCATCGAGCAACTCAAGATTGTCGATCCGCTGACCAATCCTACGGCGCATGGAGCCAGCGCAACCGACGCGTTCCATCTTGTTATTCCGTCGCTGCCTGGCCATGGGTTTTCGGGAAAGCCAACCGCCACTGGCTGGGACCCCGCTCACATCGCGAGCGCTTGGATCGAGCTGATGCGGCGCCTCGGCTATTCCCACTTCGTCGCGCAAGGCGGCGACTGGGGTGACATGGTCTCGGAATTGATGGCTGTTCAGGCGCCACCAGAATTGCTGGGCATTCATGTCAACATGCCCGCGACCGTCCCAGTCGATATTTCGAAGGCACTCGCGGCCCACGATCCGACGCCAGCCGGACTCTCAGTCGACGAAACACGCGGATATGAACAGCTCAATGATTTCTTCACGAACCACGCCGGATACGCGGCCGAGATGGCGACACGCCCACAAACCCTGTACGGTCTGGCGGATTCACCGGTTGGCCTGGCCGCGTGGATGCTCGACCACGACCCCCGCAGCTACGAGCTCATTGCGCGAGCTTTTGCCGGTCACCCAGGCGGCCTCACACAGGACGACGTCCTCGACAACGTCACGCTCTACTGGCTGACAGACACGGGAATTTCGTCAGCTCGCTTATACGCGGAAAACAAACTCGGCTTCTTCGACGTCAAGAATGTGTCAATTCCGGTTGCCGTCAGCGTCTTTCCCGATGAAATCTATCAGGCGCCGCGGACCTGGACGGAGCGCGCCTACCCCAAACTCATCTACTACAACGCGCTCGACCAGGGTGGCCACTTTGCGGCGTGGGAGCAGCCGCAATTGTTTGCAGAGGAGGTACGCGCCGGCTTCAGGGCCCTGCGCTAAGTGGAGATGGCGAATGCCCTGCTGCGGTTTGACCCCTCACACTCGCGAATCCAAGAATGTAGGGAAATACCTGATTACTCGGAGGTCCGAGCGGGGTTAGAGTCGCGCCGGTGGTCAAGCTCGTCGCGAACACCACATTCCTGGTCGAGTGTTTCTGGCCAGACGTCGATTCCCAGCGAGTGCAACATGCCGCCGAGCAACTCGCGGAGTGCGCGGCGCAGGCACGGCGCAGCGGAGCCCATGTCGCATACGTCGGCTCGATCCTGGTAACCGGCGACGACGTGGTCTTTTTGTTGTTCGACGCAGGATCCTCCGAAGCGGTGCGCTCGGTCTGCGAACAGAGGCAGCTTCAGTTCGAGCGCATAGTCGCATCCGTGGTCTCCGCGGACCACTGACGGATGACCTCCAATGGTTCTCGGTCGCCACGCGTGATGCGCCGGGCGATGAGCGCGCACATACCGATGGTGCGCTGAAGGAAACGGTGAGCCAGAGGCTGACGTTCGGGCCAACGCTCAGCCTGCTGCGCGAGCAGTCGGCCGGTGTGCAAGTACGCGAGCATTTGCGTAATTCGCTCGGCTGAGAGCAGGATGTACTCCAGGTCACTCTCGTGGAGCTCGTCGCGCGTCCGCAGGAATTGCAGGCTGCGGCGACCAACATGCTGCCGCCGAGCGTTTCTCGCATGGCCGCGATGCGTGGATTCCGCCGGTTCGAGAGCGAAATCGAAGACCGCGTAGTTGTAGCGATCGACGTTGGTGGTCAGCTGCCTACCGGCTGTCGCGCTCAGGCGCAGCCGCAGGACCGACGGATGCGCAACTCGGTGTACAGGACCGTCTCACGCACCGGTGATTCGTCGCCGCCCAGCCGAGCGATCAAGCGTTCAACGGCGGTGGAGCCCATCGCTTCAGCCGGCTGCGCGGCGCAGGTGAAAAACGGTGAATCAGTGACCACTTCCACGTCGTCAAACGTGACGATGGCCAGATCCTCCGGCACCCGTAAACCCGCTTCGCGCGCAGCATCCAGTAAGCCGAAGGCAAGAAAGTTGTTAGCGGTAACGATAGCCGAGGGGCGTTCCGCCAAACCCAGCAAGGCTTGGCCGGCGCGACGCCCGCCATCGCGGGTATACGGCACGTGGTGGATCAGCTCGCGGCTGAGCTCCAGGTCGTGCTCGTGCATCGCGTCCCGATAACCCCGCTCGCGCTCGCGCGCGGTCGACACATCGCTTGGTCCAGTGATCAGGCCGATTCGCCGGTGCTCGTGCAGCATCAGGTGCTCGGTCAGCAAAATGGTGCTGCGGCGCGACTCGCCACGCACGACGTCGTTGGCTATTCCATCGACGTCGCGATCGATCAGCACCACCGGGATGTGCTGCCGCGCTAGCAACTCGAGACTCTGCCGCGAACGTCGGCCGGACGGAGCCAACAATACGCCGTCCACGCGCAAAGCGCAGACCGTCCGCAGGTAGGCGAGCTCCTCCTCGAATTGCTCGTCGGTGTTGCCGAGGATGACGGTGTAGCCCGCGGCGCGCGCCGCCGCCTCCGCGCCGCGGGCGAGCAGGGGAAAAAACGGATTGGAAATGTCCGGAATGACCAGCGCCAGCACACCCAGCTTGTTGACAACCAGGCTGCGCGCGGCGCGGTTCGGGATATACCCGAGTTCAGTCATGGCCTGTTCCACGCGGAGCCGTGTGGTTGCCCGGACATTGCCCGAGCTGTTGACCACGCGTGAAACAGTCATTGGCGAGACCGCCGCCCGACGAGCCACGTCGGCGATGGTCGCACGGGATGGGGACTCAGTCGTAGAGCACCGCCGCGATGCTCGGATCATCGATATTGGACTTGTCGTACCACTTGAAGCCGGTGTCGATGTTCTTGGGTAGCGATTCGCCCTTGAGGGCTTTCACCGCTGCGTCGACGGTCTTGTAGCCAATACCGATCGGGTCTTGCGTGATGGCGCCGGCTTCCACTCCCGCGCGGATCGCATCCTTCTGCGGTTTGCCGGAGTCGTAACCGATGGCGACGATCTTGCCGATCTTGTTGAGCTCGGTGATGCCGTTGATCACGCCGATGATCGAGCCCTCATTGGCGCCGAAGATGCCCTTGAGGTTTGGATGCGCCTGGATGATGGCTTTGGTGATATCCGTGGACTTGAGCTGATCGCCAGCGCCGTACTGGATATCCACGATGTTGATGTTCGGGTATTTTGCCTTGATCTCGTTGACGAACCCGTCACGCCGGTCGATGCCCGTGCGGCTGGTCTGGTCGTGCACCACGAGCGCGACTTCGCCTGAGTTGCCGATCAGCTCGGCCATCTTGTCGGCAGCCATCCCGGCCGCTTTCAGGTTGTCCGTCGCGGCGGTCGTGAGCGGAATATCGCTGTCCACGCCCGAGTCGAAGCCGATCACCGGAATCTTCTGGTCCTGGGCTTTCTGGAGCAGTGGCAAGGCTGCCTTGGTATCCAGCGCGGCGAATCCGATTGCGGCCGGCTTCTTGTCCAGGGCGGCTTGCAGCATCTCGATCTGCTTGTCGACCATCGCTTCGGTCTCGGGACCTTCGAAGGTGATTTTGACGTTCAAATCCTTGGCAGCGTTTTCGGCGCCCAGTTTGACAGCCTGCCAGAACTGATGCTGGAAACCTTTCGAAATCAGCGGAATGTAGGTGTCAGGCCCGATCTGTACCGCCGGAGCTGCCGCGACGCCGGTGGTAGCGGCGGGCGCGGTGGTTGGCTTCGGCGCGGCGGCCGGTGGTGAGGTGGGGGCCGCCGCCGGGGCCGCTGGCGTGCAGGCGACCAGCAGCACGCTGACCATGAGAGTCGACAGCAGGGATACGAGCCGGAGCTTCGGCATAGAGAAAGCCCTCCCGCGATGTGATAGCGCTAACATAGGTGCCCTCAGGCACGCCGTCAAGCGGTTACGAGGCGCGTTGGCGGCGGACGATGTCCAGGTACACGGCGACGATGACGATGGCTCCGGTCACCACCGTCTGCCACTCCTGGGGTACGGACAGGATTCGCAATCCGTTCGTCAGGGTGCTGATGATGAAGGCGCCAATGACGGTGCCGAGAATGCTGCCCTCGCCGCCGCTCAGCGAGGTCCCGCCAATGACGGCCGCGGCAATGGCGTCAAGCTCGTAGCCCTGGCCAAGCGCCGGCTGGGCGGAGTTCAGCCGCGCGGCGATGAGCACACCGGCGAGACCGCTGAAGATTCCGGTCAGGCTGTAAATCGCAATTTTCCACCTGACGACATTTACGCCCGACAGTCGAGTTGCATCCTCATTGCTGCCCAAAGCAAACGCATATCGGCCGAGCACGGTGCGTGACAGGATGAGGCTGGCGACGATGGCAGCGCCGAACAGCACCAGAATCGCGTTTGGAACGGTCACGTCGCCGGGAAGGAGCGAGCCCATCGCCAGACGGTTGAACTCGGGCGTGTCAGTGAAATAGATCGGCTTGACTCCGGAGATGACCAGCGCCAGGCCCTTTGCGATGTTGAGCATGCCCAGAGTGGCAATGAATGGTGGTATGCGCATCCGCGCGATGACCGTGCCACTTACGAATCCAGCCAGCCCGCCGGTGGCAAACCCAGCCAGAATGCCCACCGCGACTGGAAGGTGCCAGTCGGTGATGAATATGCCGGTCATGACAGCCGACAGTGTCATCACAGTTCCCACCGAGAGGTCGATGCCGCCGGTGATGATGACGAAGGTGACGCCGAGCGCCAGCACGCCGTTGACCGAGGTTGCCAGCAGAATGCCGATGACATTGTCGAACTGCAGGAAATTCGGCGAGGCGATTGAAAAGATGATGAACAGCGCGATCAACGCTCCAAAGGCGAGAACCCGCTGGATCGCGTCCGACTGAACGAACGACCGGCGCTGTGGAGCGACCGCGACAGCCATCCTTACGCGACCTCCGCCTGAGCGACACGCTCGGTCGCGTACTGCATGATGGCTTCCTGCGTGGCTTCGCCCGCCCCGAGCTCACCAGTAATGCGGCCTTCGCACATGACCAGGATGCGATGGCTCATGCGAAGCACCTCCGGCAAGTCGGACGAGATCATAATGATCGCCTTGCCCTGGGCAGCCAGGTCGTTGAGTAGACGGTAGATCTCGCTTTTTGCGCCGATGTCAATGCCGCGCGTTGGCTCATCGAAGATAAACACCCTGGCATCGGCGGTAAGCCATTTGCTGAGCACGACTTTCTGCTGGTTGCCCCCCGACAGGTTCTTGACCTTCTGCTTTGTACTGGGCGTCTTGATAGCCAGCTCGCCAACGCGCGCCACAGCGGTCGCCCGAACCCGTTCCGGGAGTACCCAGCCCAGTGGTCCGAGGAATTTCGCGAACGCCGCCAGAACAGTATTGGTCTCCAGGTCGAGGTCCAGCGCGAGCCCATAGCGCTTCCGATCCTCGGAGAGATAGGCGATTCCGTGCTGCACGGCATCCGACGGACTGTGAATTGTCAGCTTCTTGCCGTCGAGCAGGACCTCGCCCGAGGAGACGGGATCCGCGCCGAAGACGGCGCGCGCCACCTCTGTGCGCCCGGCGCCGACCAACCCGGCGAACCCGAGGATCTCGCCGCGCCTCAGCTCGAACGAGACGTCCCTGACGAGTGGAGGGCTCGTCAGGTGGCGAACCTCCAGCACCACCTCTCGATTCCCGTCCTGAGGAATCTCCGGAGTTGCTTCGTACAGGGTCCGCCCGCCAACCATCATTGAAATGATCTGCTGGATTGGCGTGTCCGCGGCGCCGACCGTAGCCACATAGCGCCCGTCGCGCATGACCGTGACGCGATCCGCAATTTGCCTCAACTCCTCGAGCCGGTGCGAGATGTGGACGATGCCAACACCGTGCTCGCGCAGCTGGCGAATGATCTGGAACAGTGCGTCGATCTCGGCATTGGTCAGCGTGGCGGTCGGTTCATCCATGATCAGCACTTCGGTGTTCAGCGAGAGCGCGCGAGCAATCTCCACCATCTGCTGAGCCGCGACGGTCAGATCACCCACGCGTGTCCGCGCGTGGAGTCGAATGTTCAGTCGATCGAGCAGATCCTGTGTCTGACGGTTGATGCTGCGCTCGTCGAGCATCACTCGAAGCGGACCGGTCCGAGGCTCGCGACCGATGAAGATGTTCTGCGCCACGGTCAGGTGGCGCATCAAGCTCAGCTCCTGGTGAATGATGCTGATACCCAGGTCGCGCGCGGCGCGCGGAGTTGGAATCTCGACCTCAACCTCTTTGAGCAAAATCCGGCCGGCGTCCTTGGGGTAGATCCCCGCCAGGACCTTCATCAACGTCGATTTCCCAGCGCCGTTTTCGCCACAGAGCGCGTGGACTTCGCCGGCGCGTAGATCGAACCGACAGCCGTCGAGCGCGTGCACGCCCGGGAACGACTTGTCGATACCTTCCATGCGAACCAGCTCGCTCGACGCGACCATGGCGGGTCGGTAGGTTAGCGCTATCAGTGCACCGGAGCAAACGGCCTAGACCGCATCGAACCTGGCCCGGTCGCATCAGAATCGTTCAAGAGGACTGATTTGGAGCGGGGACGGCAGGTCGGCAATCCCTGGTCGTCGCCTGAGATGATTGATTGACGTGCAGCCATGAATTGGTCAGCAGACAGCGCTGCGTTACGTGATCGCGTGGCCGTAGTCGCCGGCGCCACACGTGGGGCTGGACGGGGCATCGCGGCGGCTCTGGGCGAAGCCGGCGCGACGGTCATCTGCACCGGCCGCAGCACACGCTCGCATCGCTCCGAGTACGACCGTGCTGAAACGATCGAGGAGACGGCCGAGCTGGTCAGGCAGTTGGGCGGTGTTGGTGTCGCCCTGGCCGCTGACCATCTCGACCCCGAGCAGGTGCGTGCCCTCGCCGATCAGATTCGAACGGAGTACGGCCATATCGACGTGCTCGTCAATGACATCTGGGGCGCCGAGAAGATCAAGGGTCGGCCACCAGACTGGAACAAGCCAATCTGGCAGCACAATCTCGACGACGGCCTGCGCATCCTCCGGTTGGCGATCGACACGCATCTGATCACGTCCTACTACATCGGGCACAACACGGTCAGCTCCGGTCAACTCGCCCGCGAATACGGCTTCACCGATCTCGATAGCTCACGCCCCGACATCTGGCGGTACATTCACGAGGTCCGCGAACCAGGTCTCGACGCAGACCTCAATCAGTACCGCTAGGGCCGGATTGAGCAGTTGTGCGGCTCCAGTGGAAGTGGCCGCCGCCCCTTGACACGGCATGTTGCGGTGGAATGATTGGGTTCATGACGGGTGGTTTCGTGCTAGGCCCGGGTGGAGGCGAGCGGGTCTCACGGGGAAAACTGAACATGCGCAGCCGAGGGAGTTGGCCCCTCCTCCCACCGGCGATGATGGCTGAGGGGCTGGGGAGCGTGGGTCCATGACCATCAAAACTGAATCGGCTGGGTTGAGCAGGCGGATGTTCGTTCGGCTGGCGGTCGGCGTTGTCGGCGCATCGCCAGTACTTGTGGGCGCCTGCGCGCCGTCTCTTCCGCGGGCAAGCGTCGGCGGGACGACCACCGCTCCAGGGCCGGCCACCGGTACCGGTAGTACCGGGAGCGTGTATCCCACGTACATACCGACTCAGAACGGCCCCAAGCCGGACTACGCAAGTGACGGCCCGCTGTACGAGGATGGCTACGACAATTACCCCAAGAACCCGCAAAAGTCGTGGCTCAAGGATCCGCCGGGCGCCGGCAGCACGGTCACCGCGGTCTCGCCGGGGCTGTACCCGCCGTCGCATCCACTCGACCAAAACCCGGCCTGGCAGGCGGTCAATAAGGCGCTCAACGCTAGCGTGAGCTTCAATATCGTTCCGCAGCAGGACTACGTCCAGCGACTGGCCACCATTATGGCTGGTAACGACCTCCCAGACCTGCTCAACATGACTGCGGGCATCAATGGCGCGGCCGGAGCCGCACAGTTCCTAGAAGCGCAAGCCGCCGATCTCACGCCATATCTCGCGGGCGACGCGGTCAAGAACTATCCCAACCTGGCCGCGCTTCCCACATTTGCCTGGAAGAACGCCGGCTGTGCCTATCAGGGCAAGCTGTACATGATTCCCATCGAGCGCTACGCCCCGGGCACGTTCTTTTTCAAAAACGACAACATCTACGACACGGAAATTGGTGGCAATGTCGTGCCCAAGAGTTCCGATGACTTCAAGAAGATCTTGACCGAGCTGAACAAGCCGGACCAGGACCGCTGGGCTACGGCCACGTATGGCGGCATGGGCTACGACGTCGTCGCGTGGTCGCAGATCTTCGGCGGGCCTAACAATTGGCGCCTGGAGCCGAACGGCAACCTCACTAAAAACTTCGAAACGGCTGAAATGCGGGCGACAACCGGTTACCTGCGCGACCTGGTGGCGGCTGGCTTATTTCATCCGAACAGCCTGAATTACAACCTTAACTCCCGACGAGCGGATTTCGTGGCAGGACGCATGGCCATCCTGCCCGAGGGCTTCGGCAATCCCTGGAATGACTTCTGGGGGCGTGGACTGAAGGAGAATCCGCCGATCAACTTCCACCCACTGCCGCCATTTCCAGCACAGGAGGGCGGCAAGCCGGTGCATTACCTGAGCGTTGGTTTCCAATCGGCGACGGCCCTCAAAAAAGCGAGCGCCGATCGCATTCAAGAGCTGCTGCGCATCGTGGACTACCTGGCCGCACCGTTCGGCAGCGCAGAAGACCTGCTGCTGATCGCGGGTATCCCGGGCGTGGACTATAGCCTCGACGCCAACGGGAATCCGCAGCCCATCGGCGACAACCTGAACCTCGATGCCAACTATGTGAACTGGAAGTACATCGTGCAGCACCCGCAGGTGATGTATCTGGCCACGATTCCGGGTTATGCCAAAGCCGAGTATGACGCCGAGCACCTGGCAATTCCATACGGCATTCCGGACCCAAGCCTGGGCTTCTTCTCGCCGACCCTCAACACCAAGAATGTGACGCTCAACCAGGCCTTTCTGGATGGCATCACCGATGTCGTTTTGGGCCGGCGACCTCTGGCCGATTACGACCAGCTGGTAACGGACTGGCAGAACAACGGCGGCAACCAGATCCGTAAGGAGTTGCTGGACGCCATGGCATCATCCAACTTGTAGGAACGCGGCGCGATTACCCGGTGTGTTCGCCAAGTGGACCGCGCGGCTGCACCTGGAGGTGGAGGGACTTCACGCCGTTCATCCCCGAGTTGGCATAAGCCTCCAGCGGGAACGCGGGGTCCACTCGCAATGTGTCGAAACGTCGCAGCAGGATGCCCAGCGCGATGCGCGCCTCGAGCCGCGCGAGCGGCGCGCCCAGACAGTAGTGGATCCCTTTGCCAAAGGCCAGGTGCGGGTTCGGGTTGCGGTGCATGCAGAATTCTTCCGGCTGCGCGAACTGGCGCTCGTCGTGATTCGCCGAGAGCAGCCACACGTTCACCAGCGCTTGCGCTGGAATATGCTGCCCTCCTAGTTGAACATCGCTGGTGGTAACCCGCGCGGTGCGAGAAAACGGGCTGCGGAAGCGGAGCACCTCTTCAATCGTGCTCGGAATGGCCCTCGGGTCAGTTCGTAATGCCGCCCGGACATCGGGATATTCGTCGAGACAGAGAATCGTGTTGCCGAGCAGGATGGTGGTGGTGATGTGTCCGGCGAGCAGGAGCAGCGTCGCGAATCCAACAATTTCGGCATCGCTCAAACGGTGCCCGTCGATTTCCGCGGCTACCAGGTCGCCAAGGAGATCGCTTCTGTGTTCGGCGCGTCGGCGTTCGACGTGGTGGTGCAGATAGTCACGAAAGTGGTCCAGGTCACGGGTGACATCTTCCAGCGCCGCTCTGTCCAGGCGGTCCTGATTTGGGCGCTGGAGCAGGGCGTCGGCCCACGTTTTGAAAAGTGGCCGATCCGCGGCAGGCACGCCGAGCATCTCCGCGATCACGGTGACGGGTAGCGGATAGGCCAGGTCGTTGACCAGCTCCAGCTGGTCGTTGCCGTTGGTTGCATCCAGCAGCTCTTCGGTGAGCGCGGCGATGCGCTCCTCCAGTTGTGCGATGGCTTTGGGACTGAACGCCAGACTCACCAGCCCACGCAGCTGGTGGTGGTGCGGCGGGTCCATGGCGAGGATGTTGCCTTCCGTGAACTCCGCCGCGTCCGGAAAGACTTTGCTGAAGTCCGAGGAGAAAGTGTGGTAGTCACCGAGAATTGCCGAGACGTCGGCGTAGCGGAAGGCATTCCAGCTTCTGGTGGAGTCGTCCCACCAGATCGGGTGTTCGTCGCGCATGGTGCGAAACCAGTCCAGGTTGGTGCGACCCGGGCGTGTACGCAGCTCCAGTTCCGTTGTCACGCCTTTGCAGTATCTGCGGTCCGACTCGGTTGCTACTGGGCAACCCATGAGGGGTGCATGGACCCAGGCTGAACATCACGCCTGTTTACGCCAGGCCAGTGAGTGGCTGCCCGCCGTTGCGCGCTGCACAAGCCGCTTTTATTGGCGAATGGAGATTTGCCGGTCGGATCGACTGCAAGTTGCGACAATCGGATTGGATCGGACGCCGCGCTGGCGCACTCATTCCGGGTCATGACCAGCGACCCAACAACTCTAAGCCAGTGCCGGCGTCGCGCAATTGCGCACGAAGTCATGCGTAGCAATGACGCCGATTCCACGTAGCTTGATACCTACCCGGGTAAT
>JAFAZN010000465.1 GCA_019239775.1 Chloroflexota bacterium
CTAATGGTCGTGGTGACGCCCTGGCCTAATGGTCGTGGTGAACGACAGGCAGGTTGTCGTTTGCGCGCACGGCTCGCCACCGAGAACGGTCACGCGCTGGCGTGTTCGAGCTGCACTTTGAGTCGGTACGGATTGAAGTTGCGTGAACGGGTCTCCAGATGCCTGGTCATGGTCATGGATAGCACTGCGCTGTCGAGCAATCGGAGGAATGGTGCGCCAGTCGTCAGTGGTGGCCTGTAATTCCACGGAGTGGCATTTTGATCAGCCGGTGGTGGCGCGGGTGAGCATTGTGTATGGCAAGTGGCGCTCGGCCCGGACGACGGCGCCGATACCAATGTCGCAGTGATGGATGACTTCATCTACGGCGAGCCCGAGGCTCTACCGCACTAGCCGATTGCACCGGAACGTGGATTTGTGCGCGGAGCCGGGTAGGCGTGCATCGACGTGCATCGCATTTCGCTTTCGCGATGCATCCGCGAAGGTGACGAACTTTTGGGCCGCGCCGAGCACGCGCACTGGTGGCGCAATTAGCGATGGTGGTGCTGCCAGGCAACTTGCTCGAAAGCCCCAACGCTACTCGGCACTTCGACACCCGCCGACCGAGTGCGTCTGCGCCACCCGCGATGCGGTTCGCGTCCGCGCTCTGAGCTCAGGATAAATCCAAGAGTCGGCGCTCGAGAAACCGCCGCTCAGGCTCACTCCGGATCAGCTCCAGCACACGCCGATACGCGTTGCGCGCCTCCTCCACGCGATCGAGTCGCCGCAGCAGCTCCGCTCGCGTCGAGTGGAAATACGGATACTCCGCCAGCTCCAACCGATCGACCAGTGCGAGCGCCACGTCGGCTAGCGGCGAACACACTCAAAGAAGCCGGCCTACTCTGCACTTGTGGCTAGCCGTGCGCTGGATGCGCGCCCGTTTCCCGGTCTCATCGGTGGATTTCGGGCGCTGCATCTAGAACGGCCCCAATCGTTTGCCCCGGCCAGTGCTGAGCGACCGGACGATTCTCCCGAAGCAGCGACGCGAGTTTCCCCGAGGGGACAGCACTCCGCGGGGTCATCACTCCGTGGGTGTTGGCGTCCGCCATCCTCGATCGCATGCCGCACCGCTTAGCTTGACGCCGAGTTTCACCAGATTCCTTCTTCCATCTTCGTTCGCAAGTACAAGATCGAAGCGGCTCCCGACGGAGGCGTACCTCGTGCCGTTCAGACGGCGTATGCGGGCGAGGTAAAACAGCGTGCAGCCGCGGCTAGGTAAAACGCCCCGGTCGGGCGCATCGGCCCGCTTCCGTATGCGAGCGAGTCGTTCGACATTTACCAGCCGCTGCTTGGCTGGAAGCGTCGCGGGGCTGGCTGACCTCATCCCTTGGTGATGCAATGTGGCGATCTATGAGGTCAGGTACGACGCATCGTTCACGTGCTTAGGTCTGCGGGGACTCTGCCCGGCCGGGACCAAGGGTGCCGTTCCTCGTGTTGGCGGAGTTGACGCCGCCGCAGCCGATGAACGGCATCCTGTCTGTCCCAAACGTCTCTCAACGGGACGGAATTCGTGGCCGACTTCTCTGCCGCGCGTGCCCGTCGTCACCTCGAAGGATTCAAGGGGCAGAGCGCGCTGCCTAGTCGGTAATCTTCAACAGCAGGCCGCTCGTGTGGCCCATGAATCCGCATTCGGCCGGCGGGCCGCCCGATGCCGGACAAATGCTGTTGGCGCTCACGTACAGCGTGTGCGTGGACACCGCAGCGATGCCGTTCGGGAAATTGAGCTTCGAGGCGACCACAGACGCCTGACCGGTTGCCACGTCGAACCGCACCACTGAGCCGGTATTGGGGCTCGGGAACCCGGGCGTGGTCCACATATTGACCAGAAATATCGTAGCGCCGCTACTGTCACTGGAGTCGGCATCGCCTTCTTCGCGCGCAGCGACGCTCGTGCAGTTCGTCACGTGGTGCAACAGACCGGTTCCACCGCTATCGGCGACGGTCACTTGGGTCGCCGCGCCGCCCTGAATGCGGAACAGCCGACCCGACAGATCGGCAACCCACAACTTGCCTCCCGCGCGCACAACGCACGTCGGCACCGCGTCACTCGGAAATGTTCCGGCCGGTGGCGCAAAGTGGAAATAGTGCACCACGCTGATGCCATCGTCGCTGACCAGGTTGAGTGAGTTGGAGCCCGCGTCAGCGACCAGCGCGTCACCGTCACCCGATGGCAGCACACCATACGGATTGGAGTCATGCTCCTGGTCAGGTATCTCGGCGGTGAAATCGAAGTCGAATCCGCCGACGGAGCCCAACGACTTGAGGTGCCCGTCGCCGTTCACAGAGATCAACTGCCCGGCCTGTGCGAGCGCCGCGGCTTTGACTTCAGCACAATCGGCTGGCATGCCTGTGCAGTTGATCGACGCAAACTGCTGCGGGTATTCGCCCAGGATCGCCAGGACGGAATCACCGCGTGTCGCAATTCCGCTAACGCCCAGCGTTTCGGCGCCGCCGAGTAACGACGAGAACAGGTGCGATATCAGCGGATGATGTTCGCCGCTGCCTGCCTCGACGACGGAAATCTGCGAGTTGAGGCCGATGCAATTGGTTCCGAAGATCGCATTGGGAATGCAGATGTCACCGCCGTGACCGGCTTCGGCGACCAGCACGTCGCCGTGACTCAATGCGACGCCGCGAGGGCTGTCGAGACCCGCCGTGACAACCGACACTCCCGTCGCGGCAGACGCCGGCGCAACACCCGCAATGCTCAGCGCCAGCAGCGCGGCCGCGGCCAAACCGAAAACGGACGCATTCGAAGCACCTCCCGGGTATGTTCATTGATGTCTGCGCCGCCCGCGCAGCGACACGCGCACCTATGTTTTGGGTGGATGTGCCGATTGCGGATCACGAGCAGTCTCAAACCCGGCCGTGGACTCGTCGTGGTCGATGCCCGGACTGCCGACGTTCCACGCGCTGCTGTCCGATTTTGTGTTGGAGCGGCGTCTGAACGAGCTGCGAAGACGCTTGCAACACGGAAGCTTGGTCCAGCCGCTGGTGTCGGTAACTACAGTAGGCCTGACCGGATCAAGACGTTGGAGGTCATCGCCAACTATCCCGAGGGAGTGGCTGGTGGCATGCATGCGTTCGACCCGTATGTATCGCCGACGCGGTCGCACGCCTTCGTCTAGCACTTGGAGTCCAGGCTCGCACTCGGGAAACTCGCGTTGGTCGGGCTCGCGCCGAAGAGCTTGATCTGCATCTGCACAACCGTACGCCAGGTGTGCGTGTTGTTCGTTCGCACGCAGGCGTGGTGGCCTTGCATGTACGCGACGAAGTCCGGATTGTTCGGATGTTGATAGTTCTCGTGATTGTCGCAGCTACCGCTCTCGGTCTCCCATCTCGGGATGAACAGGAAATGATGCAGCTTCTGAATGCAGGTGCTGGCCTTCCACCACTGGATCTGGCTCCAATTGCAGCTTGCCGTGGCGTCGCCGTACAGCGTCCCCGGGTCGCGTCCTGTCTTGAATGGCTTTGACGGCTTCACTTTGCATGTGCCTGGTGGCGCGTGCGGGTCGAATGCTGCTCCAGAAGCTCCGGCACTCTGGGCGTCTGGGGACACGACTATTGTGGGTACGTTCAGGTCGCCCAGCGCGAGGACGCCCGGTTGTGCGAACTCCGTGAGGACGTTGAAGGTCGTACCCGAGGCCATGACGGCTGGAGAAGAGGCTGACGTCGCTCCTGACGGAGCACTCGCGACGGCTACAGGTCCGTTCGCCAACCACCCCAGAAGCGTCGTAGCCGCCAATGCCAGGAAGGCTGCTTGCCGTCGTCTTCGTGCGCGAACGGGCCCGATTGCTGAATTGTCGCGCCTGGGTCGTACGCGCTGCGCTCGAAGAGTAGCGCCGCGCCGACTAGCCCGCCGTCGACGCGCAGCGACCATCCGGTCGACCTCGTGGCGCCGCGCTTCTTCCAGGCGTTGCGCGTAC
>JAFAZN010000239.1 GCA_019239775.1 Chloroflexota bacterium
CTATGCGGGGGTGATGCGCACCGCGCAGACCTTGTACTCGGGCATGCCGTTCGGGTCGTACACGTTGTTGGTCAGAAAGTTCGCGGCGGCGCCCTGCAGGCTCACAAAGGGCATGAACAGCTCGCCGCGCGCAACCTCGTCCTTCACCCGCGCCTCGCAGACGATCGAGCCGCGACGCGAGGTGACGCGCACGGGCTGACCGTGACGCACGCCATACGTGCCCGCGTCCTCAGGGTTGATCGTGGCGGTGACCACGGGAACCAGATCGACCAGGCCGTCCACCCGCGTTGTGATCGTGCCGCCGTGCCAGTGATAGAGCACCCGTCCCGTATTGAGCACGATGGGGTACTCGTCGTCCGGCAGCTCCATTGCGGCTGGGCCCTGGCGTACGGGCGTCAAACGAGCCAGGCCGCTCGGCCGCGGGAAGTTCTCGGTGTACAGGTTCGGCGTTCCAGGATGGTCTGGTGTAGGGCAGGGCCACTGGATGCCACCTTCTCGGTCCAATCGGGAGTGCGAGACGCCAGCGACGATGGGCGTGAGGCGCGCCATCTCGTCAAAGATCTCGCTCGGAGTCTCGTACGCAAATTGGGATGGATCCAGTCCGAGTCGCTGGCAGACGCGCCGCGCGATCTCGGACGTGATCTCCCAGTCGGGGCGTGCATTTCCCACGGGTAAGAGGGCGCGGCGTACGCGCTGGATGCGACGTTCGCTGTTGGTAAAGGTGCCGTCCTTTTCCGCGAACGAGGCCGCCGGAAGGACGACGTGCGCGGCTTGTGCAGTTTCCTGCAGAAAGATGTCCTGGACGACGATGAACTCCAGGTTGTGCATGGCGTGCTGGGCGTGGGCGAGGTTGGCCTCGTCGAGGAATGGGTTTTCGCCGACGATGTACATCGACTTGAGCTCGCCGCGGCCTGCCGCTTCGACCATGGAGGTGACGGTCAGCCCGGCTGGCTTCTCGGTGATATGACCCCACACCTCGGAAAACCGCTCGCGATTTTCGGCTGAGAGCGCCTGATAGCCCGGCAGATTGTCGGGAATGCAGCCGGCGTCCCCGCAGCCCTGGACGTTGTTCTGGCCACGCAAGGGGGAAATGCCGTTGCCAGGTTTGCCTGCCATCCCCGCGGCGAGGGCCAGGTTGATGACGCCATGGGCGTTGGCCGTGCCATTGGAGTGCTGGCTGACGCCCATGCCCCAGATCATGCAGGAGCCGCTGAACGGCGGTTTTCCGAAAGCGCGCGCCGCGCGGACTATATCGGCCTCTGGCACGCCCGTGATTTCCGAGACGAGGGCGGGCGGGTATTCCCGTACGGCTTCTGCCCACTCGGAAAAACCCTCGGTGTGTGCTCGGATGAAGTCCATGTCGGCGAGGTTCTCGTCCAGCAGGACATAGGCGAGCCCGTTGAAGAGCGCCACGTCGGTACCAGGCTTCTGGCGTAGCCAGATATCGGCGTAGTAATTCAGCTCGGTCCACTTGGGATTGACGACGATCAGGACAGCGCCGCGTTTGACGGCGCGGCGGAACCGCACCGTAATGACCGGGTGGTTGGACGAGCTGTCCGAACCAACGACCATCAGGCAGCCCGCGTTCTCGTAGTCGACGTACGAGTTGCTTGTCGCGCCGCTGCCGAGTGACTGCAGCATGGCATGAACGGACGGCGAATGACAGAGCCGCGTGCAATGGTCGATGTTGTTCGTGTCCATCACCGACCGCGCGAACTTCTGCATCACATAAGCGTCCTCGTTGGTGCCCTTGGCCGAGGCCAGCGCGCCAAACGAGCCGCGGTACTGGACAAACTTGTCGGCGACCAGGTCCAGCGCTTCGTCCCACGTCGCTTCTTCGAGAACGCCGTTCTTACGAATCAGCGGCGTCTTCAGCCGATCGCGATGGTTGACGAACTCGAACCCGAAGCGGCCTTTGACGCACAGCATGCCCTGGCTCGAGTCGTTCTTGGGCGCGTCGTCGGAACGAACGATCAAGTCCTTGTCGGTGACGTCGAGCTTGATGCCGCAGCCGACGCCACAGTACGGACAGGTCGTGTCGACGCGTTTTACGGGTTCGGGCCGAACCTTTCTGGGAAAGATCGCGCCGGTCGGGCATGCCGCGAAGCACGAGCCGCACGAGGTACAGATCGACTCGCGCAGCGGCTGGTCCTCGAAGGCGCCGATCTTCATCGCGCTGCCGCGACCCAGCAGCGAGATGGCACCGATGTGCTGCACCTCGTCGCACGCGGTCACACAGCGAGCGCACAGGATGCACTGCTGCATGTCCACCGTGAAAAACGGATTGCTGGTATCGACGGACGGATCGGGCAGCGGCGCAAATCGCGGAGTTTGAATGCCGTGGGCGCGAGCTGCGTCAACCACGTCGTTGTGCGTGTTCGGGCGATTGGTCTGGCAGGCATCAGGGTGCATGCCCATGGTGAGCTCGATCACGCCTCGGCGGATCCGCTGAACCTCAGGCGTGTTGACGCCGATTCGCATGCCGTCAACGCATGGCGTCGTGCACGAGGCAGGGAAGCCGCGCATGCCCTCTACCTGGATGAGACAGGTCCGGCATGCACCGCGCGCCTTTTGATCGGGGTCCTTGCAGAGTTGTGGGATGTAGACGCCCGAGGCGTTGACGGCATCGAGGGCGCTGGCGCCTTTTGGCACAGAGATGGACTGGCCGTCGATGCTGACGGTGAGCAGTTCGGTTTCGGTGATGACAGCCATCAAGCGCACACTCCCGCGGGACAGCGCCCGTTTTTGTGGGCTTCAACTTCTGGACCAAAGTGCCGCAGGAGCGCACGAACGGGATTTGGGGCCATCTGGCCGAGGCCGCAGAGCGATCCGAACGCGAGGATGTCATTGAGGTCTTCGAGCGTGGAGAACGTCTCGTTGCTGGAGCGGCCGTGCTGGATGTCTTCGAAAAGGTTGAGCATGCGGACAGTCCCTTCGCGGCAGGGCGTGCACTTGCCGCACGATTCGCGCGAGTTGTAAGCAACCAGCTCGCGCACCGCGGCAACTGGGCATTGCTGGGTCGTGAGAGCCACGATGCCACCAGCACCGAGGATGCCTCCCACGCTCTGCAGAGCTTGGACGTCGAACGGCGTTTCCAGCAAGCTTGTGGGCAGGATCGAACCCGACGGTCCACCCACGAGCACGGCGCTGAGGTCTGCTGTTGCACCACCACCGTATGCGTCGAGGATCGTGCCGAGCGACGTACCGAGCGGCACTTCATGCAGACCAGGTTGGCGCACCCCACCCGCCAGACTGACGAGTTTCGTGCCTGGCGTCGACTGCGTGCCGACGGAGCGGAACCAGTCGGCGCCGTTGAGAATGATGTCTGGCAAATTCGTGAGTGATTCGACGTTGTTGATCACGGTCGGACTTGACTGCAGGCCTGAAACCGCGGGAAATGGCGGACGCGCCAACGGCTCGGCGCGCAACCCGTGGATCGCGTTGATCAACGCGGTCTCCTCGCCGAGGACGTACCCGCCAGCGCCCTGTCGGACCTCCAGCGGAAGGTAGATGTTTCCGGCACGGCGGGCCGCTTCGATAGCCGCCAGCAGCCGTTCGTGCGAGAGTCGCGCCTCACCGTTCACGAAGATGATGACGTTGGTGGCGCCGATCCCGAAAGCGGCGATGAGAATGCCTTCGACCACACGATGCGGATCGCCTTCGAGCAGATGCCGGTCCTTGTAGATGCCGGGCTCACCCTCTTCGGCGTTTACGAGCAGGAACTTCTTGTCCGCCGCGGTGTTGCGCGCGGTTTCCCATTTCGCACCGACCGGGAAGTACGCGCCGCCTCTACCGCGCAGTCCCGACTCCCGCACTAATTCCCATACGCGGTCCGTGCCCATGCTGAGCGCCTTTTCAAACGCGGCGTAGAGCTTCGGCGCGTACGGGTCGATGCGGCCGACGTCATGGAGCAGCCATCTTTCGCCGGGCGGAGTCCAGGCAGTGTTCTGTGAGGTCCAAGTGCTTCCGCCATCATGGCTAAGTGCGGGCGCCTGCCAGCAGTTGCCGGCACAGCCCACGTGGGTTCCGCCTGCGCGGGCAGTATCCGCGACTGCGCGGCTGCAGGAGCCGTCCTGTACAAGCGTGCCGCTAGTGACCGTCGGGACTTCGCTCTTGAGACCGCCGCGGCCAACCAGACGTCCATCAACCTCGGACGCCGGTCCAACTCCACAGACGAACAGGCAGTCCGCGGTCGCTTCTGCGTGAGAGGGTCCACCGAGGACACGGCAACTTGCGCCCGTACAGGTGCGCTCGGTACGAGTCGGAGCGCTCAGGAGGAAATCGGGAAAGGATGAGGCGATCCCGAAAACTTCGCTTTTGGGCACGCGCAGGTGAAGGCCTAGCGCCTCGAGCGCATCGGGCGGCAGCCAGCCGTAGGCTTCCTGGACTTCGTGCAGCGCGGGCAAGAGGTAGGTGCGCTGGCGCGGAAATGACTGAATGCGCTGCTCGAGATCCTCGGTCGCCGTCACAGTGGGATTCTATCGATTACCTTTGAGACGTTGACCTCGCCGTCGCCTGCACACAGTGGCATTGTCATCGTCGCCAACCGCGGACCGAATGATTTCGTGTGGCAAGACGGCGCCTGGGTGACGCGCACCGCGACGGGCGGTCTGGTCAGTATGCTCACGCCGCTGGCCCGCCGCTCGAACGTGGCCTGGTTCTGCTGCGTCTCCGAGCCGCCCGACGCACAGCAAGCTCGCCAAGGTCTGTTCACGACCGCCGCGGACCAGACCGATCCGCGATTGCATGTCATGCCTGTACCGCTCCCCGCGGAGACCTATCACGCGTACTACGGGCAGATCAGCAACGAAGTCCTGTGGATGCTGCAGCACCATGTCATCGGCAGCGGCGGCTTCGAGTATCTCGATACCGCGCGGCATCTGGCCTGGGGGCGCTACCTCGAGGCAAACGCCCGCTTGGCGACGGCCATCGCCCGATCGGGTCGCTCGCCGCATGCGCTCTTGATACAGGATTACCACCTCTACCCACTGCCGGGCCTCTTGCGCGGGACATTCCCCGATACGCCGATCCTCCACTTCACGCATATTCCGTTTCCTGATCCGCCAGTACTGCGATTGATCCCCGACCCATGGCGCCAGACGATCCTGCGGGGCATGCTCGGCGCCGACGTGGTCGGCTTGCAGACGCGAATGGACGTGCGGAACTTTCTGGCGTGCTGCGAAGAGTTCGTGGACGTGAACATCGACCTGGATTCGGGCACGATTATCCTGCCGGACGGTCGTAAGTCCTGCGCGAAGGCCTACCCGGCAAGCGTGGAGCCACGCGCACTTCGACGCAGCATGCGCTCCGCCGAGGTGGCGGCTGCGCACGCGCGGTTAGCGCCGGAGCACGAGGATCGGATGACGATTATCCGCGTCGATCGTCTCGACCCGAGCAAGAACCAACTCATCGGGTTCATGGCGTTCGAGCGGTTGCTCGAGATGCGTCCCGACCTGTGTGGTCGTGTGCGATTTCTGGCATTCCTGGTCCCGTCCAGGACCGACCTCAGCGTTTACCGCGCCTATCGCGACGCGGTTTATCACACGATCGAGAACATCAACGCACGCTTTGGCGAGGCGTGTGGCGGCCCGCCGATTCGCGTCTTCTACACCAACGACCGTGATCAAGCACTGGCAGCCATGGAGCGCTGCAGTGTCCTGCTGATCAACTCGCTTGCCGATGGCATGAACCTGGTTGCGAAGGAGTGGGCCGTCGTGTCCGAGCAGCCGGGCGTGCTGGTGGTGTCCGAAACAGCCGGCGTCGCTGCCGATGCTGTCGATAGCGCGCTACTGATCTCGCCGCTGGACGTCGAAGGGACCGCCAGAGCGATGGCCGACGCCCTCGACATGCCAGCCGCCGAAAAACGGGCGCGCCACACTCGATTCCTCGATCGGGTGCTGCGCTGGTCCGCGCGCGATTGGCTGAACGCACAACTGGCAGACCTTCAGGTCGAGGCTGTCTGAGCGTACGCCTGGAGGCAACGTTCTGCGACGTGCCGCCACGTAAAACGGCTGAGCACGTCCTCGCGGGCATTCCCACCCAGGCGTGCGGCAAGTTCAGCATCACGGAGAATCTGGGCGAGCCGTTCCCGAAGCGCTGCCACGTCGCCTGGTGGTACCAGAAAGCCTGTCTCGCCATCGTGCACAATTTCGGGTACTCCGCCGATGGCGCTGGCGATCACTGGCGTGCCTGACGCCATCGCCTCCAGCACGCTGAGGCCCAGCAATTCGGAGATTGCGATGTGCTTGCCGTAGCACGTCTCGCCAACCGAGGGCAGGACGAAGACCTCCGCCGAGTGATACAGCGCTGGCAAATCCCCGTCGCGGACCGGTCCGAGGAACTGGACAGGTTTGTCGTGCGCGAGTCGTCGCAGCAACATCGAGTAACCGCTCTCGGGCGGCATTGGGTCGTGGCCTTCCGACCCCGCGATGCGCAGGGTCGCACCGGTTGGGAGGGCCTCCAGGAGGCGGTCCACGCCTTTGTGTGGTGTCAGGCGACCAACGAACAAAACCCCGTTGCGCGGCTGACCGCGGTCTGGCGCGAAGCGCTCTGGATCAGCGCCACCGTAGATCACGCGCGTTCGTTGTGGCGGTGCATGTAGCTCGCGCGCCGAATAGGCGGATACCGTGAGGAACAGGTCGAACAACCGCGGCAGCAGGCCGTGCCAGGTACTGCCTGGCAAACCATGGTCCGTGACGGCGAGCGTTTGTCGCCGCGCGCGCCCCGCGATCGCTGCGACTCGGCTCGGGAGGCTGCGCAGATGATGGGTGTGCACGACGTTTGCTCCGCGCAGCGCGCCAATCAGCGCAGGTGCAACTGGCTGCGCAGGGTGGCCGCGCAGCCAGGCGACGGCACGTAAGGTAGTGATGGATAGCCCGGATGGCTCACGCTGCCACGAGGCGGACCTGGCGAAGGTGACAAGCTCCGTGTCGACGTACCCGGCCAGCGCTCGCGCCAGCTCGATTGGATATCGCTCCCCGCCGCCGAATAACCCTTCGCGACCGAAAGGCGTCGGCGCGACGTGAATTACCCGCATCTAACGGCTGTCTTGATCACGCTGGGCGACCCAGCGCAGCTCACCGGCGGGTACCTGTTCCATCGCCGTCTCGCGGAGTTGGCGCCCACGTATGGAGCGTCCCTGCAGTTTGCCTCTTTCCCACCGCGGCCGTTCCCGCTCGGCCTGCTGCACACACGAGATGTGCTGAACGACGTGGATCGGCGTAAGCCAGATGTGGTGGTCATCGACAGCATCATCGCCTGGTGCTTCGCGGTCCAGGGGCCGCGGCAGCCTGCAGTGGGCATGTTGCATCAGCCGCCTGGCGGCATCGACTTCGGGCCACTCCGCACCAGCGTGCAGGCGCGCATGGACAGATTGGCGTATCGGCATCTGAACCGCGTCCTGGTGGCCAGTGACTCACTTGCGGACGAACTCCGCCCAGTCGGTCTGCAGGTGTGCGTGGTCCCGCCGGGGCGAGACGTGGCATCCGATCTGGGGCCGCCGCCAGGCGATTTGCGGCAGGGTCGCAGGATGGCAGCACTGTGCGTCGGCAACTGGCTCGAACGTAAAGGCATCCTCGACCTGCTCGAGGCCGTGGCCCTGCTGGACCAGGACGCAACCACACTGCACCTGCTTGGACGCACCAACGTGGACGCGAAGTACGCACGCCGTGTTTGGGCGCGTCTGGCACAAGCGGACCTGGTCGGGCGCGTAGTGGTGCACGGACCGCTGTCGGTAAGCGAAGTCGCCGCCCTGTACGCCGCGGCCGATGTCTTCGTTTTGCCCAGCCTCAAGGAGCCATACGGCACGGTCTATGGCGAAGCAATGGCGTTCGGCCTCCCCGTCGTGGGCTGGCGCGCGGGCAACTTGCCGTATCTCGCCGCGCAGGCTGCCGAAGGCCTGCTCGTCGAGCCGCGCGATGTGGTTGGCCTCACCATCGCGCTGCGCCGCCTTGCCAACGACGCGGACCTCCGCCGACAACTCGGCGCCGCCGCCCGGGAACGCGCGCTGGCGCGGCCAACCTGGGACCAGGTCGCCGCCATCTTCTTCCAACACCTACGTGAGGTCAGCAATACGTGAGGACGACCTGGACCGTCGCCTCGGAGTGTTCGTCCACCTGGCGGTATGCGTCCGCGGCGCGTTCGAACGGAATGCGATGCGTGATGAGCGGCTCGAGGATGAGGTGAGGTAACAGTGAGCAGGCGAGGCTCATACGCCGCTCCCGCGACCAACGCGGTTGCAACGCCGCGTCGATATTGCCGACCTGCGAGCTGATGATGCGCAGCCGCCGCCGATGAAACGGCCCGCCGAGTCCAAGTTGCACGGGCTTGGTCCCATACCACGAAGACACCACAACGGTTGCGCCGAACGCTACTGAGGCAAGCGCCTGGTCCAGCGCGTTCGGGTTGCCACTCGCCTCAATCGCCAGGTCGAAATCCTGTCCCGTGGTGAGGTCCGGCGGCGCCACAGCCGCGTCTGCACCAACCTGGAGCGCGAGACCTCGCCGCAGCCCCAACGGATCTACCACCACCACCTCGGAAACACCGGTGCGTTTGAGCAGTTGTGTGAGCAACAGGCCCACGACGCCCTGCCCGAAGACGATCACGCGCTCGCCGAGGCGTGGCGCCGCATCGAGCACCACGTTGATGGCCGTCTCGATGTTCGCCAGCAACACGCCACGTTCAGGCTCGACACCAGTCGGAAGCGGGACGGTGAGCGTGGCTGGGACGTGAAACTCGGTCTGGTGCGGATGCAGCGCAAAAACCGTGTCGCCAACCTGTCGGCTACCAACGGCCGGGCCGACCTCGGTGATGCGGCCGACGATGGCGTAGCCGTACTTGATCGGGAACGCGAACGAGCCTTCGAGCGTCGGCAGATCGAGATCCAACCCCTCATTCACCTGGCCGCGAAACACGAGCATCTCCGTGCCATGGCTGATTGCTGAGGCCATTGCGCGCACGCGCACTTCATGGGGCCCGAGGTCGCCGAGCGGTGCCTCACGCACTTCGACCTGGCGCGGCGCCGTGAACCAGACGCTGTGGGCCCTCACACCGAGAGGAAGTGGCCCATTCGATCGGCTTTGGTACGCAGGTAGTGCCGGTTGATGGCGTTTGGCGGGATCGTCAGCGGCACCCGCTCCGCCACGTGCACGCCATAACGCTCGAGCGCCGCGCTCTTGAGTGGGTTGTTGGTCAGCAGCCGAACCTGGCGGAGGCCAAGACTGCGCAGGATATGCGCGGCAGCGGCGTAGTCACGCCGATCGACTGGCAGCCCGAGGGCGAGATTGGCGTCGACGGTGTCAAGTCCCTGGTCCTGCAGCGCGTACGCCCGAATCTTGTTGGCCAGTCCGATACCGCGGCCTTCCTGCGGCAGGTACAGCAGCACCCCGGCGGGCGCCTGAGCGATCAGCTCCAGCGCTGCGTCCAGCTGTTCACCGCAATCGCAGCGCAGTGACCCCAGCACGTCGCCCGTGAGGCACTCTGAGTGGAGGCGAACGAGGGGGATGCTGTCACCATGCAGCGGGCCGCGAGTCAACGCGGCAACTTCGCCAGGGGCATCTTGCACAGTGAAAACGGTGATGGCGAAGTCGCCGAAACGCGTTGCGAGCGTGGCTTCCGCCTGACGCGTCACAACTGGGGTGGGGTCTGACATGGATCCTCCGACTACTACAACCAACGCACAAATCCGACCACACAATTCCGCTCGGGGCCCGAAGTTCGGCTTGCCCGAACTTCATCAAGCGGTTTTGCGTAGGAACGCGGCGTTCATGACCAATGTTTAGCGAGATGCTCTCATTGCCGCGTTCCTGCGCGGTTTGGATGGCACAGTTCGTGCTGCCCCCGTCTAGTACCAAGAATACCGCTCCCTAATGGCCGCCAGGCTTCCCCCACTGGCGGTGATGCTTGAAACCGCCTGGTACCCTCCCCCGCCAGGCGGTTTCTTCTTGCCATTTGTGACGCTGCGTTCAGGCGGTCTGGCCTGCCGCTTGCGTAGCGCAGCACTCGCAAAATGGCCGCCTACAGCCGCCGCATCACGCGTAAGCGCAGGCCCCTCAGCGCTGAGTTCATGACATTGCTCGTCGTACTCGCCGCGGGGGTAGGTACAGCGTGGTGGGCAGCGCACACCATCGGCATGAATCTGTCTGCGATCCAGACCGTCGCGGCGGTGCTCGGCATCAACGAGACAGCGGACTTGTCGCGACCGGTTGGCTACTCGCAAGTCCATGCGCAAGCCACGGATTCGACCGCGGCGCCCTACTGTCAACCAGGCCAGGCGCCCACGTTTGCGAATGGACTGCAGACGTTACATCAGCAGATTGGCAATGTCATGGGCCTACCTGTGGAATGCGAGCACTCGGCCTCAGTCGGTGGCGACACCGTTCAGCAAACGTCGACTGGTCTTGCCGCCTATAGCAGCGTGACCAATACGGACTCGTTTACGGACGGTTGGCATCATTGGGCGCTGACGCCGAATGGCCTTGTCGCGTGGGAGGGGACTGATGCGGCACCGCCGGTCGCGGCACCATCACCCGGTCAACAGGCAGCTACGCCGTCGGAAAATCAGTGACCCACGAAAAGGACGACGAGTAGCAGCAGGGCCGCCCAGACGACCAGGTTCAGCTCGTTGTTGTAGCGGTTCAGGCGGTCCACGGTTCGAACTCTCTCTATAAGGAACGGCCGGTCGCGGCCGTTTGGGACACCTGAGCGGGGGGATTAATCGACGCGTAACTCTTCGATCACGAGCACGCCGTCGGGCAGGTCGATCTCCAGCGCGTAATCGCCGGCGGGTACATCGTTGAATTCAAAGTTGCCCAGATCATCGAGCTGTGTACGGAGGGGCAGGCCATCACGCGGGCTGAGCCTGACTTCGTGACCTTCGAGCGAGTCCGGCGTCTGACCTGCAGCGACGACGAGACCAAGGAGTGAACCAGTGGTCTGGGCACGACCGACAGACACCGTTACGTCGTGTGCTTCGAAGACACGTGTCGATGAGTCTGCCGCGCCGCGAAGACCGCCGAATGCCAATCCGGGTGTTGGGGTGAACAGGGTCGCGACAAAGCGGCGAACCGCGGCAAATGGCGGATCGGCCACGAGCGTTGGCATCGCGAGAAACGCTCGCAACGTCTGCAATTCGTCCCGACACTCGTCGCAGTCGACGGCGTGCGCCGCGATACGCGTGCGTTCCTCAGGCTCGAGCAGCTCGAGCTGGTAGTCGCCCAACATCTGAGCATCAGGGCAATCGAAGCGGTAAAGCGAGCGGCGCAATTCGCGCTCGAAGTCCTCCGGCTCCCACGGGCCGCCGCCTGACGCCTGCATGCTCATAGGACTAAACGTCCTCGATCGTTTTTTTGGCGGACGAAATTCATAAGCTGGGCAGGAAAGCGCGGATTTCGGTGCTGCGCCGAAGGCGCTCGATCACGTTTCGCTTGATGCGGTAGACGTCGGCCACGCCGGCAAACAAGCTGGGATATCGGTCGGCAATTTCGGCCGGCTTGAGGTCGCGCGCGAACGAAAGGTACACGACGCGTTCTTCGGCCTCGTCCTGGAGCAGCCGTTTGATGACCGTCCACAGTTGTTCGCCAGCGAGATTGCCCACCACGCTGCCTTCGGTGCTGGTGACGTCGGGCATTGTCTCGGGGACGTCGTCCAGCGAGCTGACAGACGCCGCCCGTCGGGCCCGGATCTCGTCCATCAGCACACTGTGGACGCACATCTTCAAGTACTTGAGCAGCGCGGGCAGGTCAGGAAAGCGGCCAAATCGATCCGGGCCAACCGCGCTCCAGAAGCGCTGGAACGCGCGATTGATCCAGTAATCGTCGGATTCGTGCAGAAGGGCGGCCGCCGTGTGCTGGCTGACATAGGCCAGGACGATGCCGCGGTATTGGGCGACGATCGCCTCCCAGGCATCGTCGTCACGGCTCACAACCGCGCGCTGGAAAATCTCGAAGCAAAACGCGTCGTCGCGGTCTTCACCCCGCAGGAAGCGCAGCGTCTCCTCGCGACAGCGGCGCGCTAGCTCGAGAAGTGGCAGCTCACGGACGGTCATTCCTTAGAAAAACCTTTGGAGGGAACGTTTGGCCCAACCAGTGTAGGCGGCGTCCTGCGCGGGCAGCATCCGCGAAATAGCCGACGTGCCGCGTTGATTGAGCGAACCATCCGAGGTGCCACCGTCCACATGAGTCCCAGTGCCGCTGTTCTGTCAACCGTCAGCCCCGCCGCTTCAAGCGCCAGTTTTGCCACTCTGGTCGGCAAGGTCGAGCCACGTCGCCAGGCGACGGCACGTGAGTCGGCTTTGCTGGCTACGGTCGCCCACGAGCTGCGCAACCCATTGACCAGCCTCCGACTGAGCCTGGACATGCTGGTGAGCGAGATCGATGAGCTGCCGCCTGAGAGCGCCCTGCTGCTGATCCAGCGAGCGCAACGCAGCGTGGCGCACCTTCACGGTCTGATCGAGAACCTCACCAGCACGACCGCGGTCGATGCGGGCCACCTGCAGGTGAACGCCACGACCATGGACCTCGAGCCCGCCCTCGACGAGGCGATCGGGCTGGTGCAGGGCCTGCTCGCGCAGCGGAATCAGTCTGTCGAGGTGTACTTCGCAGGTGACGGCAGTCCCGTCCGGGGTGACAGGGCACGCGTGGTCCAGGTGATTGCCAACCTGTTGGGCAATGCCAGCAAGTACTCGGTTGAGCGCGACACCATCGAGGTGCACGTGATGGCCAGTGCGCACCACACGCGCGTGCGGGTCAGCGACCACGGCCCGGGCATATCCCCGCAGGAGCAGCAGCGCATCTTCGGTGCGTGGCAAAGAGGCCAATCGGCGGCACCTGGTGGTCTCGGACTCGGACTAAGCATCGTGCAGAACCTGGTTCAACAACTTGGTGGCCGCGTGGGTGTGGAAAGCACGCTTGGCCAGGGCGCGACCTTCTGGTTCACGCTACCGAACGCGGCATGACCGTTCTTGCGCGGACGGTGCAGCGCGCCCTGGATACGCAGTCCCTCCAGGACCTCGTGCGCATGTGTCTGGAGAGCCTGGCGGCGGTCGCGCTCGAACGCGGCGAACGTCTTCGCGCTGGGCGGCTGCTGGAGGCGGCGAACCTCTTGCGTGAAGAGCCCCAGGTCGACAACGAGGCAGTTCTCAGCGATCGCGAATGGGAAGTGGCAATGCTGGTCGCCCGCGGACTCTCGAATCGTCAGATCGCGACCGAGCTGGTCGTCTCGGAGCGCACCGTCGACACCCACGTGAGCCACATCTTGCGCAAGCTCACACTCGTCTCACGTGCGCAAATCGCCGCCTGGGCTGTCGTGCACCGCCGCCAGCTTCGCGTGCTTCCGTAGTTTCTGGAGTGTATTCTGGCTCGACTAATAACCCACCCGGGGGAGTCGAACCAATATGCCTTCTCCGCTATCGCGTCGCAGATTCCTCGGCATGGCCGGCCTCACCGCCGGGCTAGGCTTGCTGGCAGCGTGCGGTCCTGCCAGTGCGCCCGCTGCGCCGACGAGCGCGCCCACCGCCGCGCCAAAGCCGACAACCGCCCCTGCTGCCGCAGCAACCACTGCGCCCACGGCCGCGGCCGCGGCACAGCCAACCACGGCGCCAGCAGCCGCGGCGACGACCGCGCCGACAACGGCCCCAGCCGCCAAACCGAACGCTACCGCAGCCAACACGCTGACCTTCCTCTGGGGCAGCGACACCGACCGACTCGACCCGCCCGCCATGACTGCCCAAGAGGGATTCATCGCGGACACGGCCATGTACGAGGGACTTGTCCGCTACAAGTCGGGCAGCACGGACGTCGAACCGGCCTTGGCCGAGAGCTGGGATATCGCTCAGGACGGGCTATCCGTCGTCTTCCACCTTCGCAAAGGTGTGCAGTTCCACGATGGCTCGCCGCTGAACGCCGCGGCCGTTGCGTTCAGCTTTGACCGCAGCATCAACAAGGACAATCCGCTCTACCAGGAAGCGCAGGGTGACTACGGCGGCTTCCCGTTCATCGACACCTACATCGGCAACATCGTCACCAAGGTCGAGGCAGCGGGTGACATGGACGTCAAGTTCACCCTGAAGCAGAAGTACTCACCGTTGCTGTCAAACCTGGCGATTCCGCCAGGCTTCGTAATGTCGATGGAAGCGCTCAAGAAGTACGGCAAGGGCATCAACGAGAATCCGGTTGGTACCGGGCCGTTCAAGTTCGTCGAATGGAAGAAAGACGACCACATCACCGTCGACGCGTTCGATGGCTACTGGGGCAGTAAGCCCAAGATCCAGCGGATCATCTTCCAACCCGTGCCCGAGGCTTCGGTTCGGGCGCTCAAGATCAAAAACGGCGAAGGCGACGTGACGTGGGTTATCGACCCCAAGGATGTCCCGTCGTTGAAAGGTCAGACGGATACGGACGTGCTCGAGCAGCCGGGCCTCAACGTCAGCTTTGCTGACTTCAACCTCAACTCACAGTGGCCCGACTATCAGAACAAATCACTCCGCCAGGCGCTGAACTATGCTGTCAACAAGCAGGAGCTGATGGACAGCCTGTACAGCGGCGCGGGCGTGCCTGCGACCGGTGTGCTACCGGCAACATCCTGGGCATACGACACCTCCATCAAGGGCTATCCGTTCAACCCAGATATGGCCAAACAACTGCTGAAAGATTCGGGCTATAGCGGCCAGACATTAACCATCTGGGCGTACACGGTGCCGCGTGCCTATAACCCGCAAGGCAGCAAACTGGCCGAAGCCGTTCAACAGTACTGGCAAGATATCGGCGTCAACAGCGAGATCAAGACCGAGGAATGGGCGCAATTCCGCTCGGATCGTCGCGCCAACAAGTTCCCGATGAACTTTAATGGCTGGCAAGCGGACACTGGGGACCCCGAGAATTTCTTGGGCGTGTTCTTCAATAGCGCCAACGTGGCTGCTACGAACACGTCGTGGTACTCGGTACCTGAGGTCGACAACCTGCTGAAC
>JAFAZN010000249.1 GCA_019239775.1 Chloroflexota bacterium
CTAGGCGTGACTCCGCCTCTCCTGTTGACGCTTCAAGTGAAAGGCCGCATGAGCGGACGGCTCCACTCGAACGTCCTGGTTCCAGCAACCTACGGCGGCCAGACCTATCTGGTCTCGATGCTGGGCGATCGTTCGGCCTGGGTACAAAATGTGCGTGCCGCCGACGGAGAGGCGTTCATCAAGCGCGGCGCGGCGCGGCCGGTGCAGTTGACCGAGATCCCAACCGACGAGCGCGCGCCGATCCTGAAGGCATACTGTGAGGTCGCAACCAGCGGCCGACACCACTTTCCCGTTGCACACACTGCGCCGGTCTCGGAGTTCGAGACAATCAGTGCACACTATCCGGTGTTTCGGATCGATTATCGCTGAGCAGGGGTCAATGTCGACGGGAGCCTGCAACGGAATTGCGAAACGACTTCCTGGCCAGCGGGGTCTGCCGAAGAGCAGGCCCGCACCCGTCACAACGCAAAGCGGAACGACGAAGGCGAGATCGAGGACATAGATCGGATTGTCAGTCCAACCGGCGTCGATCAATGCCTGTGGCCGCACGCCACTGACTGCCGCTTGCACTATCTGGCCAAGCGACAGCAAGCCGAACGTGATGGCGACCAGGAGCAGGAAAATGCCGGTCGTGCGACGCGGCAGCCGGCGTTCCAAAGTTGGTGCTGAAAGACGTGGGACGGAATAGATGAGTGACCAGCTGGCAAGTCCGACGACGGCGATATACACCGGAGTCGCAGCGTTCAGCACCGCATCGAAGGCATACGTGACATACGTGTACAACAATGCGGCCAGAACAGCGAGCGTGACCAGCCGCGCGGCTGACGAACGGCGCATGGACGCCCTCAGCGAGACCGCGAGTATCGGAACCACGATCAAGAGCGTGGCCAGATCCTGGCCATGCGACTGCGCGACAAGTGGCGCTGGATCCCGATAGAGGCCGGGCACGCAGCCAACCAGCGCCGCGAGTGCTGCGCATAGGCCTGCCAGCGCCGCCAACCGATCACCCAGAATAAATGCACGCGTTGGCGCTCACCCAACCGTACTCAGGATGGCGGCAGGGCCCGTGCTGGTAGCCGCCTCTCGACGCAACACTCCTGGACCAACCAGCATCAGTGGTACGCGAGTCCGCTGGAGTGTGCCAGTCGCGACACTGCCAAGCACCAGGCGGGCGAGTCCGCTCCGACCATGGGTGGCCATGACAATCAGGCCGGCCTGTTCTTGATCCGCGACGTTTGCAATGGCGACAACCGGCTGCTCCAGTTCGGTATACGTGCGAACCTGGATTCCTTCAGATATTGCTCGCGACGCAACGTCCCTCAGGTAGCGCTCGGATTCGGCGAGCTCCGCTTCTGGTTCGAAGACACTCATTGCCGCGCCGTTGTCGTACACCGAATACGGCGGGAACGGCACGATTGATACCAGCACGATCTCGGAGTCGAGCTTGCGGGCCAGTTCCTGTGCTGGGCCGAGCGCTGCCTCCGAGAGGCTGGAGCCGTCCAGTGGGACGACGATGCGGTCCAGGTGCCCTGACGGCCACAACTGCTTGACCGCCGGGGGGACGAGCACCACGGGAACCGGCGCTGCGCGGAGCACCGCATCGGCGACACTCCCGTACACCCAGCGGCCAGGACCCGATCGTCCGTGCGTCGCCATGACGACGATATCCGCTTGTTGAGACTGGACCTCGTCCACGATGCACGCGGCCGGATCGCCCCATTGCGTAATGGTCTCAACCCTTCGTCCAGCGGCCGTCAACGGGCCGGCGACGCCTTCCATGTAGGTTCGCGCCTCATGCGCAAGCGCCAGGTCGTCCGCCGGCGGCTCGATGATGCGGACTGGAACAATCCGGCACAGCACCAGTCGCGCCGAGGTCGTTTCGGCAAGGCGCGTCGCAAATGGCAGCGCATGCTCGGCCAGTGGTGAGCCGTCAAGTGGAACGAAAATGGTTCGAAGCATGATCAGTGCCTTCCTCTAACGACAGGCTAGAGGCGGATCGATACGAGGCTGGTTGCCGAACGTTTCCACGGGGTAAACCCGACGATTGCAACCGCATTTCAGGCGATTGCCTCTTTGCGCCTGCTTCTCGAGCTTGCGTTGGCCGCGCCAAATAGTGGCGAACCCGCGCCGATCAAGAATCCTATGTCGTACCAGTTACCCGAGCGTGCGAAGTCGAACAACGGGTACTCGTTCCAGGCATCGCGAGTCCTTCGACGAGATTCAACACAAGGTGCTGCGGCCGCTGTCGCAGCACCCGGACGACAACGCGTAAACGTCATCATTGACCACCTGGTCGGGGCCGATTACCACGCTGTCTCAATTTTGAATGTCGGCGGCGAATGCCGGCGCGGCGCTTCCAAGAAGCAGCAGTCCGCTCAGCGAAGCCGCAACGCACGTTTCCACCATAAGCTGAGCATACGATCTATTCCTCCTTTCATCTCACAGCCGATGATCTCCGCAAGTGGGCGCCGACCGGGTAGACGACCGTCAACGTGCGGTTGCGCGAGCTC
>JAFAZN010000173.1 GCA_019239775.1 Chloroflexota bacterium
TCTGGGGGCAGGGCTGAGCCCCGCCCCCAGCGCCCCCACCCGGTGCCTTCGGCACCCGACGTTCTGATCTTCATGGGTCACCACGGTACCCAGCCGGATCACCCGCATATCATCGGCGTACCCCGCCAGCACCGGACCGATCACCTCAGCGCAGCAATCCATCCGCTCGACGCAGACAGGCGCGCCCAGGCCAAGGAGCGTCACCGGCTGCTGATGATGCACTACGGACTGGACCCAACTACGAACAACCTTGGCGTCGCTCATGAAAACGGCGACGTTGAACAAGAGCACCGTCAATTCAAACGTGCCGTCGACCAGGCGCTACGAGCACGTGGCAGCCGCGACTTCGCCGACCGCGACGCGTACGCTCGTTTCCTCCAGAATCTGGTCAAGCAGCGCAATCTGAGGCGCCAGGCCCGCTGGCTCGAAGAGCGCGAGGCGCTGCGACCGTTACCGTCGGCGCCGCTGGCACTGTGCCGTGAGGTACGTTCGCCCGTCAGCCGCTTCAGCACCATCCAGGTGCTACGCAACACGTACTCGGTGCCGTCGCGCTTGGTCGGCAGCACCGTGCTGGTGCGGGTGCGATCCGAGACGCTGGAGGTCTACCGCGCCACGTCGCATCTGCTGACGATTCCGAGGCTACTTGGCCGCGGCCAGCACCGCATCGATTACCGCCACGTGATCTGGTCGCTGATGCGCAAGCCAGGCGCATTCGCCCATTACCGGTACCGCGACGATCTCTTCCCCAGCCTGGTATTCCGCCGCGCGTACGACGCGCTCCAGGCGCGGGTGCCCGAGCGCACAGATCGCAATTACGTACGCCTGCTGCATCTGGCGGCCAGTACATCCGAGTCCGAAGTGGAGGTCGCGCTCGGCTTATTGCTGGAGCGACACGTTCTTCCAACGTTCGATGCTGTGCGCGACCTGCTTCGTCCACCGGTGGTGCAAGCCGTACCGAAACTCAGCGCGCCGGTCCTGGATCTGAGCACATACGATCGCCTGCTCGGTGCGGAGGTCGCCCATGGCTGACCGTGAAGCCGAGATGCGGTTGATGCTGCGCGCACTGCGATTGCCCGCCATCGCTGCCCAGTACCAGGACCTGGCTATCAAATCCGCCAAGGCCAACATGACTCACGAGAGCTACCTGTACGAGCTGGTGCGGGCTGAATGCCTCCAGCGTGAAGAGCACCGCGTCGTGCGCTTACAGCGCCTCTCGGGCTTACCGCCTGACAAGACGTTCGCGTCGTTGCAGCTCGAATACTTCCCACCGCTGATTCGCGAGCAACTCGAGCGACTGCGGAGTGGTGCGTTCCTGGAGGACGCGATCAACTTGGTCGCAGCTGGTAAACCGGGCGTCGGCAAATCTCACGCCTTGGCGGCGATTGGCCATGAATTGGTGCTGCTCGGTCACCAGGTGCTCTGGACGTCAACTGCGACGCTGGTGCAGGAGCTCCTGGCGGCCAAGCGCGACCTGCGCCTGCCGCACGCTCTGGCGAAGCTCGATCGTTACGCCTGCATCTTCCTGGACGACATCGGCTACGTCCAGTACGACCGTGACGAGATGGAGGTGCTCTTCACGCTGCTCGCCGAGCGGTACGAGCGACGTAGCGTGGCCATCTCGACAAACCTGGTCTTCAGCGAATGGGAACGCATCTTCAAGAACCCGATGACGACCATCGCCGCCATCGACCGCGTCGTCCACCACTCCGTGATCCTGGACATGATGGGCATGGACAGTTACCGCGCCAAAGAAGCCAGCCTCCAGCGCTTACCAACCAACAATCCACAACCCCCGACGGCTGACGGCAAACTTGCTGCAACTGGAGGTGCCGCAAAAACCCACTAATCCCCAGCTTTCCACAGAGAAAGGTTCTCCCCCTGGAACCCCCGTTCCAAAGAGATGACTACTACGGCTGCTCACCGCTCCTATACAGAGCGGCAGTTCTAATTGACATGCATCGGAAGTTCTCATTGACATTCAATAAGGCACCCTGCCAGTCAGAGCCGCCCCATACCGCGCCACTAGCCGCCACCGACGCGAGTTACTCCCTGGCACTTGCTCGAGTTCGGTCGTGGCGAGTGCACCACTGGCTCCGCCAGAATCGCAGCCGACCGCTGCGCAGGGTAGTTCTCCGTTCCGGCAGCAGGCCACTGATGCCCGCGGTAGTCGGCATTTTCGCCGACGAAGAACACGTCAGGCTGCTCTCGGAGGGGGCAAGGCGACACCGTGGACGGCAACAGCACGTGGGAGGAAATCGATGATAGAGGCTACGCGGCCCCCTGGTCGCTCGTGGACCCGGCACGACGCGACACAGGTCACGAAGCGTGCAAGTCTAGGCAACGCAGGTGCGGAGACCAGTGACGGTGTGTACGGGTTCATCAACTACGTGCGGATCAGATGTGCACCAACACAGTGCCCAACGCGAATCAATAGTTCACCCGTCAAACGGCTGTTGGACTGGTTGCCGCCCGGTCACCTATCGATCACATCAGGCGCCTGCAACGACATAACGGGAAGCCGCGAGCGGTGAGGAAGAAAATGCTTATGTCGCGGCGCAACTGTGGCACAGCACTTGCAGGACCACGCGCCTGCTAATCAGGGACCGCTAGGAGTTGGGTTGGCGCGACGCGTGCTCATAGTCGAAGACGACCTCGCAATTCAGCAGGTGCTATGTGAGTACTTGCGCGACGAGGGGTTCGATCTGCAGTCGGCAAGCAATGGTGCCGAAGCACTGGAGGTGGCCCGTAAGGCACCGCCGGACGTTGCAGTCGTGGATGTCATGATGCCGATTATGGACGCACGGCCGATGCTCAGCTCGTGGTCCGAGGACCCGATGTTGCAAACTGTGCCAGTGGTGCTCGTCTCAGCCGCGCCTGGCCTCGTCGAACTGGCGCAGCACAGCGTAGTTCGCGCAACTCTGGCCAAGCCCTTCGACTTAGACGTGTTGCGGGTGATCCTGGACCAGGTGCTGGCGCATCCTGAGCCCCCGCCCGATACACCGGTCCTGCCCAGCGAAGCGTAACCTGCACGGCTGCCGCCGGCAGCCCGCAGTTCGCAGTTCATCGAGGACGACTGGGCTAGACGCATCGCCTCCGTTCCAGCCGCAAGTTATGAGTGATCCTCACAGCCGCCATCGCCGTGCGGCTGGAACAGGCGCGCCGTCGAGACGTCGATTGCGCGGGATGGGTGGTCAGCTGGGTCGCTGTGATCTGAATCCGGTGCTTACGTTGACCGTCCGCCACCATTGCGGTTGGCGCGATATATTGTGGCGTCGGCCTGGCGCAGCAACTCTTCCTCATCCTCAGCGGAAGTGCCGACGGCTCGAAGTCCACTACCTGGCGAGCGGAGGCTAACCATCAGGTCAGCCGCCGCTCTTGAACGCTTACACGTGAGACGCGGACCGGTTTCCGTCAGTGCGCGATAAATCGCGACGACGATAACTGCGCCGACACGGCGACCATCAGACTAACAGTGTTGAAGCCGTTGACGAGGTCCTGGCCGAACAAGATGCCAGTCACCCAGCCGCCCACGAAGGCTCCGATGATGCCCAGTATCAGGTCTCCGAGCACTCCATAGTCCAGCCGGCCACGATGCGGAGAATGAGAAAGCCTATAAACGACATGCGATCCCTTGGGATCCTCTCTCCTGCTTCCAGAGTCTGATCAGCGCATTCCGCGCACAGCGGGCACAGCAAGCGTCAGAGCCACGGCCACAAACAGCAGGACGATGACCACCAACTCCACGGAATCGCTTGCCTCAACGTGTGCGGCAGCAGGACACATGCCTTGGGCCCGGCTCCACCGCCGAGCGCCAATGCGTCACAAAATCTCTGTGTGGGCATGGCACGCGGCTCACGCCGGAACCATTTCGAGGTCCCTGCGGTATTAACAGATGAAAAGTTCCACGTCAGCAGGCTTGTGGGGCGTCTGAGCTGAAACGGTGGAATATGCAAGTACGGACGGCGCAGCCGGTTGCCACATTTTTGACAGTAAGTACCTTTGCAGCCAAAAGGTTCAAGTCTGGCACGGCAGTTGCTGCCGAAACTCAAATCAGGAGGAACTGAATGCAGAGCTCCTATTACACACAGGTACATGAGGGCATGGAAGTCCTCGATACGAACGGTGACAAGATCGGTATGTGCGGCGAAAGCGTTGGCAACTACTTCAACGTTGACGCCGGCTTTCTCGGGACGACCGAGTACTGGGTCCCGTTCAGCGCAATCACGAATGTCACCGGCGGCGCGATCTTCCTGAACACCACGAAGGATCGCATCCACACAATGGGCTGGAACCAGCGCCCGGAGATGACCGGCACGCCGACAACAGAGGACAGTCAGCGCACCGTCCAGTTGCGGGAGGAAGAGCTGCAGGCGCGCAAGACTGCGGTTCAGACAGGCAGCGTGCATCTCGGCAAGGACGTTGTCGAGGAGCAGCGCACCATGGATGTCCCCGTCACTCGCGAAGAGGTATATGTTGAGCGGCATCCGGTAGACCGCCGACCGTCTGACCGGCCGATTAGCGAGTCGGACAGCGAAACCATCCGTGTGCCGGTGACTGAGGAGCACGTGGAAGTCGAAAAGCAGCCGGTGGTGTACGAGGAAGTCGGCGTGGGCAAACGCGTCACTCAGGAGACGCGCGAGGTCTCGGACACGGTACGCCGAGAAGAGCTCCGCATGGACCACGAGGGCGACGTGGAGGTCCACAAGGACAACCCGTAAGCTGACCAACGGGCGTTACGTAGCAAACGAGGGAACGAAAAAGCGTTCCCTCGTTTTCATTTGCACATAAGTCTCAAGAAATGGAAGCGGCGAAGAGGGCTCGTTTGGTGTCTTTGTTGGCTGGTGTGGTTCCACAGCATTTACAGGATGTGTTGGCACATTTACTGCACCCTCGCAGGTAAGTAGAGAACAGTCCCTACGATTCAGGACAGGGATGATGGAAGAGCACGACCCCAGAGAACTAGCGGCGAACGCGAACGGCGACCATCGCTCGAACGCAGACGACCTCGGGCCCGGCGAGGAGCGCATTATCGAACTCCGTGAGGAGCAGCTCGTCGCCAACAAGCAGCTTCGCGACCTCGGCGAGGTGATCGTGCGCACGGAAACTGACACGGTGCCAGCGCGATTGGAAGTCGAGGCGCTGCGCGAAGAGGTTGAAGTCGTGCACGAGCCAGTGGGAGATGCGGTCGCCGAACGCCAGGACCCCTGGGAAGAGGATGGCGTCCTCGTCGTGCCCATTTACGAAGAGCAGCTCGTGGTGAGCAAGCGGCTTGTGTTGCGCGAGCGATTGCGTGTGCGACGCGTCCGAACCACGGAGCGACAACTCTTTGAGGACAGCGTCCGGCGCGAACGCCTCGTAGTTGAAGACCCTCAGCAGACCCGCCTCGTCCACGAAATGTATCCGACGGAGGACGCATATTCGGGAGATAGCGCTCAGCGCTCGGACGATGACTCGACCACTGACGATGCGGACGGAAATTTCCTGACAAAGCTCGTCACGAAGGCGCTCGAATGACAGCACCAAGCGAGCAAACATTGCCGATTGAAGGCGAGGCGGTTCTTGCGCCGGATGCGTGGAGTGTCCGCCTGGCGGTGCGTGCGGAAGAGATCACCATCTCCAAGCAGACCGTAGTGAACGAGCGCGTACGACTGTGGCGCAAGCGGATCCAGGATGTCGCGCGAGTCGATGCGGTGCTGCGTCGTGAGCAGTTGCGAACGACCAAAGCTGGACCTGTTGAAGTCCACGAGCAAGTGACGGAGAAAAGCTAGCCCGCAAGAAACACATCGCCCAGTAGGAGGACGCTCGAAGAGTATGCCAATGGCACCTGTTACAAGCTGGACCGACGCCGTCATGACGTCGTTGGCCGCGGCGCTCGCAATTCTTCTGGGAGCAATCCCGAAGATCATCGGCTTCGCCGTCATCGTTATCATCGGCTGGCTGATTGCCTCAGCTGTTGCGACCGCTGTCGCAAGCATTCTGCGCGCAGTGAAGTTCAACGACCTCGCGCAGCGCGGCGGGTTCGCGGACTTCGTCCACAAGATGGGCATTCGCCAGGATTCCGCCGGTTTTATCGCGAATCTCGCGAAGTGGTTTATTCGCCTGATCGTGCTGGTCAGCGCGTTCGACGCGCTGGGATTGCCGGCCGTGTCGCAGGTGCTCCAGCAGCTGCTCATGTGGCTGCCGAACCTGGTCGTCGCGCTGGTCGTGCTGGTTCTCGCCGGTCTCGCCGCGAATGCGCTGGCTGGTCTGGTCCGGGGCGCCACTGCCGAATCGGGTCTCGGCAACCCGGACCTGCTCGCCAGCATTGCGCGAATCGCCGTGTGGGCATTCGCCATCGTTGTCGCGGTCAACCAGATTGGTATCGCCACGGCGCTCGTGAACACCCTGTTCATGGCTACCGTCGGCGCGCTCGCGCTTGCGCTGGGCCTGTCCTTCGGCCTGGGCGGGCGTGAAACCGCGGCGCAGATCGTCCGCGGCTGGTACCAGCGAAGCCAGCAAATGGGCCCCCAGGTTGCTGACGCCGCTGGCCGCATGCAGATGAAAGCCGACGATCGCGCGGACGGAGGTATGAGCCACATCGTCACACCGGAAGAAGCACGTCGCTAGTCGACGATAAGCAACGCAACGCAACAAACCCTGACGGGCGGGTCGACGTACTCGCCCGTTCTTTTTTGGAGGAAAACGCCATGGGACTTCTCGACAGTCTGCTGAATAATCCGCAAACACAGCAGGATATGCAGAACTACGTGCAGCGCTATCAACAGGGACCGCCGCACGAAGGCTATTCGGACCAGGAGGTAATGCAGCGGTACCAGCAGGTGGCGCCGCAACTTGGGCCACAAGAATTCCAGCAGGCGGCAACCCAGGCCTTCAACAACATGCCGCCCGACCAGCGCGTGCAGTTTGGCCAGTACGTTGAGCAGCAGTTGCAATCGCAGGGCATGCCCATGCAAGGTTTTAATCCAGGGCAGGGCAATGCGCAGATGTATCAGGACCCGAACTACCTCGCGCAGCAAGCCGCGCAGCTCCATCAGCAGCAACCCGGACTCTTAGGGCAGCTTCTCGGCGGAGGTAGTACCGGTGGTGGCGGACTCCTAGCGAATCCGGCCGCAAAAGCCGCGCTCGCGGGCATCGCGGCCATGGCCATCTCGAACGCAATGGGTGGCCGCACAGGCAGTCCGCTCAGCAGCATTTTGTAGGGGATTGGAGTAAGGAGGCATTTCCGCATGTCTATGTCCGAAGAACCGATTCGACGTTCAACAGTGGTGGAGCGGCGGCCGATCAGTCCGTCCGACGCGGATGCACGCGTCTACCACCGGGAAGAAGTGCATGCGCATTTGCCCGCCGACGGCTTTGTGCTTGCACGACCGCACCTCCACTGGGGACCAATCATTGGCGGCTTGCTCACCGCACTCACGACGTTATTTCTGCTGAGCCTCCTCGGCGGTGCTGTTGGGTTGACGCAGTTCAATGCCGCAACCGCCGCCGCGCAGGGCGGAGTCCCCGGTGAGGCAGGACGCAATTCCGCAATCTGGGAAGGCATCTCCGGCATTCTTTCATTCTTGCTCGGCGGTTATGTGGCCGCGCGCCTGGCGCACATGCTCGACCGCAACTGGGCGGCCTGGCATGGCGCACTGGTCTTCATGCTCGCGCTGCCAATCGCGTTGTGGCTGGCCGGCCAGGGACTTGGCGCATTGCTCGGAACTGTGGGTAATGTGGCAGGTGGCTTCAATGCGCTCGCAACGGCGCAAAACGCCGGGGCGCAAGCTCAGGCCAATCCAACGGCTGTTGGAGATTCCGCGGCAGCCCTGCGCAACGGCATGTGGGGGGCGTTCATCGGCTCGTTGCTCGGACTCGGCGCGAGCGCGCTGGGTGGCTGGCTGGGTGCCCACCACCTGCTGAGCCTGACTCACGATCCTCGCTTCGGTCGCTAAGCGGGCTCATGCAGACTCAGCGCGTCATGATTCGCGATGGGGCCGACGTGGTCGGCCCCGAGGGACCAATCGGAACCGTAGCCCACGTGGTGGTGGATGAGTCCACCCGTGAAGTTACTGAGCTCGTCGTGCGGCGTGCTGATGGCCAGGAATGGGTGGTGCCCACCAGTGAAATCGCGGGCACCACCGATCGGGCGGTGCGTCTCCAGTCCGGTTGGACGGATTTGCGCTCCACCGCGCACGAGTTTGCTCCGGATGAATTCGCAGCGATTTCCGGTGCTGAATCCGTCAATCCGCGGCGAGTGATGCGCGAAGCCAGCACGCCGGCGAGGCAAGCGGGTGCGGCGACCCATGAAGCGGATGCGTTGGAATTACGCGAAGAGGAACTCCACGTCCGAAAAGAAACGCGCGACCTCGGCGCAGTCGAACTCCAAAAGGAGGTTATCGCGGAGCGACAGGTATTGGATATTCCCGTCTGGCATGAGGAGTTGATCCTGGAACGGCGGCCAGTTGACCCGCCACAACCCACTAACGCGGCGATCGCGGATCAGGCGGCCTTGCGTGTAGTGCTGCACGAAGAGGTGGCGATGGTCGACAAACAGCCCGTAGTGACTGAAAGCGTGCGCGCAGGTCGCCGCACGGTACGCGACACGCAACATATCGATACGACCATTTGGAGGGAAGTCCCTGACGTTCGCCGCGAGGGCGATCTTCGGGTCCAGCAAGCACCTCATTCTGACTCCGTTCAGGAGAACACGTAATGGCTACAGGTACACAGCGCTCCACCGTCGTTGGCGTCTTTACCGACCGCGCCAGGGCCGAAGAAGCCGTGCAAGAGCTCCACAACAGTGGCTTTACCAATGACCAGATCGGCTTCGCCACCCGCCGTGGCGACACTGGAGCCGAACCCGGCGCTCAGGGCCATGGCACTGAGGCTGGCGAGGGTGCGGCCAAAGGTGTGGTCAGCGGCGGCATCATTGGCGCGATCCTGGGCGCGCTGGCCACGGGACTCATTCCGGGCGTTGGACCCGTAATTGCAGGTGGGCTTCTCGCTGGGATCATCGGTGGTGGAGTGATCGGTGCAGCCGGCGGCGGTCTCATTGGCGCGCTCGGCGGAAGCATGGGCGTCCCTGAGGAAGAGGCGCGCTACTACGACCAGGAGTTCCGCTCTGGCCGCACGATCGTGACTGTAAAGCCAGATGGGCGGTACGACGAAGCGCAGTCAATCCTTCGTCAGTACGGCGCTTATGACGTGAATTCACAGCCTGGCGTGGCCACAGGAACCACCACCATGCAGGGCAACACAGGCATGCCTCGAACCGAACTGGACCGCGGCATGCAGTTCCGTGAAGAGGAACTGCGCGTCAACAAGACCCCTGTCCAGACAGGACAGATCCAGGTTGGCAAAGACGTCGTCGAAGAAGAGCGCACGCTCGAGGTGCCGGTCAGCCGTGAAGAGGTCTACGTGGAGAGGCATCCGGTCGATCGACGTCCGTCGGATAAGCCTGTGACCGAGCGCGAGCAGACCATCGAAGTACCGGTGCGCGAGGAACATGTGGAGGTCGAGAAGCAACCGGTCGTGTTTGAAGAGGTTGGTGTCGCGAAGCGGCAATCCACCGCGCACCAGCAGGTTTCGGAGACAGTTCGCCGCGAAGAGGCACGCATCGAAAAGGTGGGCGATGTCGACGTCAGCGGCACCGAAACGCCACGCGACGCGCGCCGAGGCTGATCTCTAACCACCATCAGCGAAGGGAGCCCGTTGTGTCAGGCTCCCCTCGCGTTCTTCTGGGAGGCAAGTCATGGAGGACGAAGCCACCAAGAAGGCGGTGGTCGGAACATTTGATGACGTGCCAACCGCCGACATTGCGGCGGACGCGGCCCGCCACGCCGGATTAGCCGTCGATCGTCCCACCGAACGGAGCGTCGCCGTGAGCGGTTATTCGGTTTCACAGGGTGCGACCGAGGCGGAAGCGTTCTTGGGTGCATATGGCGCCCAGGAATTCGCTCACAGCGACGCTGCGGAACAGGCACTGGGAGTCACAACGCAGCACTCGGTACACCTGGAGTTGATCGAGGAAGACCTGCGCGCTCGGACTCGTCCCGTGGAGACCGGCGACCTCATGATCCGAACCAATGTCGTTGTTGAGGAGACACGCACCATCGAGCGTGCCCGTTCGTCGCGAGGAAATCATTGTCGAACAGCACCCGGTGGAGCGACATCCAATCGATACTTCTATGAGCCCGCCAACGACGGCAAGTGATCCGCCCGTCCAGGAACTTTTGGAGCGGTTGCGTAGTATGGGACCCGGTCAGACGCTGCGGATTCCGATCATGCAGGAAAAAGTGGTCGTCTACAAACGTCCGGTTGTCGTCGAAGAGATCACCATCGCTAAACGCAGTGTGCAGCAGACCCAACATGTGACGGCACGGTAAGGCGCAAAGAGGCGCAAATCGAACCGCACGGCGAGATCGCCGTTCACGAACAACCTCACATCTGGGCAACTTCACGCATCGAGGAGCCGACCCCAAGTGCCAACCTTCCAAGAGCTCGCTGCGGGCAACCCTAAGGTCAGCGCCACGGTTGACGTGCAAAGTCTTGCGGGTTCCGCTGATGATGTGCCGGTGACGATCACCCGTTACGGCGCCAATGACATCCTGCGCCTCGTCGAACAACCTGGCCTGACGGTACGAGGCATGCATACATCGGTACGCCAGTAAGAGCATCGGAGCTGGAGGTGTAGCCAGCAACCGTACAACCGGGAGTGCACAGATGACCTTCAATCCAAATGCGCAACTCGATCCCACTCAGGTGGAGGACCGCCGCGGCGAGCCGACGGGCGTGGGCGGTGGCTTCGGCGGCGGTGGTGGCTTTGGCATGCCTATCGCGGTTGGTGGCGGAGGCGCGGGCCTCCTCATCATGCTCGTGATTGTGGCGCTGAATGTCTTCGGAGGCGCCCTTACCGGACCCTCCAGCAGCAGCGTGCCGGCAGATGGATCCGCCGCTGGTTACAACGGAAGACAGGTTGCCGGATCAAGCGTCGCCGAGACATGCAGGACGGGAGCAGACGCGAACTCGCGAACCGATTGTCTGGTGGTGGGTGTTGTCAACAGCGTGCAGTCGTACTGGAGCAATGAGCTGACCAGGCGTGGTCTGACGTATTCATCCGCAGATACGGTGCTTTACTCCGGTGCGACGCAGGCAGGTTGTGGTCTTGCCCAAACCGCGGAGGGTCCGTTCTACTGCCCGGTGGATAAGAAGGTCTATCTGGACGTGAGCTTCTTCGATGAGTTACACACGAAATTTGGCGCGCAGGGTGGACGCTTCGCCGATGCGTACGTGATTGCCCATGAATACGGGCATCACGTTCAGGACCTGCTCGGGTTACTTGGAAACGCCCGCAGCAACACCGTGGGCCAGGAAGGTGGCTCCGTCCGGACAGAGCTTCAGGCCGACTGCTTCGCAGGAGTGTGGTCGAATCACGCGGTTCAGACCGGATATCTGCAACAGCTCACTTCCTCTGATATCTCTCAGGCGCTCGATGCGGCCGCGGCGGTTGGTGACGATCGAATCCAGCAGGAGACGCAAGGGCGCGTAACGCCGGATTCCTTCACACACGGAACGTCTCAACAACGGGAGCACTGGTTCACCACCGGGTATCAGAGCGGTGACCTGACCACCTGCGACACATCGAAAGGCAACCTTTAACGCCCCGATAGCTTCCGTGGTACTGTGGAGACACAGCCACGCGGTACGGACCGGCGGGCCCGATTCAGGCTGCAAGCAAGGGGAGGACACCGTCGGTGCTATTTTCATTCATAGCCATCGCGTTCGCCGACATCGATCCGGCAGTCCGACACAGCTGCAGTTGGAAGCTCAGCACGAAATACCTTCTTCCAGCGGGGCACTGCCACTGGGGAATTGGGTCGAGGATGGGACGATCTATTGTCTGCTCGACGCGGCGGATGAGGAAGCCGTCTGCCGTCACCATCGCGAACGCGGAGTGAGATGCGAGGACCTGCATCCGCTCTCGGGCATTAGCGGAATCCAGCCCTTGTCAGGTAAAGACCGTCTGCTGGTGACGGATGCGATTCAACGCTCGCTTCTATCCGCATCGACTGCAGGTTTCGAACGGCCAGACGCACCCGGCCCATGCTGCGCTCCCACTTACCTCCGACGGACGACGTGTCGGAGCCTTCGGTTTGAGTTTTGATTCTCCCCAGGTCTGGGCGAAATGCGCGATTCATAAAGCCGACTTTGTTGGCAGCGTCACATGCCCGCTGGGTCCCGGACTGGAGATACGGTCACCGAAACCTCGACGCGTGCTCCGTCCTTACGGCGGCGCATCGTCTGGAAATGCGTTGTGCCCTCGCCGTTTCGGAAGCGAGCGGGGATCTCGCCGATTTCGTCCACCCGGTCCGGCGGAACAATGCGGTGGATGGCTGGCCAACGATCTCCTCAGCCGTGTATCCATACAGGGCCTGGGCTCCCGAGTTCCACGCGGTCACAGTCCCGTCCAGGGCCTTGCTGATGATGGCATCGTCCGAGGACTCGACGACCGCGGCAAGTCGGCCGGGCTACCGAGAAGCAGGCCCGCTCTTCGGCGAGTTGCACCCCCCGCGCGCGCACCTGAGCCCAGAGGGCACGGCGCTCACGGATATCGCGAATGAATGCGGTGATCAACAACTCGTCGCGTACTACTTGGCGCCGGCACCCTCGGTTGGCGCGGGGTACTTTGGATACACCGGGCTGAGACTGATCTTGACGGCTATTTCCGAGCCGTCCTTTCGCCGGGCAGTCAACTCCAGGCCTACACCCATCGGGCGCGTCCGCGGCGAAGCCAGGCAACGCGCGCGATGCAATTGGTGCTTGGATCGCTCATGTTGCGGCACAAGCAACTCGAGCGGGGCGTCTACGAGCTCGGCGGCCGTGTAGCCGAATAGGTGTTCGGCCGCCTGTCGGTAAAAACGATTCTGCCAGTCGCGTTCACGACGAGGATTGCATCGGGTGCGGCATCAACGAGTGCATCACTCAGCAGAGGCCCGCCCGCCAAGGCCCGCGGGCAAGCCGGTCTGCGGTTCGCTCTCGCTCTGCCGCACTTATCTGACCCCAGACAGTCCGCCTTCAGGCGTCTGCCAGCCGCGTTCTATTTGCCGCGAGGCAGCCTGCCCACCCGGCGCGAAGATATCGTGGCAACCCGCACGCGAGGCAGGCCGTACCAACTGCGTATTTCGGCGACTGACTTAGACCTTCGGCAGCGGCGCGCACCGCTGCAGTAGCGCCACCAGCGCGTCAAGATCGAACGGTTTTGCGATCACCGCGCGTATGCCGAGGTGACGAAGGTGTTCGGCTCCCACCGCCAAACTGTGTGCAGCGGACATAGGACGGTCGGGACGTCGCTGCCCTTGTGAACAAACGGCGTGCGCCAAACCCCATTTGTGACGTCATTCGCTTCAACGAGTCAAGAACTCTTACACCTAATCTCATGATTACCGGCCACAAAAAACATTGGAAAATTCTTAGTAAGAAAGATTGATTCGGCGGCGACTGCGCGCTAGCAGTGATCGACACTTACGACTTGGCCATCAGTGACTAGTCCCAAACGCAGGAAGCCATCTATCCAGCCGCTCAAAAGGACGCGAAAGAAGCGCTCCAGACACCAGACCAATGAGGCTACCGACGAGAACGTCGCCAGGCCCGTGCGCGCCTAAATAGATGCGACTTACGCTCACAACGGCGGCGATGGCATAAAAGGGGCCGCCCGCATCAGGCCAGACTCGCGAAAAGACGACCGCGCCAGCCCAGGAATCAGAGCGCTTATGACCCACGGACGCCCGCCGGTCGCGAGGAACTCGAGCGCCCGACCCGCCTTGCGCAACCATTCGGGCTGCGGAAGTCCGTTCACGGCGACAAATACCTTCGCTTCAAGCTTCTCGAGGTCATGCATGTTGTCGAGAACGGCGTCGCGCAGCACACTACGCCCGCGACCTGCCGCCTCTGAGAGCGACGGCGGACCCGCGCCAAACACTGCGTAGGCGGCGCTCATCGCCGTACTGGCTGCCTCGGTTCGACTCAGCGCGTGCGCGGCAACCGCATTCAGAATCTGGGCCAGCGTTTCGGGCCCGCCGCTCGTGGCCGCAAGCTGCTCCACATCTCGCAAGAAGCCAACGCGATCGCCTCGCAGCTGGTCACTTCGATCGGCCTCACTGCCGTCCGCCCGCTTGAGAATTTCCGCCAGTGTGAGTTGGCCAGCATCGCGCGACTGCACTGTCGCCAACTGCTCGTCCAGGATCTTGACGACATGCAGAACGTCCTGGTCTTTTCTTGCGCCGCTCACCGCGGGACTACACAAGTTAGGCGGACGAAATCCACAGCAAGGCACCCCCAGCGAGAAGAATTGGGCCGCTCGATTGCGACCGCGGCAACCGCGGTCGACCCCCTGCCCAAGGTTAATACCGTCGGGGAGGGCCAGCGGTTCCCGTTGTTGCAGCGCGTCGTGCAGCCCCGGCACACGGCGTGCGGGAGGTGAAAGAGATTCCGTGGCCGTCTTGTCTGCAGATACACATCTAAGCCAGGTACTCGGCGCGATTCCTGGGGCGCTCGACTACATCGTTTCGTTGAATCCCCGCGATCTGGATCGACTCCGGAATCCTGTGTTGCGCAGGTACATGTCGCCACGCATCAGCTTGCGACGCGTGGCCGCGATGGTGGGCCTCCTCGAAGTCCAACTCGTGGAGGACCTACAAAATCTCGCAGCCGCGGCGGACGCCGAGACGTTCAGTGGACGGGCTGCGATTACCCGTTCCCACCCATCAGCCTTGCCGTGAAGCAACTCGCGCCGGGCGGGGTCCTCGGCGATCGCGAGTGGTATGTATTCGTGCATCGGCCGTCTGACGTGCGCTCGTACGAGGTCAAGGCGGTCGTCGGCGCCGAAGTCGGGCAGATACCCGAAAGCGAGGTCGTGCCCCGCCTGACGGTCCTCGCCGAGCAACTCGCGCCCGGGCAGACACTGGAAGTCACGGGGCTCGAACCGCCTCGGGCCGAGATCGTGCAAAGTCTGCTGAAGCGGCAGCTCGGAATCCACTACGAAATCGACGAGCCACAACCTGCGCGGAAGAGTCTGGTATTGCGGATCAAAGCAGAGGCGAAGCCCGCTGCCTGAGTGCCTCCACAATCCAGCGCGAAACGGCAGACACCGACTCCCGATGGCACGCGGTCTGCCGCACATTTCGTAACTGCACAGACACAATTCGGAGGTACGGTGTGCCTGATATTTGAGGTGCCGGCGGCCGGTGGCGCCGAAGCTCGCGCAGACATCGGCGGCTTCAAAAAGTTCCTGCTACGCGGCAATGTTATCGATCTGGCTGTAGGCGTGGTCATAGGCGCCGCATTTGGCAGTGTTGTTCAAGCGATCGTTAAAGACATACTCAATCCGATCATCAGCGCTTTCGGCGGCGTCGGCGATGTTTCAGCTCTGAGCGTCACGGCCGGGCGGATCACGTTTCCGATCGGCGATCTGATCAGTGCGCTGATCACACGTTCTTCCTCATCGCACTGGTCGTGTACTTCGTTGTTGTCTTGCCCGTCAACAAGCTGATGACCGCTACAAGCCTCAGCCACCGCCAGCACCGACCAAGGACTGTCCCGAGTGTACGAACAAGATCCCGAAAGCGGCACGCCGCTGTCCTGATTGCGCAGCCCAACTTCTCCCACCTTCAGCCGAGGTGGCAGAGGCCATGCGACAGGTCGCCGCTCCGTCGGGAGCCGACATCGCGGAACACGCCGCCAAGGTGCTTGCCGACCGCCTGGAAGGCGGTAGCCGCGACGGAACCTGAGGAGCGGCCAGGCTTCGCGGCCCGTGGACACTGTCCAACGTAATCCGCCAAGCGATGCCTGCCTCGATCAGCGACGCAAGAACAGACGGAACCTCAAGCAGCACATGCGCGGTCGCGTGGCAGGCCAGCTCGATCGCAAGTTTTCCGTTGCGCCGGCCGACTTATGGCGAACGCGGAACGCTTCGGAGCGTGACAGCCGGGTCGTCCGGGTGGCGGGCTGTTGAGGATCCGGCCCTTCTCGCTCTCGCCCACGCGCCCAGAGCGTGGCGCCAACGCGCCTACAAGGTAATTCCGAGTCGTAGGTGAGACGGCGCGCGAAACGCACACGCGACAGCGGCGATCGTGTGCGGGCAAGCGAGGCAGTCTGAGACCAACCGGGAACACTAGTGACCACCTGCGTGAGCGAGGGCTCGCCGTATAACTTGGCGATGCATGAGAGCGAGCAGTCGCGCCGCGCGGGAGCGGGCGGTTCCGCGATCTCGGAACAGGAGTTTCGTCCTACACGTGGCCCGCACGACTCTGACGAGTGCAACCGGCTGCTCATCGAGGGCGTAACCGACTTCGCCATCGTCCTCGTGTCGCCCGAGGGCATCGTGGCGAGTTGGAACCGAGGCGCGAAGCAACTCACCGGGTATGACACGGACCAGATCCTGGGCAAGCCCCTCGAATACCTGCACACGAGCGGGGGCCGACTCGCCGGGCAGCCTGCGAAGCTGCTCGAGAAGGCGAGAACAGAACAATGTGCGCACGATATCGGCTGGCGAGTTCGCGCGGATGGCACGCGCTTCTGGGCTGACGAAACGCTGTCTGCGCTCAACGACGATCGCGGAGAGGTGTCCGGCTTCGCTGTCGTAATCCGCGACGCTGGCGATCGCAAGCGAGCAGAAGAAGCGTTGAGCAATCAAGCGGAGCACCTGGCGCAGATAATCGCCGTACAGAGTCGTATCGCACAGCAGGAGCTCGACGGTCAGAAGCTAATGGAAGCCGTTGTCCAGCATATGCCGGAGCTCACGAACGCCAGTGCTGCTGTCGTGGAGCTGGTCGATGGTGAAGATATGGTGTACGCGGCCGGCAGCGGTACAGTTGCAAATTACATCGGATTGCGTCTGAAGCTTGAAGGCAGCTTTTCGGGTCTGTGCGTTCGCACCGATCGTGTGCTGCTGAGCAGCGATACTGAAATCGACCCGCGCGTAGATCGGACCGCAACCCGGAAGGTTGGGGCGCGGTCGATGATCGTTGCTCCGCTCAAGTACGAAGGGCGTGTCGTTGGCGCGCTCAAGGTAATGTCGCCGCGACCGGAGGCATTTGACGGACGGCACATCGCCACACTGGAGCTGATGGCTGGCGTGCTGGGCGGTGCGTTAGGGCACGCGCAGGCATTCGCAGATCGTACTCGTGCTGAGGCGCAAGCCAGGGCTGCCGCTGAACGTTTCGGCGCGGTCCTGCGTGCGGCAACTGAGGTTTCAATTATCGGCATTGGTCTGGACGGGCGGGTGATCTTTTTCAATGAAGGAGCCGAGCGTATGCTCGGGTACCGCGCCTCCGAGATGATTGGTCGCACGCCTGAGGCGCTGATGGACATGGACGAAGTGAGGGCACGAGCTTCGGCGCGTGACATGCCGCCAATGGAAGTGTTGGTCAACGCGGCGCGACAGGGTGGCGCGCAGACCGATGAATGGACCTATATCCGAAAAGACGGTTCGCGTCTGACTGTGTTGTTGACGGTAACAGCGATGCACGGCGACAACGGCGCGCTGGTCGGTTTCGTTGGCATCGCGATTGACATCAGCGCACGCAAAGCGGTCGAGGAGATGAAGGACCAGTTCGTCTCGCTCGTATCACACGAGCTGCGGACGCCGCTCACGAGCATCCGAGGGTCGCTGGGTCTGCTCGCGGGTGGGCTTGTTGGAGGACTACCGGAGCGTGGACAGCGAATGGTCGATATTGCGCTCGAAAATACAGAACGTCTCCTCCGACTGATCAATGACATTCTGGATCTTGAGCGGATGCAGTCAGGCCGAATCCAGATGGAACGCGTGGAGACGGATCTCGGTTCGCTCATGAGCAAGTCCGCGGAGGTGATGCGTGCGATGGCGGAGCAAGCTGATGTGCGCCTCGAGGCGCAGCCGTTGTCTGCTGCAATCTATGCTGACCCGGACAGGATCATTCAGGTCCTCACCAATCTTCTCAGCAACGCCATCAAGTTTTCCTCGCGTGAAGCCGAAGTGACACTGCGAGGCCTGGAATGCGGCGACGGCCGTCTCAGGCTCGAGGTCCAGGACCACGGCCGAGGCATCCCGCCCGACTATCTGGAGCGAGTTTTCGAGCGGTTCGAGCAGGTCAAGCCAGGCGACGCACGTGATAAGGGTGGAACAGGCCTTGGGCTCCCAATCTGTCGCACCATCGTGGAGCAGCACGGCGGACGCATCTGGGCCGAGAGCACTCCGGGCCTTGGCACCACAATGGTGGTGGAACTGCCATCATCAATCAGCCGACACTCCGAAGGATAAGATCAGTACGTGGTGCGGCCGCCGGATATATCGAAAAGGGGCTGGTGCTGAATGAGCATTCTTCCGAGGCCACGAGCGCGGCAATCGCGCCTGACACGCAATTGAACCTGCAGGAGCCGGTCTACACCGCGACAACCCCGACGTATGACCGTCCAGCCCTTCCTTCCAACAAGGTCTAGTTGGGGCCGGAGACCGTCTGGATGGTCGCCTCCGTGCGCTGGGTGAACTGGTTGGTGCCCAGCGCCAGCACGCGGACGCGGTACTTCTGACCGACCTTCGCGTGCGGAATGCGTACGTCAGCATCGCCGATGCGTGTTACACCGTTCGGGCCGATGAACGGATTGTCGATCTCGTTGCTGATCGTAATCTCGTATTCCTGGCCAACTTCGACACCATTGGATGCAGCCGCTCCGTTGGTTCCGTTCGCGTGCGCGGCGGTACCGTTGGAAGAGGAGGCGGCGGGCTTCACAGCAGACGGGTAAGCGACGCAGATACCCGAAATCCAGCCGGGCAGTCCGCTGGCAACGGCATGGAACGACTGGCCGCCATCACGGGTTTCCAGAACCGTACCGTCGGTAAGACCGAACAGGATGGTGTCCG
>JAFAZN010000221.1 GCA_019239775.1 Chloroflexota bacterium
GACTTCACTCCGTGAGGGACTTCACTCCGTGGGGACTTCACTCCGTGGGGACTCATGACTCCGTGGGGACTTCACTCCGTGGGGACTCATGACTCCGTGGGGTCGTCACGACCGTGGGAGAGCATCACTCGCGTGAGAGACATCACTCCCGTTGAAGGACATCACTCCGTGGCAGAGCATCGCTCCGTGGGACAGCATCGCTCCGTGAGGGGTATCACGCTGTGAGAGCATTGCAGGCGTAAATGGCCAAGTGGGTGGTGGCCACTGTCGATGAGATTCCGCCGGGCGGGCGCAAGATTGTCGAGGTCGCTGGACGCTCCATTGGTGTCTTCAACGTCAAGGGCGAGTTCTTTGCGGTGCTGAACCGCTGCCCGCATCAGGGCGGGCCATTATGTCTGGGCAACACCCTGGGCTTCCTCCGCTCGGAAGGTGTGGGCGAGTTCCACTACAGCCGCGCTGGCGAGATCGTGCGCTGTCCATGGCACGGCTGGGAGTATGACCTGCGCACGGGCCAATCCTGGTTCGATCCGGGCCACGTCATCGTTCGCAAATATGAAGTCAGCGTGGTCCCCGGCTTCGAAGGCCTCGAAAAGGGTCCCTACGTCGCAGAGACCTTTCCCGTTTCAGTCGACAAAGAGTACGTCGTCGTAGAGGTGGGCCGCTAGGCGTCAATCCAGGCGTTGGTGAATCCCAGCGCGCCAATGTGCATGAGAAAATCGATATCGTGGACCTTCGTGGTGGTGAGCAGCGTGATCGGATTGGTGCTGATTGGCATCGTGAACGACTGATCCAGCATGAAGTCGTTGATTGAGGCGAAGGCGGCCTTTTGCTTCGCAGGATCCGTCTCGGTCGACACGGAGTTGACCAACGCGGTGTAGGTGTCATCCACAAAGTTGGAATGGTTATTGGCCAGCCGCCAGCCAGGCGACAACGAGAACAGGCTACCGGGTGACACGTTTGCAAACGTGTCCGACGAGCCCCAGAAGCCGGTGTAGTCCGGCTTCTTGTTGATGACGACGTCGAGCCAGGTCGCCTGCTCCATGTTTTTGATATTGAGCGTTACGCCAATCTGGGCCAGACTCGCCTGGTAGATCTGCGTGAACGCGAGCAACTGCGGCTGTGCGATGCCGATCACCAGGATATCTGTCTCAAAGTTACCCACACCGGCGTCCTTGAGTAAGGCCCGCGCCTTGTCCAGGTCGTACGGATAGACATTGTTCTTCGACGCGTCAAAGGCCGGCGAGCTCTGGCTCCACGGCAAGTCGACCGGCGTGGCCACGCTCTTGAAGATGGAGTCGGTGAACCGCTGGCGATCCAACGCGTAGTTAAGCGCCTGCCGCACACGCTTATCATCCAGCGGCGGCGTCTTGGTATTGATGCCGATTTCGAAGAACGTGCCCGAATTAGGCGCAATCCGCGCCACGTAGTTCGAGTCAGACTTTAACCTGGCAAAGTCATCGATCAGCGGTATCTTGATCGAGTCGAGCGACCCGCCCTCCAGTTGGAGAATCATATTCTGCTGGCTGCGAATGTTGGTAATCACGCTGTCGAGATACGGCCGGCCACTTTGCCAGTAATTCGGATTACGCCCGAACGTGAAATGGTCGCCGGGCGCCCGCTCAACCAGCATGAATGGACCGGTGCCCACAATCGTCGTCTTGGCATCCGGACCTTCGACGTTCGCCTTGTCGCAAATGTTGAAGATCTCGAGACCATCGAAGAAGCCCGGCCGCGGAACATCGGTCTTGATCACGACGGTGTATTTGTCGGGCGTCTCGATCGACGTAAACCAGTTGCTGATTCCAGTGAGAATGCCATTGCCAACGGATGGATCGCGCGGTCGGAGCAAGCTGTACTTCACGTCATCGGCTGTCATCTCACGACCGGAGTGGTACATGACGCCTTTGCGGAGGTTGAGCTTGAACTGCTGAAAGTCGGGCGTGAAATCCCAGCTTTCGGCGAGCATGGGCTGCGGTTTCAGGTTGGCGTCGTACGCGGTCAACCGGTCGAACACCAGCCAGCTCGTCTCCATGCCGTTGGTCGTCACCAGGTATGGATCGAGCGTAGCCACATCGGCGGTGGTGGCATTTCGCAGCGCGCCGCCCGAACGCGGCTGGCCGGCAGCTGGCTTGGCAGGCGCCGAAACGGTGACAGTCGGCTGAACAGGCGGAACGGTCGTGGCCGCTGTCTGCGGCGCGGCCGAGGTCGGAGCCGTCGTGCTGGCTGGCTTTGGCGGAGCGGTTGCCACTGGCGGCGCGGCGGCTTGCGGGGTGGCGGAACACGCGGTCAGAAGGGCCAGACCAACCGAGGAAGCCAGCCCGCGCAGGGCCGCTCGGCGCGTGAGCAGCAACATAAGGCCATCGTATATGATCGGCTCGGGAGGAAGCCTCGACCTGAATGACCACCGCCACATCCTCGAGCGCAAACGCGACAGTGGAGCGCGCGCTCCAGTCATTGATCGATGAAGGTCCGGAGCTTGGACTGCAGGTTGCAGCGTATGTGGATGGCCGGCTGGTCATCGACGCCTGGGCGGGCGTCGCGGATGAGGCAACCGGCCGTCGCGTTGACGGTGACACGCTGTTCATGCTGTCGTCAACCACCAAAGGCATCACCGCGACCCTGGCTGCCATCCTGGCCGATAAAGGGAAGCTCGACTACGACCGGCCCATGGCCAGCTACTGGCCGGAGTTCGGTGCCCACGGCAAGGACAAGGTCAGCGTCCGCGAAGTCATCGCCCAGCGGAGTGGAATTCCTCAGACGCCGATTGGCTACGCGCCGGAGTGGCTCAGCGATTGGGACCGCATGTGCCGCGGCATCGCTGGTCTTACGCCGATGTTCCCGCCAGGTGAGCGAACCTCCTATGCCTCACTGACGTTCGGACACATGATCGGCGAGATCATTCGCCGCATCGACGGCCGGCCCGTCGGCCAATTCTGTCAGGAGGAGTTGGCCGGACCGCTTGGCGCGGACATCTATCTGGGAGTGCCGGATGCACTGCTGGAACGTGTGGCGGTGTTGAAGGACGGACCGTCGGCGCCGCCAGCGTACGATGCACGGATGGTGGGCGAGCCAGCCGGCAGTCACGTTGCTGAGGTATTCAACCGGCGCGAGGTCCAGCAGGCGGCGATTCCTGGCTCCGGCGGCATCATGAGCGCGCGTGGGCTGGCGCGGATGTATGCGATGCTGGCCAATGGCGGCGAGCTCGATGGCGTGCGCATCCTCTCACCAGAATCGATTCGCCGCGCCACCGAGTTGCAGAGCTACGAGCTGGACGAGATCTACCGCGTGCGCGTCCGGCGCGCGCTGGGTTATCGCCTCGGACCTGATTGCGGTCCCAATGCCGGACCGAACGCGTTCGGCCATGTGGGCGGCGGTGGTTCGTTTGGCTATGCCGATCCGGACCGACGCCTGGGAATTGCGTTTGCGAAAAACCATTTCGCCTACAATTCGGGTGGTCCAACAACGCGGCGCGCGGGGCAGGTCGCGACAGACGCGGTTTTCGAGGCTCTCGGGTGGACATAGTTGATGCGCAGGTCCACCTGAACCGGCTCGGCGCCGACTGGGAACACACTGACAATGCAGCCAGAGTAGACCAGGCGTTGGCGACGATGGACGCACTCGGTTTGTCCGCAGTACTGATCGACGAGTGGGCCGGCTTCGCCGATCCAGTCACCAAGCGCGGCCACTTGCCGGGGCATTTTCTCCAGAACGGCGCGATGCGGGGCGAGCACCCGTTCTCAGAAACCGCTGTTGCACGCTACCCTGACCGCTTCGCGTACGTAGCTCGCATCGACCCGCTGGACTCGGAGCTAGAATCGTTAATGGCGGGCATTCGCTCGCACCCGGGTGCGCTGTGTCTGCGCATCGTCCCAGTCCCCGAAGCGGGTGAGCTGGAACTGTACGAACGCGGCGGCTTCGACCCGCTCTTTGCCGCGGCCGAACGCTGCGAGGTACCAATCTTCTGCTGGTTTCCCGGCCGGTCCCAGATGCTCGCGCCCGCGCTGGAACAGTTTCCGCGTTTGCAACTGATCCTGGACCACTGCGGACTGTCGCGCGACGAAGGCAACTTCGCCCACCAGCTCGACCAGGTTTGCGAGATGGCGCGCTTTCCCAACCTCGCGCTGAAGTGGTGCCACGCGCCGTCGCAGCTCTCGAAACAGCCGTATCCGTTCGCCGACGTGCTGCCCTTTCTTCGGCGTGCCATCGACGCATATGGCATGGAACGAATTCTGTGGGCGAGCGACCATACGCAGAGCAGAACGCACCACAGCTGGGCGGAGGCGCTGTTCTACATTCGCGACTCCGACCAGCTCTCTGCAACGGAAAAAGAGTGGATTCTCGGCCGTTCGGTGCGCACGATTCTGCGATGGGGCGTCCAATGAGAATCGGGGTTATGGACCGCCGCCTTGCGCTACGCTTTCTTGTCGGCGGCGGCAGCGCCATGTTGCTAGCGGCCTGCACATCGGCACCGGTTGCGCCAACAGCTGCCCCGGCGAACCCGACGTCGGCGCCTCAACCTGCCGCAACGGTCGGAGCAGCAGCGCAACCCGCCGCCACGGCGAAACCGACGGCGACTCAGGCGCAGCCAAAGTCCGGCGGCACGCTCCGCCTCGGCATGGTCGGCGACGTCTCCACGCTCGACGGCCACAACACCACGCCCAACCAGTTCGACACCACGTGGAGCGTTTTTGACCGACTCATCAGCTACGACGTCAAACTCCAGCCGCAGCCAGAGCTGGCCGAGAGCTGGGACCTCAGCGCCGACCTTACTCAGATCAAGCTGAATCTCCGCAAGGGCATCCAGTGGCATTCCGGACGCGAGTTCACCAGCGACGACATCAAATACAACCTGCTGCGTGTGCGCGACGCGAAGCTCCAGATTCCTACGCTGCGCAATCAAAGCAACTGGTTCACATCAATCGAGACTCCGGACAAGTATTCCATCGTCCTCAAGTCCGACCTGCCGCGACCCGCCATCTTCGACTTCTTCGAGTACTTCAACCAGGTCGACCAGGAGACGATGGAGGGTCCGAACGCCAAGACTGCTTCGATTGGCACCGGACCTTTCAAATTCGTGGAGTGGGTCCAGGGCGATCACCTGACGTTCACGCGCAATCCTAACTACTGGAAGTCCGGTCGGCCGTATGTGGATACGTTCGTTGCCTCTGCCCGTGATGCGCAGGCCATGCTCGTGCAGTTGGAGGCTGGCGCACTCGATGTTGCCAAGGGTCCGTCACCAAACGACTTTGCCCGCTATCGTGGTGAAGCGGCCTATCAGCCGATCGTCCACTCTGTCAGCGGCAACTACTTCCTCTTTGGACTGAACCTGGGCATTCCGCCGCTCGATAACAAACAGGTGCGGCAGGCGCTCAATTATGCGCTCGACCGCAATCGCTTCGTCGAAACGTTCATGTTTGGCACCGGCACGGCGCAGTCGCTGCCCTGGCCGTCGAGCTCACCGGCCTTCGAGGCTTCCAAGCAGAATTTCTACACGTTCGACCTGGATAAAGCGGCGTCTCTCTTGAAGGCCGCCGGCGTTTCAGAGTTGACTCTGGACTGCAACGTACTGAATGCATGGCCACAGCTGGTGAGCTTCGCGCCGGTGTACCAGGCTGACCTCGCCAAAATCGGAGTGACGTTGAACGTCCGCTCGCTTGAGCTGGCGACGTGGGTAGACGAGGCGGTGAATCGCAAATACAAAGGCATGTATCTCTCGAATTCGACGTTTGCGCAATTGGAGCCAAGCTCAACCTTGAGCAATGGTCGCGCGACGGACCCGAACTCCAACAACTCGCTGTTTCAGAATGACGCGTACTCCAAGCTGATCGCGCAGGCATCCGCTGAGCCGGATCTTGCCAAACGCAAAGCTTTCTACTCGCAGCTCAATGACATTCTCCTGGACGAATCCTTCATCATGGTGCTGGCCGGAGCCCCGCCCACACTGGTCGCGCGCGCGAATGTGATGGGCATCGCGCCAAGCGCACACGACGGCTTCTACTACGACAACACGTTTCTCGCCTGATGCCTATTCACGGCGCGGTGCCTTCGGGAACGAGGTCCACGTCGAACGGGCCGTGAAACATCAGCACGAACAGGCACGGGCCTTCGTCGGTGGACTGGTGTTGCATCGGCACACCGGCTGGGAAGTGGGCGTACGCGCCGGGGCCGACAGTCTCGCCATTGGCATAGAGTTGACCGTCTAGCACCACGATCGTGTGCGCGGCGGCGTGGCGGTGAACGCGACACTTCAGGCCCTTTGGGTAGCGCACAAGATAGTGCTCCTCGCCGGAGGTCGGATCCTCATACAGCAGACGGAGTCCGATAGGTTGGTCGTACACCGCGGCCGCGGCAGCACCAGGCTCGCGCAACTCGAGCGACCGCAGCTCGCCAATGATGGTCGCCGAAAAGTCTGTCACGTGTTCACGATATCGCCAATGGGACCTCTGCATGTCTGCAGGTGGTTGAATGCGTGCATGGCTCAATCAGTGGACCACGTGCGCTTGTTCATCCGCTCGCACCATCGCGGTGTGCTGGCGACGCTGCGCCGTGATGGTCGACCGCAAATATCGCCGGTGCTCGTGGGCTGCGACGATGACGGCACGCTGATCATCAGCACGCGTGAGCGGGCGTTGAAGACCGCGAACATCCGGCGCACCGGCTGGGCATCGGTGTGTGTCTTCGAGGACGCGTTTGTCGGCCAGTGGGTGCAGGCCGAAGGTGCGGCCACGGTCGAGTCGCTGCCCGAGGCGATGGACAACCTTGTGCGGTACTACCGCCTTCTGGCCGGCGAACATCCGAATTGGAACGAATACCGCGACGCGATGCAGCGGGAGCGTAGAGTGCTGCTGCGCATCCGCGTCGATCGAGCAGGTCCGGCCAGCGCGACCTAGACGTGAGGTTTGCTGGTGCTCGTGAGGTCGATCAGCATCAGGCTCAGGCCGACGGCCATCAGCAGAATCGGGAAGCTGTAGAGCTTGACGGAGGTCGAGGCGGAGGCCCAATCACCTGGACCACGCAGTAGGAGTACTGCCACAGTGGCTGCGGCGCACGCTGCAGCAAGGAGTACTGGTTGCACCAATCCTGTGGGTTGCTGGCGGGCCACCAGCAGCGCGGCTACGGCAAGTACTGCTGGCGTTAGGACCGGCGTCTGCAAACGAAACAGTGGTGACACCATGCCTCCCGCGGTCACCAGTACGAACACAACCGCTGCAACGATGCCTGGGACTACGAAGGTTGTTCGTGATGACGAATTTGCGAGAACCGCGGCGCTGGCAAATGCAACAAGAGTTCCGATTCCGGCCCAGACGCCCGCCAGCAGCGCGGAGCCAAGGACGGTGTTGTCGCTGGGCAGCCACAGCGGATAGACGGTGCTCAGGGCGGCTGCCACTGCGAGCTGGTAGAGGCCAACCGCGAGCATGCCAATCGCGCGCTCGGGGTGCACTCCAAGCCACCTGGCTGCGAGGATGCCGACGATTGGGAGTGCCAGGAGCTCCAGCGGGAACAGGATGATGAACGCATTGGTTCGTTGCGGGTTTTGGTGCACGAGAGCACTGGAGCCAGATGCTGCGAGCGCCAGCACGGCGAGCGCCAGCGCAATAGTGTGTTGGCGGTTCATCGCGTAGAAGTGACAACCTCACGCAGGGATGCCCTCACAGAGTGAATGTGCACCTCACGGAGTGACAACCCCACGGAGTGACAACCTCACGGGAGTGACAACCTCACGGGAGTGACAACCTCACGGGAGTGACAACCTCACGGGAGTGACAACCTCACGGAGTGAATGTCCACCTCACGGAGTGACAACCCCACGGGAGTGATAACCCCACGGGACTGACAACCTCACGGAGTGATGTCCACCTCACGGAGTGAATGTCCACCT
>JAFAZN010000276.1 GCA_019239775.1 Chloroflexota bacterium
GTGGGCCGTGTACAGCCTGGTGCAGTGGCAGATCTGGGCGCGCTGGGACACCGCCGCCCGCGACCGGTCCCTGGCCGCCTGTGTAGCGAGCAGCCAGGACCGCGTGAAAGCCGCCGCCGCGCCCATCCACGATAAGGCGGATCACACCGCGCCGTAACCCGCAGCTCAAACCGCCACCTCGCGGGTTCACCACCGAGGCGCGCCTGTGCGCCAGCTGCTGCAGGCCTGGGCCGGTGCACAGTGTCTGTTACGCTCTTTGCCGCCTTGCGACCGTCGACTGAACTCGCCACCCCCACTGCGTCCGCGCAGCAGTCCTGGCTCACCGCTTATCTCCGGGTGCTCGGCCTCGAGCCACGGCCACCCACCCTTGACTTCTTGCGCACGCTCACCCGCGCCCACATCATGCGCATTCCGTTCGAGAACATCACGTCGATCCTGCGCCGCGCCTCCGCGGGTGACGCCGACGTCGCGCCGCTGGACCGTCAAGCAGAGTTGCATTCATGGTCGGCCCGCCAGGGCGGCGGCGTCTGCTTCGAGGTGGTGGACATGGTCGGCGCCCTGCTGGACGGCCTGGGGTTCCGGCAACACCCGGTGCTCGCAACGATCTCGTTTTTCGGCTCGCACCAGGCGAACCTCGTAACGGTCGACGGAGCGCAGTACCTGGTCGACGCGGGTAATGGCGCGCCGTTCTTCGATCCGGTCCCGATCCTGCCCGACGGCGCGCCAGTAGAGGTCCACCACGTTGGCCTGAGTTACCGCTTCCGCCCGGAGACAGATGGGGCAGCGATCCCAGTCCACTCGACCGAGGCTCAGGCCAGCAGTCCAGTCGAAGCGAGCTCAGCTGGCGACCACGCGCAAATGGCCGGGGCCGAGGCCGGCAGAGCCGGCGCCGAGGCGAGTCGAGCGGGGGCCAGCGCGAGTAGAGCCGGGGCCAGCGCGAGTAGAGCCGGCGTCGAGGCGGGTCGAGCGGGGGCGAGTGCGAGTAGAGCTGGCGCGAAGGCGGGCCGAGCCGGCGCCAAGGCGAGCTCAGCCGAAGATCGGCCGCAAAAGCTCATTCAGGAGCGCCGCATTGACGGCGAATGGCGACCGTTCTGCACCTATGCTCTGTCGCCTGCGACCGAAGCCGGCCGGGTGGAGGCCTATCGCCGCCATCACACCCGCGGCCAGAGCTGGGTTGTGGACAACCTGACGTTGATCCGCTGTACCGATACCGACGTCTGGTCACTGCGAGACAGCCGAGTGACGCATTACACCGCCGATGGGAAGCAAACCTTCGAGCTGTCGTCCCGAGCCGAGTTCGAGCGCATCATCGCCGAAACATTCGGGCTGCCCAGCGCGCCGATCGGCGAGGCGCTAGAAGCGCTTTCGCATTGACGCCAGCCGACAGGCTGATCGGTTATCGCGAACCGCCTGTGTTGCGAGGGTTGATCCAGGCGACAGAGACTCGCGGCTGGCGGGTTCCGACCGACCTCGTTGTTGCCAGCATCGGTTCCTGACGAGACTGTGGACGGATACAGTCGCGCGGCCGCGACTGCCGAGCTCTGCCCCGCGCGATCTGCCGTGTGGTCGTGGCTGCTCGAGAATGTGCCGACGGAGGCGCGTCGCCGCCAGGGTCGCTAGCACCCGGTTCGCGCCTGCGATCCTGGACCGACTCAATTGCGTGGCCGCGACGGTGGCTCGCATCTGTTCGCGCCGCGATTGGAACCGGCGGCAGCGCGTGGCTGGAACCGTCGGCAACAACGGTTCGCGCGGAGATTGGGAAAGATGCAGTGCAAGTCCATACGCCGGCCTCACGCGCGTACTACGCTGCCACAGGTGAGAGCGCGCGACGCGCGGAACGGGTGCGCCGCGATGGCTGCGCCTGCTGCGGACGCGATCCTCTGCGTGGCCGTGGTTGCTGGGGTGCGTGCGCGGGTGGCTCAGCCACCGCGACGCCAATGGCTCGGCGGCGTCCGTCGTGCTTGGCTTGCACCTAAGCGCCGCATTAGGGGGCGTGAGCCGCCGTTGTTCGTCGCAGAAGCGAATTAGGCGCGGCGCGCCGTGGGCGCAGCCAGCGCCACGGGGTTGCCATCCGGATCGCGCACGTACGCCACTCGCTCGCCCCGGGGCATGTCTTGGGGTGGCTCGATCACAGCGCCCGCGAGTTCGCACGCGGTGGCATCAACGTCGTCCACATAGATGAACATCTCAAACCGCGGTTCCGTGCCCATCGAAATGCCAAGCTGGTCGCGCGGCCACTCCGCGCTCACGAGGCCCAACTCCGACTCACCGCGTCGCAAGCTCACGTACCCGGGCTGGCCTTCAGGCGGCAGACGAAACGTCTCCTCGAACCCGAGCCGCGTATAGAACTCCAGCGATTCGGAGACCGAGCGGCAGTAGATCACTGCGAAAGCGCGCGATGGCATGCGGACGAGATGCGGAACTCCTGCCGGCCAGTGTACGCACAGCACGCAGCCGCGTGGCCGCAGCGGCCCGCAGCGGCCTGGCGAAGGCGCGGCCGCATGCTCAAGGGCTGCCGCCTCGTCGACATCACCACATCTCACTGCAGGAAATTGGCCCGTCACCCGGAGAGATTGGCCCGTCACGCCGAGAAATTGGCCCGTCACACGGACGAAATTGGCCCGTCATGCCAGGCAAGTGGACTGTCACGCGGCAGCAGTGGAGCGTCACACCGATGGAATTGGACCGTCACAGGGTGAAATGGCCCGTCACGCCAGGCAAGTGGACTGTCACACGGCAGCAGGGGAGCGTCACGCCGATGGAATTGGACCGTCACGGGGTGAAGTGGACTGTCACGCCGATGCATTGGAGCGTCACGCGGGCGCAGTACACTGGCGGCCGGCTCGCGGGGGGACACGCCGACCACACGCTGACCGTCACGCGAGTCAGAAGATCTGGAGGGGCACAAACGCATGTCGGGGTTTCGCAAGTTCGTGTTGCGGGGCAATGTCGTGGATCTCGCCGTGGCCGTGGTCATCGGCGCAGCTTTCGGCGCGGTGGTGCAGGCGCTGGTAAAGGACCTGATCACGCCGCTGATCGGCGCGTTCGGCGGCGTGCCCGATTTTTCGGCGATGTTTTTCACGGTCAACGGCAGCAAGTTCCTCATCGGCGAGTTCATCAACGCGGTGCTGAGCTTCCTGCTGCTGGCGCTCATCGTCTATTACTTCGTGGTCCTGCCCGTCGCCAGGCTTGTGGACCGGTTCAGTCCGCCAGCGGCGGCCGTGACCCGCGAGTGTCCGTACTGCCTCAGCAAGATCCCGCTGAAGGCCGTGCGCTGCGCCTTCTGCACATCGGATGTAGAGGACAAGGTGCAGTCGGCAATTGATCAGATCACAACGCAGACGAGCTAGCCACCAGCTGCCGCCTTCGGGCGCCCGCTGAGGCGTCTGACGGGGCGCAGGCGCGTTCCGGAGTGTTCCGCTTCACGTGTACGGGCGGCCGGCACAGGCGCCGTTCGGCGTCTCGTGCAGGTATCCGGGGCAGCGCAGGTGCATTCCGGCGTGTGCGGCAAGGGCGTCCGAGGGGTAGGGCAGGCGGGGCGCATTTTGGCGTGTGCGGCAAGGCGTCCGAGGGGCAGCGCAGATGCATTCCAGGCGTTCCGCTGCGGCGTCCGACAGAGCAGCGCAGGCGCGTCGCGGCATGCCGCTCAGGCATCCAGGCGCGCGGGGTGTTGCGGCGTGGCGCCCAGGCCTTGGCGGAGTACGCACTTCGGGGTCTGCGCTCCGTTCAGAGCGGGCCGACGCCGTGCCCAGCAACGGCCGCGGTGCTGCAAGACGAGCGCGACAACGCCGCAGCCGTTCCTGGACCAACCCGCGATTGGCGTAGTTGCTGTCATCTGGGCAAAAGCTGCCCAGCCAACCCGCGAGGCCAGCCAAGCGGCGAGTCCAGCCAAGCCGCGAGTCCAGCCCAGGCCGCGAGTCTAAGCAGAGGTGCGCTCGGCCAGGACGAAGCGCTCGACGTCCGTCACGCCCAGTTGGCGGCCGAGTGGCTCCAGGTACCGTTGCCTGTACTCCGTTGCGCCGACCTGCTCGCGCTCGGCCCAACCGTACTCCTGGAGCAATGCGTTCACCTCGCTTGGATCGAGCCCGAAGTGCCAAAGCCGCTGTTTGCCCACGAACTGCGTGTACACGGCTGGCAGTTGGTAGAGGTTGGTGCCGTCGAGGAAGTCGCGTCTGACATAGGTAAAGATCAGGCGACTGCCCGCGGCTGATCGGGAGAGCGCTGTCAGCGTGCGCCTCACTGCCGTCTCCGTGAGGTACTGCGTGACGGCCTCCCATATGAACAGGCTTGGCAGGTCATCGCGGAAGCCGTTCGCACCCAGACAGGTGCTGAGGTCCGCGGATTCGAAGTCAACCGCAATCAGTCGCGCATGCGGCGGCACGCGACTGAAGATGCTGACCAGCCGGCGCCGCTTGTACTCGCTGTTGTCAGGCAGGTCGAGCTCGAACGTCTGTGGAGGCGGCGTGGTCAGTCCGCGGTAGGCCCGATCATCAAGCCCGGCACCAAGCAGAACAACGTGTCCGATGCCGCGCGAACGTGCCTCGACGTACTGGTCGTCTCCGTAGCGTTTGCGACAGAGCAGCGATCCCCACAGGCCCGGGAACCGCCGCTCCGACCAGGTGACAATCTGATTGCGCACGACGTTCCACGCGCACGCGGCGATGGCGAGTCGAGTGGCAGGCGGCAACATCCTTCGAGCAAGCGCGTCGTGAACGATCCTGCGCCGAGGTTCGGTGAATTGCTCGACGGCCACGATGAACTGCGGCCCAAAGGCGGTCCCGGTGACGTTCGGCTTGCCAGGCACACGCAGCATTCTGCGCTGACTCGACATGCCGCTGCGTAACCAGATCGCAACACGACGAGTGGAATAAAGAAGTCACCGAGAACATCGTCCCGTGGACGCTGGCGGCCCGGTCGAACACCGGCCTGACGCCGATCTTTGACGACATCACCATCAGTGCGACCAACGACATGCTTCAGGCAATCGTGGTCCAGGGCAAATCGGTCGAGGAGGGCGTCAAGATCCTGGCCGACGCGGCGGCGGCCGCGAAAGCCAAGTTCAAGCTGTAGTCGTGGCCATCCGCGCCGGAGCCCGAATTCAGACGCTGTCCGTCACGTGGTGGACGCGTCGAACGCTTGCGCGTGACCAGGCGGCGTTCGGCTACGCACTACTCGCCCCCGCCGCGCTGCTCATGACCATTCTGGTGGGGGTGCCATTCCTGCGCGCACTCTGGATCAGCTTTCACAAGAAGCTGCTCGGGGCTGAGGATGCGCCCTGGATTGGAGCACTGAACTACTCGACCCTGCTCGGCGACTCGACTTTCTGGCAGGCGGTGGCGAACACCTTCATTTTCACCATCGGCTCGATTGGCTCGAAGCTTGTGCTCGGCATTGTGATCGCCCTCGTGCTGAACGAAGCGCTGCCGCTGCGGGGGCTGTGGCGGTCGATCGTGATGCTGCCGTACGCGATGCCCACGTTGGTCTCTGTGCTTGTGTGGAAGTGGATGTACAACGACGTCGCCGGAGTCCTGAATTACCTGGCCGGTCAGGCAAGGCTGACCGACCACCCTATTCTCTGGCTGGGTGATCCGCACATTGCGCTGCCTGCGGTCATAGCCGTGAACGTGTGGCGTGGGTTCCCTTTCTTCGTCATTACCATCCTGGCCGGGCTGCAAACCGTGCCGCAGGAGTTGTACGACGCGGCCAAAGTCGACGGGGCAGGTGTCTGGGCCCGCTTTCGCCAGGTGACCGTGCCAGGAATACTGCCGGTGGTCGCAGTGACCACGTTGTTCTCCACGATACTCACGTTCAACGACTTTTCGATCATCTGGATTTTGACTCAGGGCGGCCCTGGCAACGCCACTCAGGTGCTCGCGACGCTTATCTACAAGATCGCGATCCCCGGTCTCGAGCTGGGTAAAGGCGTGGCTGTGAGCGTGCTGATGCTGCCGATCCTGGTCGCCCTGATCGTGCTGTTGAATCGCTTCATCGCCCGCCGCGAGGAGCTGGCATGAACGCCTCAGCAGCGGTCGCGCGCGCGGGTGAACTGGCGGCTGATCGGCGTCGGATCGCGTTTCAGCGACTTCAGTATGTGGCGCTGCGTGCCTTCGGCTGTCTTTTGCTTGGGATCGTGCTGCTGATCGCGCTCTTTCCCCCGTATTTCATGACCATCACCGCGCTCCATCCGCCGACGTTGAGCTTCAGTCGCACACCGACGTTGTTCTCAACAGAGTTGTCACCCAGCGCATTCGCCGATCTGTTCAGTAAATACCCGTACCTGACGTGGGTAGCTAATACAACGGTTGTTGCCGTATCGAGCACCATTTTCTCGGTGACGGTGGCAACGCTGGCTGCGTACAGTTTGTCGCGATTGCGCTACCCGGGCCGCGGCACGCTGTCGAGCGCGGTCTTTTTTGTGTACCTGTTTCCTTCGACGCTGTTGTTCATCCCGATGTATATCGTGCTCAATAGTCTGCATCTACTCGATTGGTTACCTGCATTGATTGCGGTGTACCTGACATTTTCGGTGCCATTCAGCATCTGGTTGCTAAAGGCATACTTCCTGACGATTCCGCGCGAGTTGGAGGACGCCGCCCTGGTAGACGGTGCGACGCGCTGGCAAAGTCTGGTGCTGATCATCATGCCGCTGGCCACGCCCGGTATCGCGGTCGCATGCATTTATTCGTTCACGTTGGCCTGGAACGAGTATCTGTACGCCTTCACGCTGCTCAGCGATCAGGCCAAGTTCACGCTGGCGCCAGGCCTGACAAAACTGATCTTCGGCGATGTGTTCCTGTGGGGCATGATCATGGCCGGCGGTGTGCTGATGAGCGCGCCACTGCTCGTGCTGTACTTTGTCGCCCAGCGCTACATCGTGGCCGGACTCGCAGCCGGCGCAGTTAAAGGCTGAGAGGCGTCCTACTCGTGGACCACACGTACGCTTGTCACGCCTGAAGGACGTCCGCGCTCCTGTTGCGTGGGCATTTGCACGGCGGCTCGGAATGACTCGCCGCCGTCTTCGGTCAGCCACACCGTGCCGTCGGTCAGGCCCACGCACATCACGTCCGCGTCGATCGGATCGCCTGCTACGGCGCGTGGCGCCGCGCTGAGCTCATCGGGCAGACCGCCCGTCAGGCGCGACCAACTGCGTGCCTGGTCGGTGCTGCGGTACACGGCTGAATGGGCGCCTTCGGGTCGCGACCAGCCGGGCGGAGGAACGGCCGCGGCCGCCGTGAAGACGAGTTCCGGTCGCGCCGGATGCACCACGAGCTGGGCCATGTAGCGACGGTCCAGTCCGTCGTCCGATGCGCTGAAGGATGAGCCACTGTCCTCACTTCGGTACACGCCACTTCCGCTCGTGCTCACGATGACGCGCGCTTCGGTCCGCGGCATGAAATACGCGGTGTGCGAATCGAACTCGGTTCCTTCAGTCAGATTCGCCCAGGTGTCGCCGCCATCGCGCGAGCGAATTAGCCAGCCCTCCTCCACGGCTGCCAGGATGTCGAGCGGATCGTCGGCGCGCAGGCTGATGTGCTTGACGTGCGGAATGTGCGGCGGGTTCGGAAACGTCCATTCTGAAACTCGCGGTAACGACTGAACGTGCTCGCACTCGCGCCAATGCTGGCCGCGGTCATCGCTCTTGAACATTGCCGCTGGCGAGGTGCCGGCCCACAGCTCGCCGGTGACGGGATGCTGCTCGAGCCACCACACCTCAGGCTTGGTCAGCCCCTCGTTGGATGGCCGCCAGGTCTGCCCGCAGTCGTCGCTGCGCAACACGCCCATTGCCGCGGTGCCCGCGAACAGCACGCGCGGATCCGCGCAGTCAACGACGACCGGACAGCGCAGGCCGCCAACCTGCTCTAACCCAAGCGATTGCACGGTGGGCTCACCACCATTCGTGACAACTTTGAAGACCCCGCCGTTCGTTCCAACCAACAAGGTGTGCTGCGACATGACGTGCACTCACCTCCTGTCGGCTAGTTTGCACCCTCATGCTGGTCGGGTGTACGAACTGCCCGCCCGATCCCGGGATAGTCGAGTACGAGACCGTGCTCGTCGAAAGTGATCTCGGCGGTGAAGTCGCTGTCCAGGCCCTGGAAGCGCACGACCGCGCCTTCTTGGGTGCGCCGCAGGTGTGTGTATCGCTGTCTGGACGGGTGGACCGTGAGCTCCGGCACCGCGACCCAGGCCATCAAGAAGTCGACTGATCCAGCCTGTTGATGAAGCTGGTGCCGAAGCAACGGCATCGAATTGGTAAGGGGCGAGAGGCCGAGGTCACAGTCGAGCGCACCGGCTAGCGCTTGGAGGTCGCCGCCGGGGCTGGGCAGGTCCAGGTTGCCGTGCGCTTCGGTGGTGCACGACCACTCGCCGGCGGTGGAGCGCTCGAGCACGAGCCGGCGCTGCCAACCGGCACCCTGACTCATGACGTCCAGCCGCTGGGTGAGGTAGCCGTGCGCAGTGCTGAGCTCGTACTCGAGTCGATATCGCGCTGGGTCCGCCCCGATAGCGATTCCGCGGGCATGCAACGCGTCATGTTCGAGCGAGATCTCGGCGAACTCGGTATGGAACGGTTCGGGGTGATGCCAGATTCGAGTAAGTGCCATATGCCGGTTAGTAAGCATCACAGCTGGCGTATGACGACCGGCGGCTTACCGGCCTGACATTTGGCCGTGGGTTGCTATGCGCCTGAGGTCGGCAACGGCTCCGACGGTCTACCCGCCACTTCAGCCGCGGTCGGTTTGGCGATCTCGGGCGCCGGCTGGGCGACGGTCTCGTGCACGGCTGAAACTGCCTGCTGCACCTGGTCGCTCTTGGCGACCTGGGTGATGCGTTCGGCCGCTGGTTGCCACGCCTGCTGCATTGACTCGGGGGCGTTGCCGAACAAACCCTGGAACTTGCCGTTCCGGTAGGCCCACATACCGACGGCTCCAATGGCGATTCCGATGATGAACTTCATGGCCTGCGTTTCCTCCGAAGAGACTGGCGCGCCCAAAATTGGCGCCGCTGGAGGAAGTGAGGCACACCGCGTGCCCGATCGCCCCGTGCAGGATCAAATTCGCCATCCGCCATGATGCTCGTGGCCACGCTGGTGTTGATGGCCCAGTGAGTCGCAGCTTGGCTGAGGTCACGCACGCCCCGTGGCGTTGCGGCCCGCCTGATTGCTGCAGTCGCTGCGGCTGCTGCTGGACTTGGGCTTACGCAGCCCGGTTGCTGCCGCTGCTTGCTGGACCCTGGCGTTCGGTTCGTGCTGTGGGAGACTAGGCGGCCCAGTCGGTTTGCGGCACCAGCCGGAGGGTGGGCATGCGCAGCAGGCGGCGGCCGCGCAGGTTCTGCGTCAATGTTGGAACGTCGAGCCCGAGCGCGACGATCGCGAGTTGACGGTACGCCCTCTGCTGCGCGGGCGTGAGCGACGTGTCACTTGGGCTAAGCTCTCGCATCGCTCGGCGCTCAGCGAGGTTGATGGGCTGCAAATCTGTGTTCGAGGACATGCCTGAAGTCTCTCAGGGCGCCGTAGCCAACCGCAGCACCCTAACGTCTAATATCCGCGGTCCAGAAGTACTCATCCCATCGCAGGCCTCGCCCGAAGAGGGTCTGGCGTGGCTGGTTTTGCCCTTCCGAGTGGGGTTCGATATCATTTGGGGTCTCCAGCGGAAGTGGCGCAGCGGTAGCGCACCTGCTTGCCAAGTAGGGGGTCGCGAGTTCGAATCTCGTCTTCCGCTCTAGTTTGATCTGGGCTCCTCGACGATTGTGAGCTCGATTGTCTTGACGGTGCGTGGCAGAAAGCAGTGAGCTGCTGAGCGCCGGCATGCGCTAGCGAGGACGTTCGAGCTGGACGGCACCCCAAAGCCGTAGAATATTCGTTCTAGAAAGAACGAGAACTGTCATGACCCAGGTCGCGCACGCATCGCTCAGCTATCAGGCTTCGTTTTTTGGCGCACCCGCGGGTGCTTCTGAGCTCGACTTTTCGGGCGCTCGGCACATTGCGCTCGATGGACGCTCGTGGATCGAGCACATTCCGAACTGGCTCGCTCAGCCCGAATCGCTGTTCGCGGAACTCATGGAGATTGCGCCCTGGCTGCAGCGCGACCGCTGGATGTACACACGCACGGTGATCGAGCCGCGCCTCACGGCCGACTACCCCGATGTTGCGGAGGTCCCGATCGAGTCGTTGCGCACAATTGCCGCGGCGCTTTCCGAGCACTTCGGTGTGCGCTACAGCTCGCTCTGGGTGAACCTCTATCGTGACCAGCGCGACTCTACCGCCTGGCACGGCGACAACATCGGACGGGTCCAGGCTGAGAGCATCGTGCCCGTGCTGACCCTCGGCGCCAGCCGACGCTTTCTCATTCGACCCGCGCATGGCGGACACACGTGGACGCTCCGGCCCGTATCCGGCGATCTCATTGTGATGGGCGGCCGTGCCCAGCGCGATTGGCGGCACTCAGTACCGAAGGAGTCGACGCCCAGCGGTCCACGGATCAGCATCAACTTCGCGCCGGAGCGGCACCGAATTTTGCGCAGCGCAGCGTTTAGAAGATAGCGGAACGGCCAACGCTCGCCTTCGTGCGGCCGAAATCGAGGGCGCAACGCCTACTGCACGTGTGCGTAACGGACTTGTCACGAGCTGTTTACGAGACGTATCTTGGCCTGTCGGAGGTCGTTTGGCGGGGTCCTCGCGTTCCAATCGGGTGACGGCGCAGGGGCCGTTTGGGTATGGCGCGGGGGAGATCGGCTGGCTCAAAGCGCACGTCCGACTGGGTCGCAGTTACCCGCTTATTGCGGTGCGGGTATGCCACCGCGCGACGCCCGGCGGCGGGGTGCTGCAGATCTTCGATAGTGAGGATCCGACCGTGTTGCGCACCGCGGCATATGCCAGCGCAACCGCGCGAGCACTGGACGAACGCGGTGCGCGAATCAACACCATCGAGCTGGACGCGTCGCTGCTCGGCAACGATGCCGGCCTCTTGCTGGAGTTCAAAATCGAAATCGAGGCGGCCACGAACGAGCTGAACGAGACGCACGCAGGCGAGACCGCACGACACGTCCTCGACTCGCGCGACTGGGAGTTCGTGCAGCCGGTCGAGGTGCGCGTGGCGCTGATCACAACAGCGGTGGACAGTGCGAGCGATGCACCCACGGCGGCCGATATCGACGATGCCGCACAGCTTGTGGAGGCGAGCGTCGTGGAAACCCCAGATACGGTGGTGCCACGGCGATCAGTATGGTGGGCCGTGCTCGTCGCAGCGGTGGTGGGCGGTCTCGGCATACTCGCCATTGCCGCACTCATGCCAAGTGGACCGGCTGGGCCGCAGCCGGCGGTCGAGGAGGCTCCGACCGCCGTTGCCAGCGAGCCGGTGGTGGCAACCCCAGCCATGGGCGCGCCGACCAGCGTGGTGGAGGTCGCCGCGGCGCGCACGACCGCGCCCCCGACTGCGACCCAGCCCGCTCGAACGCAGGCCGGGGAGGCAACGCCAACCCAGGCACCGCTGGGCGCGCCGGGCCAGGCAGTGCTCGACTTTGCGGCTGGTCGAACCAGCGGCTTCGCGTGGCCGAACGATCGACAGGGTGCCGGCTGGTTCGACGTCGACGGCTATCATCTCGCGGCGCGCAAGCCTGGGCGCTTTGTCGCCATTGGCGTGCTGCCAAGTCAGGAGCTACACAGCCTGCTCATCACCGCCACCTTCCACAAAGTCACGGGCCCGCCGGGCGGCGGCTATGGGGTCATCGTCGGTGATGCGGGACCTGAGCCGCTCGACGGGGCCAATCAGACCGGCCGCTACCTCGTTTTTGAAGTGGGCGATAAAGGTGAGGTGGGCTTGTGGCGTCGCGACCAGGATCAGTGGCTGCAGGTTATCGGCTGGACGCCGAACGCAGCCGTCAAGTCCGGCAACGGCGAAAACACGCTCGCGGTGCGGGTTTCTGGCAACGCGCTCGGATTCAGTGTGAACCAAGCGGACGTTCCCGTTCAGCCAACTGGCCAGGCGATCGCCGGACACGTCGGGGTGTTCCTCGGCGGCGATGCGAACGAGGCCGTCCTAAGTCGTTTGACGGTTACCCCGCTGGACTGAGCGGGTGTCGGGAGATCGCCGTGTGAGACGAAGAACGCCGTGGTTCGGGGGTAGGATCACGCCGGAGCGCCGGCGTCGAAGGTCGTGGCGAAAAGTGCCGTCAGGTCGGTGCTGTCGCGGGCGGCCAGAGCCGACGCCACGCGGGGGCGGGAGTCGTCGCGGAAGCGGCTGGTTGCCAGCGCTTTCAGTGCCGTCGATGCCAGGGCGATTGGCTCTCGGGACACAACTTCCAGCAAGAACTCCGTGGACTCCGCAACGGGTGAGGCACCCAGGCTGATGAGCACGGCCTGGCGGGTGTCCGAGGTGAGCAGCGGTTCCTGCCAGAAGTTGCGCAGGATGCCGATTGCGCGCGCATCGCGACACTGCGCG
>JAFAZN010000442.1 GCA_019239775.1 Chloroflexota bacterium
CCACCCGAGGTGATGTTCCCTCAGGGGAGTGATGCCATCCACGGGAGTGATGCCACACGGAGGTGACGTCTCGGCACGCAGTGGGTCCCACGGAGGTGGCGTCCCCACGGAGTGATGTCGGCACGGAGGTGATGTCCCATGGACTCAGGCGAGTGCAAGGCCAACGCAGGAACCCCACGGACGTGCAACTCGGTTGACGCAGAGGACAGGCGTCACACGGCACGTACACTAGCGCCACCATCAGGGGAGAGACCGTGGCTATGGCCATTACGACCGAACGCGAGGTCAGCGCAGCGTCCATTCCGGACCAGTTCAACGTCGCAACCTACTTTGTCGATCGCAACGTGGATGAAGGCCGAGGGGACAACGTCGCCATCGAGTACCGCGAGGAGCGCATCACCTATCGCCAGGTGCTCGAGAACGTCAATCGTTTCGGCAATGCGCTCAAGCACATCCTTGGCGTGCGCATCGAAGAGCGCGTCCTGCTCTTGCTGCTGGACTGTCCGGAATACGCCTACGCCTTCTTTGGCGCGATCAAAATCGGCGCCGTGCCGATCCCCACCAGCACGCTGTTCAAGCCGGCGGACTACGAGTACATCCTCAACGACTCGCGCGCGCGAGTGGCGGTGATCAGCGAAGCCCTGCTGCCTCAGCTCCAGGCGATTCCGCACGAGAACCTGAGGTATCTCCGAGATGTGGTCGTGGTGGGTAACGCACCCCCGGGTACGCACTCCTTCGAGAAGCTACGCACTGCCTCAGAGGCGAGCCTGAACCCAGAGCCAACCAGCAAGGATGACTCGGCCTTCTGGCTGTACTCCTCAGGCAGTACGGGCGCGCCCAAGGGCTGCGTTCACCTCCACAAGGACATGCTGGTGTGCACCGAGCAGTACGCCCGCGGCGTGCTGCAGATCACCGAAGCCGACCGCTGCTACAGCGTGGCCAAGCTGTTTTTCGCATACGGCCTGGGCAACGGCCTGTACTTTCCGTTTGGTGTCGGCGCCACGACGGTGTTGTTCCCCGGCCCACCAACCCCCCAGAACGTGTTCGAGATCGTGAGCACGCACAAGCCCACGCTGTTTTTCTCGGTCCCCACGAACTACGCCATGCTGCTGGCGAACGAGACGCCGTGCGACTTCTCGTCCGTGCGCTGGGGCGTATCGGCTGGCGAAGCGCTGCCACCCGCTGTTTTTGAAAGGTTCCAAAAACGCTTCGGCGTAACGATTCTGGATGGGATCGGCTCAACCGAGATCCTGCACATTTTTCTTTCGAATCAGCCGGGTGCCATCCGCCCGGGTTCCTCGGGCAAGCCAGTCGACGGCTATGAGATGCAAATCGTCGACGACGATGGTCAGCCCGTCCGGCAAGGCGAAATCGGCAACCTGCTGGTCAAGGGCAATTCCACCTGCGCGATGTACTGGAACAAGCATGACAGGACCCGCGACACCATCCAGGGGCACTGGATCCGCACGGGTGACAAGTACTCGCAGGACGCCGACGGCTTCTACTGGTACGCCGGCCGCGGCGACGACATGCTCAAGGTCGGCGGCATCTGGGTGAGCCCGGTCGAGGTCGAAAACGCGCTGATCGAGCACGCCGCGGTTCTCGAAGCCGGCGTCGTTGGTCGCGAGGACCAGGACCGACTCGTGAAACCGCTCGCGTACGTGGTCTGCGCGGCGGGCTACTCGGGGTCGCCTGAGCTCGCACGCGAGCTGCAGGACTTTGTTCGCGGCAAACTGGCGGACTACAAACGGCCGCGCTGGGTCGAGTTCGTGGGCGAGCTGCCCAAGACAGGCACAGGCAAGACGCAGCGCTTCAAATTGCGCCAACAGCCCTGAATCGCCTATTGTTGACCTCGTCAGAAGACTATGTCCGGTATTTCTCAGGCAGCCGACCCGCAGGCGGTCGCGCTGACGCTACGGGCCCTGGGCGGCGACCTCGGCGCGCTGCAGCTGTGGTTCGACCAGCACGTGCTCGATCGGTACCGAGCCCAGGCTGGCTGGCGGGTGATGCGCACCAATACGGTTGGACGAGTGCGCTCGCCGGAAGGGTGGTCGCTGGATTTCGGCATCGCTCCGGATGACCAGCTGCTGCACACCAGCGCAACCGAGCTCAGCCAGCGCTTGCCCGCGCCCGAGCGCCAGCACTGGGCTCAGCACGTGGTCACGCCCTCGGCCAGCCGCACTTTCTTGACCATGCGTCTGGCGCCCGGCAGCTGCATCGACGATGGTGACCTGCGCGACTGGCCAGGTTGAGGCATTTTAGGTAGGGAGGTCTATTGATGGCTGATTACGCAAATCCAGCGGCCCTCGTGTCGACCCAGTGGGTGGCCGACCATCTGAACGATTCGAACGTGCGCCTGATTGAAGTTGACGTGGACACCTCCGCGTATGGAACCGGCCATATTCAGGGCGCGGTCGGCGTCAACTGGACGACGCAGCTTGGCGACCCGGTGCGGCGTGACATTCCAAGCAAAGAGGATTGGGCGAAACTGCTCGGCAGCTCCGGAGTCGGACCTGATACGCGCATCATTTTTTACGGTGATAACAACAACTGGTTTGCCGCATTTGCGTACTGGGTGAGCAAGATTTACGGTCACCAGAATTCCGCGCTGATGAACGGTGGTCGCAAGAAATGGGAGCTGGAGAACCGGCCGCTGACCACGGACGTACCTTCGCCCGCCGCGACGAACTATCCTCCACGCGATGCAGACCTGAAGTACCGCGCCTTCTTGCGCGATGTGCTAAATCGTCCGACCGGAAGTGCACTGGTGGATGTGCGTTCGCCAGCGGAATTCACCGGCGAGGTGATTGCGCCTCCAGGTATGACCGAAACCGCGCAGCGCGCCGGTCACGTACCTGGTGCCGCCAATATTCCGTGGGCACAGGCCGCCAACGAGGATGGCACATTCAAGTCCGCGGACGAGCTCAAGCAGCTCTACGCTGGCAAGGGCGTGACTTCCGATAAAGACGTGATCGCCTACTGCCGCATCGGCGAGCGCTCCTCACACACCTGGTTTGTGCTGAAGGAGCTCCTCGGTTTTCCCAATGCCAAAAACTACGACGGCAGTTGGACCGAATACGGCTCCGTCATCGGAGTTCCTATCGAAAATCCGGCCAAATCACCAGTCGCCGCTTAGCCGCACCAGGTTTAGATCTACGATCGTCCGGGTGTCCGAGCGCTCGACGCGTTCGCCGCAATGGCCACAACGCTTGAGAGCTCGGAACAAATCCGCTACGACACGCATGCAAGAACTGGGAGTCAGTTGAACTCGTGGATGGAGACGCGCCAGTGGATGCGTTCTTCCTCCGGAGGATAATCGCCGGCTGCCAGGTGGTAGGAGCAGCGGTTGTCCCAGATCACGATGTCGCCGACAGTCCATTTGTGTCGATACTGGGCATCCGGTTGGATCATCCGCGCGGTTAGTTCGTCGATAACCGCGTCGCTCTCGGCCTCATCCATACCCTCGATCCGCAAAATCTTGCCAGGGTCGAAATAGAGCGCTTTGCGGCCGGTTTCCGGATGCGTGCGGACGATCGGATGGAACACCGGCTGCCAATCGCGATCCTCCTCGTTGAGCAACGCGGCGCGTTTCTGTCGGCCACCGTACGTGAAGGCGCCCTGCTTGCCATCCAGTCGGTCCTTTAGCGAGGACGGTAACGCGTCATACGCCGCGTACATGCTGGCAAATAGCGTGTCACCGCCACGACTGGGAATTGCAACCGCATATAACTGCGTCGCCTTGAAGGGGACTGCATCGTAGGCGCCATCGGTGTGCCACCCCTCCGCGCCACGGCGGTAGATAGCCATGTTCAAGTTGCCGTCGGCATCGAATTTGTTCGCGCCGAGCATCGTGATCTCGGGATAGTCCGGGTGCCGTGTGGACTTTGACGGGTGCGGCGCGAGGATGCCGAAGCGGCGACTGTAGCGCAAAAAGTCGTCGATCTGGAGATCCTGACCGTGGACGACGAGCACGTTGTGGTCGAGCCACGTACGGTAGAGCGTCGCGAAGTCGGCGTCGCTGATCGACCTGACGTCGATGTCCGAGACTTCTGCGCCAATGTGCGCTCCCAGCTCGCGAACCTGAATCATGCGACCTATCTATCCAACCTTCCGTGGGATCTGGACTTGTGACCGAGGGTAACATCCACGTTCAGGCGTGAGGACCATCGCGGCACTGGTGCGGCGCTGGCCGATCGCGGTGATCGGCGGCTTCGCACTGGCCAACGTGGTGGTATTCGCCGTCGCGATCAACCGCGGAAACAGGGCTGGTGGGAGCACGGTCGTGCCGACACCGAACCCCGACGCGCCTGTCGTGGTCATGGGCCTCTACGGTCGGACCACTGATACTTTTTTTCTGGCGGGTGGTCGCTATCGTGCGACGTGGTCCGCCTGGGGCGAAACACCCACCGATCCACCGTGCACCCACTCGATGGAGCTGGCGGCCGTGGATCCAAGCGTGCTCGCGGACAATCCCGTGGAGTTGGCAAAGTCGGTCCAGGTCCCGTCGACCGGCACGACCGCGGTGCTTGACGTGGATAACGTGAATCCCGGCGACTATTACCTGCACGTCACGTCGGCGTGCGCCTGGCAATTCGAACTTCGACCTACTCCATAGCCAGGACCGATTGGACCGGTGGCAAGCCATCGGCAAGTCGCTTCCAGGACGTCGTGGCAGCTTCCACGTGCCACACCTCGCCGAAGTCGGTGCCCACCAGCACGTTGCCCGCGGCATCCGGCGCCGGTGTCACGCACAAGATCGCGGCGACGGATGGCGAGTGCGGCGCGTCGCCGAGCGGTCGCCAACTGGTCCCGCCGTCGGCACTCTGATAGATCTGGCCGTGCGCGCCGCCTTCGACGCGATAGGAAATGTAGGGTCGCGCGCTCGGCGCGGTGCCAACCGTCAACGCGTGAGGTGGCCGAGGATCAATGCACAACGGACGGGTGTAGCGGTGCAACATCCCTTCCCAGATGTACCGCCACGATTGGCCACCGTCATCCGAGGCGAACATTCCAGCGATGCGCTCCTTATCCGGGACGTCCGCCAGTTTGCCAATCCGACCGAACCCGGTCGAGCAGTACAGCCGCTCGCGCCGCTCGGGATCGGCCACCACGTAATGGATGTCGGGTACGCCGCCAGGCAGGACCGTCTGCCACGTGCTGCCATCCCTGGCGGTGCTCACCACTCCGCCAACCTCGATGCCTACCACGCACCGCTCCGGGTCCTTCGAATCGACCACGATCGAGTGGGCGCGCGCGCCTGATGGCCAACCCGCGATCGCGGGAAGCCCCCAGGTATCGGCATCGAATGCCTGCGTGAACGAGTCGACGGCTGACCATGTCGCACCCCCGTCGCGACTGCGGAACAGCGCAGCCGGCACCGTTCCGGCGTAGACCGTGCTCGGATCGTTCGGCGCAGGCATCACTTCCAGGACTTCGTGGCCCTCCAACCCCACCCGCTGCCAGCCGCCGGCGCCGTCGCGCGAGCGGTACACCCCATCATTCGTCCCCGCCAGAACGTGGCCATTGGCCTGACGCAGCACCTTTACGTCACGGTCTGGCAGATCGCTCGCACGTGGCGATTCGTTCGCCTCAGCGACGAATATCCCCTCAGTCGTCCCAATGACTAACACGAGGGCGAGTCTACGTCGACGCCGCGATATGATGCCTGGCGTGCAGGCAGCCGTCCTCTATGAAGCGAATACGCCACTAGAAATCGAAGAGGTCTCGCTCGAAGGGCCCCGGGACGATGAGGTGCTGGTGCGAGTCACCGCGACCGGCGCCTGTCACAGCGATTACCACGTCATGGATGGCACCTGGAACGGCGCCGGCTATCCCCTGCCGATGATCCTCGGACATGAGGCCGCCGGCATTGTCGAGAAAATCGGCGCCGACGTACGCACCACACAGCCAGGCGACCACGTGATTCTCTCGTTCGCCCCAAACTGCGGTCACTGCCGCATGTGCACGATCGGTCGACCCAACCTGTGCAGCAGGATGGTCGCGCCGCCAGGCCGCTTTCCTGACGGTACGCGGCGGCATCGCAAGGGCGACACCGAGCTCAACGCGTTCGGGCGCGGCATGTCGTCGTTCGCCGAGTACAGCGTGGTGCACGAGTCCGCTGCCATTCCAATCGATCGGGACGTCCCGATGACCGTGGCCGCGTTGATGGGCTGCGCGGTTATGACCGGGGTCGGAGCCGTGCTCAATACCGCGAGCGTTGAGCCTGGATCGAGCGTGGCGGTGTTCGCGACCGGTGGTGTTGGACTCAGCGTTGTCCAGGGCGCCGTCCTGGCGAATGCCAGCCAGATCATCGCCGTCGATTTGCTCGACAACAAACTGGATTACGCGAGCAGCTTCGGCGCGACGCATACGGTTAACGCCTCGCGCCAGAACGCGGTCGAGGCGATCCGCGAGCTTACCGATGGTATGGGGGTCGATTACGCCTTTGATGCGATCGGGGATGCCCGGGTCTCGCGTTCGTGCTACGACGCCGTTCGACGCGGTGGAACCGCGGTTGTCGTCGGCATGGCACCAACTGGCACCGAGATCCCCATCCCGGCGACCATCGCTGGCGAGGAGAAAGTGGTCAAAGGCTGCTTTTACGGTTCTACGCGACCAGCCGTGGATTTCAAGCGCCTGGTCAGCTTCTACAAGCGCGGCGCCCTCAAGCTGGACGGCATGATCACGCGGACGTACACGCTTGAAACGATCAACGACGCCTTCGATGCCCTGGCACGCGGTGACAACGCACGAGGTGTGATCACGCCGACTGAGTAACATCTGGGCGATGGTCCAGGCTCCACAGGCCGCTGCGTCGGCTACGAGCTTCCGATTCGTCGGACGCCGAACAAAGCGCGCCGATGCGCCAGAGCGTCTCACCGGGCGGTTGCGCTTTACCAACGATCTGCTTCTCCCAGGCGCGCTGCACGTGCGGTTTGTGCGGAGTCCGCATGCCGCCGCCCGCGTCGTCTCGATCGACGGGTCCGCGGCGCTCGCCATTCCCGGCGTGCATGCGGTCCTCACGGCGCGTGATCTGCCAGTCCCAGATATTCGGGCGGCCGTCGACGGACGTCGCATCATGCTGGCGCTCGAGAATGTCCTGTACGCCGGGCAGCCGGTCGCCGCGGTCCTGGCCGAGTCGGAAGCCGTTGCCGAAGATGGGGTACTAGCGGTTGAGGTCGAGTACGAGCCGTCGCCCGCCGCGGTGGATGTACTCGATGCGATGGCCGTCGATGCGCCAGTCGTGCGTCAACGGCGCGAGCAAGATGAATCGGAGCTTGCCATTCATGGCGCCGCCACCGGTGGCCAGGCAGTGGACGCGCCCGCCGCACCCAACGTGTCCAATCGGATCCAGTTCCAGCGTGGCGACGTCGAAGCTGGCTTCAGCGCAGCCGATGTTGTGGTGGAGCGCGAGTTCCGCACGTCCTGGGTGCACCAGGGCTACATGGAGCCGCAGAGCTGCACCGCTGGCACGGACCCGCATGGCAACCTGGTCGTGTACGCCAGCACGCAGGGCATGTTCTTCGTGCGCGAGCAGGTCGCGCGTGCGCTCGGCTTGCCCGATCACGCGGTCAAGGTAGAAGCCATGCCGGTGGGCGGCGGCTTCGGCGGCAAGGTTGGGCTGGTCGAGCCAACGGTCGCCGCCCTGGCGCTGGCGGTCGGTCGCCCGGTGCGACTGGCCTACACGCGTATGGACGAGTTCGTGGCGGCCGATCCTGCACCGCAATCGGTGTTGCGACTCAAGATCGGGGCCCGACGCGACGGTACGCTGACCACGCTTCAGGCCGAGCTGATCTTCGATGCGGGAGCCAATCCAGGGGCGCCGGTCGGCATCGCCGCCATCCTGATGGGCTCAACCTACCGCTGGGAAAATCTCTTGCTACGCGGGACCGAGGTCCTGAGCCACAAGTCCGGCACCGGTGCCTATCGGGCGCCCGGTGCACCGCAAGCAGCGTTCGCTCTCGAGAGCCTGGTCGACGAAATGGCCCACGCGCTCGGCATTGACCCCTTCGACTTGCGAGTGAAGAACGCTGCGCGCGAAGGCGATCTGCTGGCGGACGGTCGCAAATGGCCGCGTATCGGACTCAGCGAATGCCTCGAGCGCATCGAGCCCGTGTATCGAGCCGAACGTGCCGCCGCCGGTCCGGGCGAAGGCGTGGGCGTCGCCCTGGGTGGCTGGCCAGGCGGGATCGAGCCCGCCGCGGCAGCCTGCCGGCTCAACAGCGATGGCAGCCTGCAGGTTTCGCTCGGTTCGGTCGACCTGACGGGCGTCAACACCACCTTCGCCATCATCGCGGCTGAAGCCTTTGGCCTCGACGATCCATCGCAGGTGCGCGTGACCACCGTCGACACCGACGGTGCTCCGTACGCGGGAGTCTCGGGTGGCAGCAAGGTGACCTACTCCAACGGACCGGCGGTCCTCCGTGCGGCCGAAGATGCACGGAACCAGGTTCTCCGCATCGCCGCGTCCGAGCTCGAAGCATCCGTCGAAGACCTCGAGATCGTGCAGGGCAGTGTCCGCGTGCGCGGCGTGCCGGGCAAGTCGCGCACGCTGGCGCAAATTCACGCGCTCAGTGGTTCATTCGCGGCACGCTACGAACCGGTGTATGGACGCGGTCAATCCGCCGTGACTGATACATCGCCTGGTTTTGCCGTGCACGTCGCACGCGTGCGGGTGGACCCGGATACCGGTCACGTGCGTCCGCTGCGCCACATCTCCGCCCAGGACGTCGGCCGGGCGATTAACCTTGCCGCGGTCGAAGGCCAGATTCATGGCGGCACCGTGCAGGCGGTTGGCTGGGGTCTGTTCGAGCGGATGGAGTTCGATGCTCAGGGCACACCGATTACCACCAGCTTGATGGACTATGCCATTCCCAAAGCGAGTCAGTCCCCGACGCTGCAAACCGAGATCGTGGAAGTGCCCTCGGTTTCGGGACCGTTCGGCGCCAAAGGGGTTGGTGAGCCTCCGGTGATTCCCGGTGCCGCCGCCCTGGCGAATGCCGTCTACGCGGCTTGCGGAGCCCGCGTCAGCACCTTGCCTATCACTCCCGAACGGGTCCGCGCCGCGATGGCCACCAGCTGACTTGGCTACTGCCACCTATAACGAGCTCTTCGGTTTCACGCTGGAAGCGGCGCGCCGCAAGGGCGTATATGTTGCGGACCCGACTCCGCCTGTGCGGCGCACGTGCGTCGTCAACGGCCATACGCTGAATTTCCTCGACTGGGAGGGTGACGGTCCCCCACTGCTGCTGCTGCACGGAGCGCTCCTCCAGGCGCATGTCTGGGACTTTTTCAGCCTGGACATGCGCGAGCACTTCCACATTCGCGCGTTGGACCTGCCCGGCCATGGCGACAGCGGCTGGGCGCCGGATGGTGACTACAGTCGAGCCCGCGTATCCGCGGACGTCAAGGTTTTGATCGAGCAGCTGGACCTCACCGACGCGGTCCTGCTCGGCCATTCCTTTGGCGGAGCGGTATCCGCACTCGTCGCGGCGCAGCTCCACCCACGCATCCGCGCATTGGTGATGGTGGATTCCACCTTGCTGCCGAGCGGCCGCCCAAGCGTGAGAATCCGGTCGGCCGCTGGTCCGCAGACGTTCACTTCATTCGAGGATTTTGTCCAGCACGCGGCAACGCTCGGGCGTCGCGGCGACCCGGACCGGTTGCGAACCAGCTTGTACTGGAATGCGCGGCAACTGCCGGATGGACTGTGGACGTGGAAATACGATCCGGCATTGCGTAATGGGCCGCTGGGGCCTGGGAATTTCGAAGACATCTGGTCGGCATTGGAGGCGTTCCCAGGGCCAATTCTGTTCGTTCGCGCGGGCGAGCATAGCCACCTCACCGGCGACGCCGCCGACCGTCTGCGAGCACTTGCCAACGTGCGTATGGTGGAGGTGCCGCACGCGGCACACAACGTGATGAGCGACGAGCCGCTAGCCTTCCGCCGCGAGGTTGGCGCGTTCCTCGCCGCCATCACGCGCTGACGCCCACCCACTGCGCAGAGGTCCCGACGGGTGTCAGACCTCCAGACGATAGCGAACACACGACCTCCAGAAGATAGGGGAACACACGTCCAGGTAAAGAGCCCTTCCCGTTCGGGTTTTCACTCCTCGAAGCGCTCTCCGCAGTGGCGTCACCGCCCCTAGGTTGGGACAGCGTCTTTTCTGCGAAACACCAGTCCGGATGCGAACAATGGTCCAAATAACGGACCGGGTGGAGAACCCTTCCCCGTTGGTGTCGAGCCCTCGAAGCGCTCTCCGCAGTGGCTCCAACGCCCAAGGGTTGAAGAACTTCTTCTCTGGAAGAGTGGGTTACGCGAGACAATCTTCTCTGGAAAGAGCGGACTACCAGCGGACCTGGTTACGCGAGAAACGGCTCCGTGAGCTCTTGGGTTGTGGTGCTAGAGGTGAGCGGAACCTCTTCGGTATAACTCTCGTCAAAAAAGCTTAGCGGATAGTTCTCAGGTATCTGAGTGCGCACCCACTGCGCAAACTCCGCGGCGTCGTACACGTCGCCGTCGAGATCAATCGCCCGCCCCGTCGGATTGATATCGCCCGACAACACGTATCCGCTGGGCATGTGCAGCTCCCAGCGCAGTTGATTGGCCTGATCGTCACGCTCGTCGATCTCGACATCAGGCCAGCGCCGAATAAGCTCTTCAGCGAGCATGCGCGCATCGATTTGAAGCTGCTCGCGACTTGCGACAAAGTACGTTGCCACGAGTTACTTGCCACCTCTCATTGGGGCGCAACCACCACCTTGCCAATGATGCCGTACTTCAGCATGAGCTGTTCGAAATAACCCACGGCACGTGCATCGTTGGTAATCACGATCACACCGGTGACGGGGGTATTGGGGTCGTTCACGATTGCCGCCATGCGCTGGAATTCCGACTCCGTCTTGGCGGTGATGACCGGACGAAACTCGGGGTCGATGTTCGAATCGGGTATGTAGGGGCTCTGGCCTGGTTTGTTGATGAATTTCGCTTCGAGGATCTGGTTGCCGCCACCGACACCGTCCATGTTGAACTTACTGCCGCCGCCGAAGGCGGTGATGTTGTTCGGACCCGTGTACTTGATCTCGAATTGGTTTGCGGGACCCGAAGTTGGTGTCGGCCTCGACGGCAGCCCGTCAACCCACTGCTGGACCTCCGCGTCGACATTCTTCATCAACGCCGCGGGGTCGTTCGCCAGCGCCGGGTCTTCGGTCAGGATCTCCTGTTCGACGGCGTCGCTGACCACGTTATTCGGACTGATCGGCACCTCGCTCATAGTGAGCACCGGGTCCTTCGGAATGGATGCGGTCGGGACCGTCACCACAATTCCATCCGGTGTGACGAGGTCCGTGCTGCCCATCACCGGATCGCGCTCCGGCATGCTCTCGCTGGCCTTGTGGAACAGCAGCGCGAGCACGGAATCGATACCACCAATAGCTACCGCGTCGGCGAACTTCTGACCGGCGTTGTTCAAATCGTCGGCGTTGTGGGCATTCATGACGCCGACCGCGAATTCGCCGAGGTCCTTGCCAACCGTGATCGCATCGGTGCCGAGGGCAAAGAAGCCCACAACGGCTACCACCACGTCTGCGACTTCGCCAACCCCGAAAAACTGGGCGCCAGCCCAGATCGCCACCACAGCGGCAAGGGCCGCCAGGTTGCCAGGCGACAACATCGCTTCGAGTCGCTGCGCGACGTCGGCCGGTAAGTTCGACATCGCGATTTGCAGCGCGTATTTCAGCTTGTCGAGGGTGGACCAGTTCGAGACGGCGTTTGGATCCAGCGCGAGTGCACTCGCCAATCCACCACCGTCCGCCTTGGCGAAGGCACGTGCAACGCGGCCGACCCAGACGTCGGTCTGGCTGGTCTGGCGTGCGAGCGCCTGCAATGCGTCTGCCATCACGGTGGTGACGCCGGTGGAATACTCCTGGCAGCTTGCCTCGAATTCAATCAGCGCCGCGCCGAGCTTGACAGATTCGGTCTCCAGATCACCATCAATACCCTGACCGGTGGTGGAGTACGCCATCAACGCAGATGGCGATGCCGAAGATACGTCGCCGCCGCCGCCGTTGTCCCGGATGATCATCTATCTATCTATCTATCGCTCAGTGGTGCGCCTTGGCGGCTGCCGCCGCGTCTTCTTTGGCCTTTTCGGCACGCCAACGATTGCGATCGGCGATGCGCCGCTGCTGCTCGTCCCAGGCTTGCACTGAGGCACGTCGAATCCGTAGCGCCGCGTCACGGAACGCTCCGGCGAGAAAGTGCGCCGTACTCAGCGTACCCGCGACGAGCACATCGAATTGTGCGCGGTACACACCAAACCATTGCGCAGTCGCCCGCTCGGATGCCTGGCGGCGTACTGCCGAAGTCCGGTCGAGCTGATCGGCAGCCCGGTCCAATTCGGACGCGGCACGCTCCGCGGCGGCAAAATCCCAGCGGACGTCCTGCCAGTTGGGTTGCCAGTTTGGCACAGCAGACGCCCCTCTATGAAGCCTGGTTCCTAAGCCCACGGCATCGGAGTAGCCGCGGGCCGGAGGCCGTCAGGATTTCAGGCGTTGCCGCCGGCGCGCATGATGTCCTGGTTGATCACCGCCACCTTGCGGCGCAGCTCCTCCAGTGAATCCTTCACTTTAACGAGCTGCTGATTGGTGGTCGGCCAATTACTGCGGAACTCCTGCGCCAGACGTCCGTCCCAGTTCGAAGGGTCCGACAGCACCTGACCCTCACGATTGAGGGCATTGATCTGATCGAGAAGGGGTCCGTTGACGATCGACTGGAAGCGCTGAATCGCGCTGCGAGCTTCGCCGGACGAAAGGACACGATCTGCCATTGGAATGTTTGCAGCCTCCGCAACTGTACGTAATCGTTCAGTCCAGGGATTGTTTGTAGCACACGGACTAGTAGTGGACAACGCGCTCCGCCCGCCACAACCGGCGCCCAAAAGGTTAAGTTTCGGTGAAGACCACTCCATCCCTCCGCACCCCTCGAGGGCCATCACGTCCGTGGGTGGACATCACTCCCGTGGGGACATCACTCCCGTCGCAGGGACATCACGTCCGTGGGTGACATCACTCCGTCGGTTGCAGCACGTCCTCGGGTTGCGGCACGTCCTCGGGTGACACCGGCGGATTTGGTGAGTCATGCGTGTTTCGATGTACTGCCCGGGCGGCGCCAGGGCCCTGATGGAAGAGGCCTGACTGCGGCTTCACCAGAGAGTCCGGGAGAGTGCGTCGTTCGACGATATCGAAGTCGGATGCTCAGCTTCCAAAGGCCCAGGCCACCATCAGGGGGAATTCCTTTCTCCAGAATGCGTCGCCGTGCGACCCGACCCGCTTG
>JAFAZN010000448.1 GCA_019239775.1 Chloroflexota bacterium
GGTGGCTCACGCCGCGGCGCGGTACAGACGCCGATGTCTGGACGCTTCCGTGCCCGCGCGGGGGTCGTTCTTGACGCGATACATGGCCGCATCGGCCGCGCGTAACAACGCGTCGACGTCCGTGCCGTCAGCCGGACAGCGCGCGGCACCAACACTTGCGCCGCTTTGATCGGCCCGCCGGTGAGATCCACCGGTGCATCAAAATGCGGCGTGCACCTCGGCGACGACCGCGGCCGAACGTTGCGAATTGGCCGTGTGGAGGACGACGACGAAGTCGTCGGCGCCGAGGCGGCCGACCAGGTCCTCGGGCGTCAGCGAACTCAGCGTTTGCAGACGATGCGCGACTGATTCGAGCAAACGGTCGCCTTGCTCGTGTCCGAGCGTGTCGATGACGCGCCTGAAGCCATCGAGGTCGATGAGCAATAAGGCTGGCCCCGCTTCAGCTCTTCGACCATGGCGCGATCCATCACCTGCCGCTCCAACGCGTCTACAGCAGGCCGCGTTGGGCGGCTAAGGCCACGGCCTGGGCGCGGTTGTCGGCACCCAGCTTGTGAAAGATCGAGTTCACGTGGAACTTCACGGTGCGCTCGGATATCGACAGGCTCGCCGCGATCTGTTTGGTTGGCAGGCCGTCCGCCACCAGGCGCAGCACCTCGCGCTCGCGCTCACTCAACGTCGAGCCCGGGCGGCGCGGCGCGCTTACCTCTGCCAGCACCTTGCTGGCCACGCGCGGTTCCAAATAGGACCCGCCAGAAGCGACGCTCCTGATCCCGCGTGCGATCTCGTCCGCGCTGGCGCCTTTCAGCAGATACCCACGTGCCCCAGCGCGAATGGCACCGAGCACCCGTTCATCGGTGTCGTATGCCGTGAAGACCAGCACCTCGACGGCCGGGTGCGCTGCGCGCAGCTGCGGAATCGCCTCGATACCGTCGACGTCGTCCATCTCGAGGTCGAGCAGCACCACGTCGGGCCGCAATCGCGCTGCCAGGCCGATGGCTTCGCGCCCCGAGCGAGCCTCGCCCACCACTTCCAGATCCTCTTCGTCGGAGAGCACGCTGACCAGCCCCTGCCGCACGATCGGATGGTCGTCCACCACCAGAACCCGGATCATGCGTCCGTCTTCTCCGAATTCGCCGAGTCGATCGGAATGCGCGCGATCACGGCCGTGCCGCGCTCTGGCGCACTGCTGATGCGCAACTGGCCGCCCAGCAATCTGGCGCGCTCGCGCATGCCAATGAGTCCTTGCCCGCCGTCTGTCGTGCTCGTTCGTGTGGCGCGAACGAAGCCGCGACCGTCATCGCGCACCGATAACGTCAGCGCGGCGCCGCGGCGCCTCAGCGAGATCTCCACGCTGTGCGCATGCGCGTGCTTCCGCACGTTCGTCAGCGCCTCCTGGGCGATGCGGTACAGCTCCATCTCGGTCCGCAACGGAAGCGAGCCCACGTTGCCCGCCTTCACTGTCGCTGGCACGCCAGTATCGGACGTGAACGCGCGCGCCAGCCCGTTCAGCGCTTCCGCCAGGGGCTTGCCGTCAAGCCCCGTGCCGCCGCGGAGGTCGAGCACTGATCGGCGTGCGTCCTCGAGGTTCTCGCGAGCCATCGCCAGTGCGCGTGTGAGCCGCTCGCGGGCCTGGTCCGGGTGTTTGTCCATGCGGTGCATGGCGCCTTCGATGTTGAGCGCGATCGCGGTGAGTCCCTGTGCCAATGTGTCGTGAATCTCGCGCGCGAGGCGGGTGCGCTCTTCTGCTCGCGCGAGCCGGGTCGCGTCTTCCGCCAGCCGCGCGCGCTCGATCGCAATGCCGACCTGGTACGCAATGGTGGACAGCAGCTGAAGCTCGTCAGGCGTGAGTTTGCGCCACTCGGGTCCCGTGAGATTCATGATGCCGAGGGGCTTGTCCTGGAAGTACAGCGGGATGCTGGCGTGGTAACGCAGACCCGCGGCGAGCGCGGCCGATTTACTGTGGAACGCCGGCTCCAGCCGACTGCATTCGATGACGTCGATATTGGTTGGCGTGAGCTCACCGTCGCGGAAATCGTCGATGCACCAGCAGCGGCGGCGGCCAGCCATGCGCACGCGTTCCTGCAGATACGGCGGGAGCTCGCGTTCGGCGGCCGCGTAGAAGTGGTGGGTTTCCTGGTCCATGAGCCATACCCAGCCGGTTCTGAGCCCCAGCATTTCGGCGACCAGACTCAAGGTGGCTTCGAGCGCCTGGCGAACGTCGGGCGACGAGTTCAGCGCCGCCGCGACCGCGTTGACGATCCCGAGCTCGCGCTCCGCGTTCACACCTCGGTAACGACTGGCAGGATCATCGGCCGGCGGCGGGTGCGTTCGTACACGAAGGAATTCAACGTATCGCGTACCTTGCCGACGAGGTAGCCGACGTCAGGCTGTCGGCTTTCGTCGCCCGCAACGGCGTTGCAGACGCGTTCGCGCGCTTCCTCGAACAACCCTTCGTCGCTGGCGTCCAGCTGGAGAAACCCGCGTGAGACAAAATCGGGACCACTGAGCAGCTCGCCCGTCTCACGATCCAGCGTGATGGAAACGAACAGGACTCCGTCGGCCGCGAGTCGACGCCGGTCGCGCAGGACAACGTTTGTGACCTCGCCAATCGTGAGACCGTCCACCAGCATCGATCCGGACGGAATCGGCTCATCGCGTTGCGCGCCCTCCAGGTTGAAGGACACCACGTCGCCGATTTCGGTGATGAACACGTTTTCACGTTTCAGTCCGCATTCAACCGCCAGCTCGCGGAACAGCCACAGCATGCGGTGCTCGCCGTGCAGCGGTACCAGGTAGCGCGGATGGACCAGCTCGAGCAAATGCTTCAGCTCTTCGCGGCTGGCGTGGCCGCTAACGTGCACGCGCGGATCGATCATCTGATAGATCACCCGAGCGCCGCGGCGGAACAGGTTGTCGATCGAGCGCGCCACCGACTCCTCATTGCCAGGCACCGGGCTCGCGCTGAAGATGACCGTGTCGTTTGGTTGGATACGGACCAGGGGATGGTCGCCCCGGGCGATACGGCTGAGCACGCTGGTGGGCTCGCCCTGACTGCCGGTTGACAGCAGCACCACCTTGTCCGGCGCCAGGTCGTTGGCTTCGCGCAGGTCGACGAGGCTGCCCTCGGGAATGTTCATGAACCCGAGCTCGCGGGCCACGCGCAGGTTTTCCTCCATGCTGCGCCCGACGACCGCGGTCTTGCGGCCGAGCTTGTGCGCGGACCTGACCACTTCGCGCAGGCGACCAATGTTCGAAGCGAACGTGGTGACAAGGACACGTCCGGGCGCGGCGTCGATGAGCTCCTCCAGGGCCTGGCGAACGCCGGCTTCGGATGCGGTCCAGCCGCCCTGCTCAACCCGTACGCAGTCGCTGAGCAGGACCAGCACGCCTTCGTCGCCGAGTCGCCTGAGCCGCTCGTTGTCCGTCGTGCGACCCTCCACCGGCGTGGGATCGAACTTGAAGTCGCCCGTGTGAAACAGCGTTCCGGCCGGTGTTCGGATGACCAGGCCGACCGCGTCTGGGATGCTGTGATTGACCGCGATCGGTTCAACCTCGAACGAGCCCAGGCTGGCTTTGTTGCCTTCGGTGATCGCGTACTGCGTCACGCGGCCGAGCATGCCGTGCTCTTTCAGCTTGACCGAGATCAACCCCAAGGTGAGCGGTGTCCCGTAGATGGCGATGGGATCGTGCGGATCGAGCTGCATGATCAGGTAGGGCAGCCCGCCGATGTGGTCTTCGTGGCCGTGGGTGAAGACGATCCCGATGAGATCGTCCAGGCGGTCGGCCAGGTAGCCGTAGTCGCACACGACGAGGTCCACGCCGTGGAGCTCGGTCTCGGGGAACTTGACGCCCGCGTCGACGAGCAGGAGCTCGTCACCGAATTCGATCAGCGTGGAGTTCTTGCCAACCTCGCCGACGCCGCCCATCGGACTGATGCGGACGCGTGCGTCGCCGTTATTCATCATGCGAATGGAGTTTCCAATTGGCCTAGATTGTAGGCACGCGTGGGACTAGACCCGCCGATTGTGGCCGCCGCCGAAATTCATCTCCCCGTGACGCTCCGCGTGACGCCTCCCGTGACGGGTGCCTTGCTATGCTCGAGGGCGGGCGGGAGGGGGGCGGGTGGCGTTGGAGCGCGGCAGCGCGGCGTCACGCGAGCTGCAGCGGCGGCAAATGCGCGTACCAGCCACGCCGCCGTTATGATTGGCTGATTGCTATGCGCTGTCCGGTGTGCCGTTCACCTGACACCCGTGTCCTGGACAAACGGGATTCCGCCGACGCCTCCACCACCCGTCGCAGGCGTCAGTGCGGCAAGTGCCTGCACCGCTTTACCACCTACGAGCGTCCCGACACGTCCTCGCTGATGGTGGTCAAAAGCGACCAGCGGCGCCAGGAGTGGAACCCCGACAAGCTGCGCCGCAGCCTGCAGGTAGCCTGCACCAAACGTCCGATCAGCGCTGAGACCATCGAGCGCATCGTCGAACAGATCGAGGCCGAGCTGCGCAGTCGCGACACCGCCGAGGTCCCGAGCTCGGTCATCGGCGACCTCGCCATGGACAAGTTGCGCCAACTCGACCAGGTGGCGTACATCCGATTTGCGTCGGTCTATCGCGCATTTGCGGACATCTCCTCGTTCGAAGACGAGATCCGGCGTCTGATCGAACGCGCCAGCCTCAGCACCGGCGCAAGCAGTTCGAATGACGGTTCTGGCTCGCTGCCTGCCCCAGGCTCGCCGGCGGCGGCACGGTGATCCTCTCGGACCGATCGATCGCTGAAGCCATCGCCAGCGGCCGACTCGGTATCGAGCCATTCGATCCCAAGCTCATCCAGCCGTCCAGCATCGACGTTCGCCTGGATAACAAGTTCCTGGTTTTCCGTAACACGAAGCGCGCGTTCATCGACGTCAAGCAGCCCGCCGACGATCTCATGGAGATGATCGAGGTCGCGCTCGACGAGCCCATGTTCCTCCACCCGCACGAGTTCGTGCTCGGGAGCACCATCGAGCGCGTGCGCATGCCTGACGACCTCGTGGCGCGACTCGAAGGTCGCAGCTCCCTCGGCCGCCTGGGGGTGGTGATACACAGTACCGCCGGGTTCATCGACGCGGCGTTTGAGGGGCACGTCACGCTGGAAATTAGCAACCTCGCCAACTTGCCGATCGCCTTGTATCCAGGCATGCGGATCGGGCAGCTTTCGTTTTCGCTGATGACCACGCCCGCGGAGCGGCCGTATGGGCCCGGGCGTGGCAGCAAGTACAGCGGGCAAAACGTCCCTACGGCGAGTCGGCTGTACATGGATTTTCAACAGTCCCGCTGAGACATCTTGCCTCGGGATCCGCGTGCCGCTGTATCTGACCATCCTCATCCTGGCCGGGCTGGTCGTACTCGGTGTGGGCAGCTCAGTCTGGGTGCTCGCACCCGCATTTCAAGGAGCCGAGGCAGCGCGCCGAGACCTTGGCTCGCATCGGCTGGAGTTCGGTGGCTGGCTCACGTCGCTGGTGCTGATCGGGCTGGTCGCGGTACCCGTATCGTTGGTTCTCCGTGTCGGCCCGGAACTCACGCTAAGCACATTCGTCCTCTCCGCCTTTGCGACTGACATCCCGCTGCTGGTCTTTCTCTACATCCGGCTGATCATGCCCGGTGCCCTCACGTGGTCTGATCTCGGCCTCAAACCGCGGCCCCTGGGTTACGTGCTCACGATGGGCTTCGGCGGCGGAGTGATAGGGCTCCTGGTGATCGGCGCGATCGGCGCACTGCTCTCGCGCGTGGGCCTGGGGACCAACCAGCTCGAGCAGTTCCAGTTTCTGCTGCGGCAGGGCCCGATCGCGCTCGCGGTATTTCTGGTAGCGGCGGCAGTTGTCGCGCCAGTCGTCGAGGAGCTGTTCTTTCGTGGCTTCTTGTTCGGGGTCTACTGCCGCCGGCAGCCGGTCTGGCTCGCGTATCTCGTCTCGAGTGTGCTCTTCACGATCCTGCACCTCGAACCTAACCGCATGAACCTGCAACAGATGGCCGGCCTCAGTATTGGCATCTTTCTGTTGGCACTGCTGCTGGCCTGGCTCTACCGGGTTACCGGCAGCCTGTACCCCGGGATGATCGCGCACGCGGTGAACAACGCCGCGGCCGCGCTGCTTTTCTACTCGTTCGGCTTGCAATGAACTTGAGTTATCCCCCTGGACGGGTGGTAGCCCGAAGGTAGGGGTTGGCGCCCGCCCACGGCGCGTCGATACTCGCAGGGCTGGAGGATTGATCCGCAACGATGTCGTATGAAGCCGTGCAAGCGGTGCTGGAGCGCACCGTCACCGACCCCACGTTCCGAAACCAGTTGTTCTCGCACCCCGACGAGGCACTGGCCGAGTACCAGTTGACCGCCGAAGAGAGCGGTGCCCTGCGCGACCTCTACGTCGACGCCAGTCACAGTGAAAGCGCCGCGCTGGATCGGCGCGAGACAAAAAAGGTCCTCCCCTTCTGGTTGACCGGCGGTCTCTGAGCTGCCGCTCATCCGCCAGCTGCACCTGGCGGCGTGACGCCGCCCGCGGCTTCGTTGGTGGTAAGTCCGCGGGCGTGCGTTCCGCTCTACAGGTGCAAACAGATTTCTTCGAGGTATCACTCAAGGTGTGGAGGCACTCCGTGCGCTGCTTTATGGCGTTTCCTCGCAGAGACCGACGCATAGCGTCTTCCTCGGTGGGCAGCAGCTCCCGTTGGAAGCCCGCATGGGAGGCATCTTCCTCGGCTTCCTGTGCGCGGTGGCCCTGGTCGCCGTGCTCGGCCGCTTGCGGGCGAGCCAGCCGCCGAGCGGCTTCCTGGCGCTGGCGTGCTGGGCGCTGGTCGCGCTGACCGGGCTCGACGGACTCAACGCATTCCTTTTCGACGGCAATCTGCCGCACCTCTACGCGCCAAACACGGTTCTGCGCCTGCTGACCGGCCTCGGAGCCGGTCTCGGCGTTGGACTGATGGCGCTTCCGGTCGTAGCCAGCGTAGTGTGGCAACGCCCCGCCGATGACTCCTCGATCGAAGATCCGGTCGAGCTTGGGGCCGGCCTGGCGTTGGCAGTTGTCGTTGGCGCGCTCATCCTCGCCGGCGTTGGCGTGCTGCTATGGCCGGTTGCGCTGGCGATGCTCGTCGGGGTGCTGGTCGCATTCGGCGCCGCGAACCTGTATGTGATCGTGCTCGTGACGGGTCGCGTCCGAGAGGCCACGTCGATGGCGGCACTGCGCGGCGGCCTCATCGGCAGCCTGGGTCTGACGTTGCTGGAGCTGTGTGGTCTCGCCGCCTTGCGGATCCTACTCGTGACGAGTTTCGGCTTTACCTGGGGCAGCTGAGCCAAGCTAGGGGAGCCAACTGATGGCGCCGAACCCCGCGATGTAGGGAAGCGCCTCGGCGTTGCCGGTCGCCACATCGACCATCCGCGCACCCGACGATCCGTACACGAAGATCTGCGAATCATCTGGCGACCACGCCAGCGAGGCATCGTCCTCGGTGACTTCGGCAAGCTCGCGCAAGCCAGAGCCGTCCCGGTTCACGACCCACACGTTCCACGGCAGGCCATGCGCCTCAGCCGCTTGCGGCCCGAACATATCAGCCAACGGCCACGTCTTGGATGGTTCAGCCGCGTTCAGAGAATCGTTCGCGAGCGCGCTAGTAGCAACGAACGCGATGCGGCTCCCGTCCGCCGAGTAGCGCGGGTACGCAATGTCGGGCATGGTTCCGGCTTTCACGAGCGTGCGCTCGTCGCCAGAGGCCATGTCGTGCGCCATCAGCATGCTGCCGTCGGACGACAAGCGCACAAACGCGATCTCACTGCCGTCGGGTGAAGGGGAGGGATGGTGGCCATAGTCGATCACCACTCGACGTGCGCCGCCCGATGCGTCGGCAAGTTCGATGCGGCTGGGATAACGCACTGCCGCGAACGGTCCGGCGTTCGGGTCTGACCCAGCTTGAACGCTTTCACGCTGGAAGAGCACCCCCGAGCCATCC
>JAFAZN010000460.1 GCA_019239775.1 Chloroflexota bacterium
CGAACGGGCCCGATTGCTGAATTGTCGCGCCTGGGTCGTACGCGCTGCGCTCGAAGAGTAGCGCCGCGCCGACTAGCCCGCCGTCGACGCGCAGCGACCATCCGGTCGACCTCGTGGCGCCGCGCTTCTTCCAGGCGTTGCGCGTACTCCGTTCTTTCGCCGCCGAAGATGAACGCAACCCGGCCATGATGTTGCCGCTGCGACGCGCGCCCCTTCGCCGGTGCAATCCTCGACGACGTTATTACCCGAGTCTGCCGACGTCGCACGTCTCAGTCAGAAGCCGCCGAATATCGTCGACGTAGTTCACCTCCGACTCGTCCTCGGGCGCATAGCCGATCACGGCGCGCGCGTTAGCAATGTTCCAGAATGCGCGCACTAATGTATGCACCGACGTCGCGCTTGTAGCGTTCGGGTATGCCGACAAATTCGGCAGCCGAAACCTCGCGCGGTGCGCCGATGCGCCGCTGCACCATTCCGAGCGAAGGTACACGTCGTGCGCTAGCAGCCGTACCGTGATTGACCTCTGGTACAAGAACGCGGTCCTGTACTGCGTGGACGTCGGTAGCTTTGCCGACGGCAATGGCGACGGCATCGGCGACTTCCGCGGCCTGTCTGAGCGACTGCCCTACCTGGCCGGCATCGGCATTACATGCGTCTGGCTGCTGCCGTTTTACCCATCGCCGCGCAAAGACGACGGCTACGACATCGACGACTACTACGGCGTCGATCCGCGCTACGGATCACTCGGCGATTTCGTCGATTTCATGAACCAGGCAAGTGAGTTGGGGATCCGCGTCATCGTCGATCTTGTCGTGAATCACACGTCGTCCACACATCCCTGGTTTCAGGCGGCGCGCAAGGACGCGAGCTCGCCGTATCGCGACTGGTACGTGTGGTCAAAACGCAAGCCGAAAGATGCCGAAAGTGGTGTGGTTTTTCCTGGCGTGCAGCGCACCACCTGGACGTACGACCGCCTCGCCCGGGCCTACTACTTTCATCGCTTCTACGACTTCCAGCCTGACCTCAACACCGGTCACCCTGAAGTGCGCCAGGAGATCGAGCGCATCATGGGCTTCTGGCTGCAACTGGGAGTAACCGGCTTTCGCATCGATGCCGTCCCGTTCTTGATCATGGACAAGGCCCCCAACGATCCCGCCGGGTATGAGCAATACGGCTATCTCAGTGACTGGCGGCGCTTCCTCGCCTGGCGCGAGGGCCACGCCATCATGCTCGGCGAGGCCGACGTCGCTCCCAGAGACACGTTGAACTTCATCGGCGAGGACGACCGCCTGAACTTGCTGTTCAATTTCTGGGCGAATCAGCACCTGTTCCTGGCGATGGCCACCGAAGACGCCCGCCCGCTAGTCAAGGCGTTTTCCGACTTGCCGAAGTTGCCGCCAACCGCACAGTGGGCGAATTTTCTGCGCAACAACGACGAGCTCGACCTCGGCCGGCTCAGCGACGAGGAGCGGGCGCGCTGCATGCAGGCGTTTGCGCCTGAGCCTGACATGCAGCTGTATGGACGCGGCATCCGCCGGCGGTTGGCGCCAATGCTGCAGGGCGATCGTCGACGGCTCGAGCTCCTGAACAGCTTGCTCTTCACGTTGGGCGGCACGCCCGTCATCCGCTACGGCGAGGAGATCGCCATGGGTGACGACATGCGCCTTTCGGAGCGGAATGCCATTCGCACCGCCATGCAGTGGTCGGGCGAACCAAACGGCGGGTTTTCCGAGTGCGCGCCGAAGCGGCTCCAAGTGCCGACGATCAGCGCCGGCGAGTACCGTTACGAGCGCGTCAACGTCGCCAACCAGCGCCTGGACTTCAATTCATTCTTGAACTGGACGGAGCATGCCATCCGCACGCGTAAGGAGTGTCCTGAATTTGGTTGGGGCGAAATGCAGTTCCTCGAAACCGACAAATCCAGCGTCATGGCGCATGCCTGCACGTGGCGCGACCGGACCGTTGTCGCGGTCCACAACTTCTCGCGCGCTTCCACAACCGTCAGAGTCAAATGGCCAAAAGATGCCGGGCGCCTGTTGCACATCTTCGGGCGCAGCGTCCACGAAGCCCTGCCCGAAGGTTCGCATGTGATTGACATGGACGGCTACGACTATCGCTGGCTGCGCATAAGCCCGAAAGCGCAATGAAGGTCGGCTCGATTGTTCGCCTCGGTCCGGTGGCCGAGGCCGGCGCACCCGCCCGTTATCACACCATCCGCGGCGTGGCGCGGCATATGGATGCAATTGGCCTGAATGCGATCTGGCTGTACGACCATCTGCTGTATCGACGGACGGGCATTGTCATGCTCGCGGTCGCGGCGGACGACGTATCGGCGAAACGCTCGGGCGACCTCTGCATGGCTGGGGTAGCCGGAGGCGTTGATGCCGAAGTCGCGCAAGGGCTGGAATTGGCACTCGATACGTTTGAAGTGGCTGGTGACCTCCATCGAGTAGGTCGAATGTCCGCATCCGGTTTCGCTGTGGAAGACTCTGACTTTGCCGATGATGGCGGTAGTAGGTGGCTCGGCTGGTGTGGAGCGCGGTGCAGCACCGCGGGCGAAATAGCGCGCAGCGTCCTTCGCCACGGTGATGACGAAGGATCAATAGTGGACGTCAACGGGTGTTCCGAAAGCCGTCTGGCTGTAGAGCCACAAGGCATCATCCACGGCGACTCCGACGCAACCGTGTGAGCTGGGAACACCGAATGCGACGCCCTGATTGGGGCCGTCATTGGGAGCTGGCGGATCATCCTGCTCCAGCAGTATCCCGTTTTCGTCGACGTCCGCGGCCGTAACCGTGTCCTCGTCCGGCAAGGTCCAGTACCGACCGTGCAGCGCTTCACCGCCGAAGAAGTACTGGACGTCTGGTACCCCGGGCACGACGTAGCCAGGTCCGGACATCGTTTGTCGAGTGAACTTGCTGCGTATCGAGAATAAGCCGGTATCGGTTTGAAACCCGGGTCGACCAGGCGACGCCAGCATCGACTTGATCGGCTGCCCATCCTCGTACATCGTTACGACATTCAGTGTGAGGTTGACGTCAACCCAGTTCGACGCGTTCGCCATAGCATCCGGTGGCGGAGGGGCAGCCGGCGGCAGCACCCCCTCTAGTGACCCACCGAAGATGTACCCACCACCATCGTCCGGATCCACCTGGGCCCACGTAATAACGTCGGGGTAAAGCATGCTGCCAGGAACCCATGCGTCGACGCGGATCGGCGTGCCAGCATCGAGGTCTTCGATGATCTCCGCGCTCCCGTTGGGCGCGGCGCGGCGGTATGCGCCGCCAGCGCGAACGAGGCCATGCCAGATCGTGAACGCGTCGTCAGCAATTGTTGGTTCGGTCGGTATGGGCGTGGGTTGGCTTGCCTCCGGCACCGGTTGACTCCCGCTGGCTGGCGGGCTCCCGGTGTCGGCCGGTTGGACAGTCGCGTCTGAGGCAGGTTGCTGGGTTGGCGGCGGTGCAGGCGACGCAACGCTTGGCGGCGCCGGCGCAGGTGTTGGCGGAGCCGGGGTCGGTTTCGCGGCAACCTGCGTTGCCACCGGCGTTGGCGTGGGTTTTCCAGCCGCCAACGCCACGTTCGGCGACCCCACAGCCACAGCGAAAACGATCCCCATCAAGAAATTGCGCAACATATTGTTCACCGCTCGGCCCGAAAAGGTAGGTTTTGCGGCGGCCACAAGAGCAAGAATCAGGCCGACGCAGGCATGACCAACGACAGCCCCACTGTCACCCTACGACATTCCGGCGGAGCCAGGCGTGGCGGCTCGGCAATGAACCCTTGACTGGCTCGGGCGGGCTCCACGCGACCGGTGCGGTGCTGCCTGCTGCGCTCGCATTGGCAGGGGAACTCGGTGGCCACCCGTGGCAGATCTATACTTCGAGACAGTGCCTACCGAAGCTCAGGAGCGCTACGAACGCAACATCAAGGTCATCGAGGAGTTTCGCCGGACTGAGGGCCGGAGTGGGGCCGGGCGGACACTGCTGTTGACCACGACCGGCGCGAAGACTGGGAAAGAGCGCACCGTGCCAGTGGCATTTCTTTCCGAAGGCAATCGACTCTTGATCTTTGGCTCTCGGGCCGGCTCGGACAAGCATCCCGACTGGTATTGGAATCTCCGCAAGAACCCCATTGTGACTGTCGAGGTTGGCGCTGAGAAGTATCAAGCCAAGGCCACGCCGCTGGAAGGCGAAGAGCGCGATCGCCTGTTCGCAAAGCAGAAGGAAGTGATGCCGGTGTTCGCGGACTATGAGTCCCGAACACAGCGGGTTATCCCCGTGATCGCCCTAGAACGCACCACATGATCCTAGAGACAAGAAGCGTGTGACAGACCACCGCCTGGGTCGAATCACACCCTAACCTGACGGAGTAGAGCACGTCGACGGAGCGCGCTTTGCGACCGGACGGTATGGGGGACCTGGACAGCAGTGAACGTTTCCCTGAAAGGCCGCGGACACGAACTCGCGGTCGCAGCCTGCCTGCTTCGCGAGAGCTAAGAGACGTTATGTTGCGCTATTCGGTTGACGGTCAGCCGTGATCAGGGCAGGGTGCTTCTCATGAGAGACGCGCATGATCAGACTCCGCGGGACGACGATTGATTTCAACAGCGCTGAGGTGCGCCGCGACGAGAAGCCTATCCACTTGACCCCAAGCGACGAATTGCCGAATCACCGAGCGCAAGAGATCGTCAAGGTCCACGTCCGCAGGCTGCCGCCGCAAGATCGAGACGGAGAGAGCTAGCCGTAGCCGCGCACATTGCATCGATCGCTGGGACAACGTTGATATTGCCATGAAGCGTGTCGATGCTCACTGGCAGACTCGCGAGAATGCGTGTTGGGATTGATGGGCGCCAGCACGGCCACGACCTGGCCTGGGCTGAACACGCGGTCGCGCCCGCTGAGGTCGTTGCGCGTCGTCGGGATGGGAGGCACGCCAGGGTCACCAGCAACGTGGCGACCGCTGACACGACGAGCCACCGAGAAAGGCTGCTAGATGCACGTCGCTTCGTCGGCCGGTCCAGTCTCAACCCGCTTGCAGGTGGACCATCATCACCGCGGTAGGCTCAGCTCGTTGCTCGGAATCCGGCACTCAGAATGGACGCTGGACACCCGTGTATTAGTTGCCCTGGGCCAGGCGCAACGCTGCCGCCAATGCTGACGCGGCCGACGAATTCGCTGATCGTGCCTTCAAACTTCTAGGCGTGACGCAGGCCTGCGCCAATCGCGTCGACTGCCCCTCCAAGAAAGGGTCAACTGGCGCTGGCACGTAACCACGTCTATGCGAAGCTCGGCATTGCCTCTCGGCGGCAGTTGAGC
>JAFAZN010000248.1 GCA_019239775.1 Chloroflexota bacterium
GACGGCACGTTTCGCGGACTGAAGGTCCGCAGCGCGGCGCCCCCAGCCAGCGGCATCACCTGCGTGCAGATGCTGCAGATCCTGAATCACTTCGGCAAACTCACACCCGAAGATCCGCGCTCGTACGTGCTGCGGGCGAGCGCCATGCACGAAGCTTTCGCGGCACGCCTCAGCGCAGTGGGTGATCCTGATTTTGTCGACATCCCTGTTGCGGCGCTGGTCGGCGAGGACTGGGCTCAGGCGGCCGCGGAACGCATCAAGGCGCGCGTGATGTCGCCGGCAGTCGCGAGCGTGGGCGGCGAAGGCACCACGCACGTCTCTACGTACGATGCCGATGGCAACGCGGTCGCCCTTACCCACACGCTCGGCATCTTTTCTGGCGTGATCGTGCCCGATACGGGTATCGCTCTCAATAGCGGAATGGACCTGTTCGATCCGGTACCGGGCGGTCCCAACTCGATCCAGCCTGGCAAAGCGCGCGTATCCGGGATGGCGCCGACGATCGTGTTCGATGGCCGGCGGCCAACCATCGTGAGCGGCGCTCCAGGCACGAACGCGATCGTAACGAGTGTGTTTCAGGTCATTGTGGGCCTCGTCGACGGCGGGCTCAGTCCCATCGAGGCCGTCTCGGCACCGCGGGTACATTGCGAAGGCGGACCGGTATTCGTCGAAGGACGCGTCGGCAGCAAAGGTCGTGAGGCGCTGGCAGCGGCCGGCTTCGACCTTCGGCTGATGCCGACCAACTACGTGCCTGGGTTCGGTCGAAACCAAGCCATCAGCATTGACGCGCGTGGACAGTTTCGCGGCGCATCGGATCCGCGCCGCGATGGAGGCATGGCAGCCTACAGCACTGTTTGACGGCGCCCAGGTAGCGCGCCACAATCCCCGCAATTCGCGGGAGGTATTGGATGGGAGGCCAGGACGGCATGTCGCAGGAGTCAGGGTGGACTGGGCGTCAGATGACGCGCAGAGGGGTGTTGCGCTACAGCTTGCTTTCGGTCGCCGCGCTGTCCGTGGCAGCGGCATGTCAGCAGGCATCGACCCCTGCACCAACGAGTGCGCCAGCGGCACCGACGGCCGCGCCGAAGCCAACCACCGCCCCCGCTGCAGCGGCCACAACGGCTCCGACGGCTGCCGCAACGACCGCGGCCGCCGCTAAGCCAACCGCCGGAGCCACGACAGCCGCCGCCGGACAGCCCACCGCGGCTGCCAAGCCGGCCGGCAACTTCTCTGGCCCACCCACCGTCGCGTCACTCAACCTCCCGAAGGCAAAGCTCGACGGCAAGCTCACGGTCGTTCAGGCCAAGGACTACTACGCCGACCACAACACATATGTCGAAAACGAGATCAAGCAATTTGCCCAGAGCATGGGGTACGACCTCGATCACTCGTACATTGAGGCCTATGCCGGTGCGGGCGATGTCGTCCAGAAACTGACCGCCGCAGTCCAAGCCGGTAACCCTCCGGACCTGCTCATTCATACCCTCGGCCCGGCTCAACTTCACTTCCTCGACATCGTCGAAGACGTCACCGACTACGAAACCGAAATCCAGAAACAGCAAGGCCCGCTTCCTCCGGCCTGGGAAAAACAGTTCCGCCTCGACGGCAAGTACTGGTGCATCCCCCATTTCGCGCGATCGGGCGGCTTCTGGGCACGAACCAGCATCTTCAAAGCCGCGGGCATCGACCCTGCCAAGGACCTGACCGACTATGGCGCCCTCGCCGACGCCGCTCTGAAGGTCAGCGATGGGAGCAAGAACATGTATGGCTGGGGTATGACAGCCAACCGTTCTGGCGACGGCGACAACACGGTACGTCTGGCGCTGTTCAATTTTGGCGGCCAGGTGAACGACGAAACGGGCGAGATCGTCGTGCTCAACACCGAGCCGTATCGCACCAACAACCTCGCCGCGCTGAACTGGCTAAAGGACATTTACACCAATCCAAAGTGGGCGCCAATGCTCCCGCCGGGTGTCGGCGGCTGGACTGATCCGAGTAACAACGAGGCATGGTTGGCGAATCAGATTGCGTTCACCAACAACGCCGGTACGCTGTATGCACAATCGGTCGGCGACAAGAATCCGGTTGCCGATGACACAGTGCTGCTCGAGTATCCGAAAGGCCTGGGCCCCGGTGCCCGCCGGTTGCAAGGCCCGCCCGCGGGACCAATGTTCTTCTACATCATGAAGGGCGCCAAGAATAAGGACGCAGCCTTCCAGATCGCTCAATACCTGATGACGTTGGAGGGGATGAAGAAGATCTTCCAGATCAGTACCGGCTATGTCTATCCAGCGCGCCAGTGGGGTTACGACCAGCCTGAGCTGACCGAGGCGAAATACGCCAAAGACATCACGCCAGTCTTCCAGAAGATGTTCAACGATCCAGCTGGGTATCAGGGAACTTCGCATCCCGCAGTGCCGAATCCGCAATCAAATGCGCTGGACAACACCAACTTCTGGACGGACATGTTCGGCGAAATCCTGGGTGGCAAGCCCGTGGAAGACACACTCAAAGACTGGCACGATAGGACCGTCCAGACCTTCCAGCAATTCGGCGCAAAAGGCCAATAAGCGACCGTCGGGTTAGGATGTAGGAGTAGCGTATGGCGGCTCAACAGTCTGTAGCGCGGGTTGGGCCCAGGCCGGCAGGCGTCCGGGCCAGTTGGTATCTGGGTTCCCAGCGTGTGCTGGGACGCGACTGGCCCATCGGCTGGCTGTTCTTCTTGCCGACGGCGCTGTTGCTCTTTGGACTCATCGGCTATCCGTTCCTACGTGCGCTGTTCTTGAGCTTCTTCAATGTAGTTGGCGTGCGCCCGGGCCCATTCGTAGGCTTTCAGAACTACGCCAACCTGTTGTCCGACGACCTCTTCCGTCGGTCGATCTGGACGACAATCAACTTCACCTTCTTTTCCGAGATTTTCAAGTTCGCGCTCGGACTGTCCGTCGCGTTACTGCTTCACAGGCTGCCCCGCTGGAGCTCGGTCCTGGGCGGCCTCGTGCTGTTGCCGTACATCGTGCCCGAGATTGTCCGCGCGCTGGCCTGGCGCATTTTGCTCGACCCACTCTTTGGCGGGCTGAACTACATACTCGTCAACATCCTGCACGTGATGGATAAAGGTCAGTCTTACCTGGCTGATCCGCATACGGCGTTGGCATCAGTCATCACGGTCAACATCTGGTCGGGTATTCCGTTCTTCGTCATTCTGTTCCTGGCTGGACTGAAAGCGATCGACCAGGAGCTGTACGACGCGGCGGCGGTGGATGGCGCCAATGCATGGCGGCGCTTCCTGCATGTGACGCTGCCCGGACTTCGCTACGTCATTATCGTCGCAACCTTGCTGTCGACGATATTCACCTTCAACAACTTTACCCTCACCTACCTGCTGACTGGCGGCGGTCCAGGTGGCGCGACCCGTGTCTACGCAATCCTGGCCTACGAATACGCGATTCAAGCCCTCCGCACCAGCGCCGGCATTGCAGTGGCAATGATCGTCGCACCATTCCTTTTCATTTTGATTCTGTTCCTGGGTCGCTACATGATGCGGCGCGAGGATGCCTTCCATACGACGGCTTCCGAAGGACCGGTCTGGCGCGCTTTTCTCGCGCTGGTATGGCCGGTTCGGATGATCTTGCGCGGAATCGTGGCATTGTTCTGGTTTATCAACGGAATCGGCGAGGCTGTTGCGGGAGCCATCGCGCGGAGTGTCTCGACGCAATCCACATCCACGCGTCGAGCTCGCAGGGGGCAGCAACGTCAACGACTCGGCATTGTTCTTCTGTACGCGGCGATGGCCGTGGTGCTGGTCTGGGTGCTGCTTCCGTTCTATTTCATCTTCGTAACGGCGTTCAAGAGCACGCTGCAAATCCAGCAAGTGCAGAGCATGTTCTGGCCGTCGCCATGGTCGCTGGAACACTTCGTCTATCTGTTTACGCAACTGAAGTTCGCGACCTGGTACGCGAATACCATCGTCGTCGCGGCGGTGAGCACCGTTGTCTCGATGTTTGCGGCCAGTCTTGGCGCCTACGCTCTGGCGCGTCTGCACTGGCGGGGCGTCGGGCCGCTTTCGACCGCCGTGCTCGTCGCCTACTTGATGCCGCCGGCGTTGATGTTTATTCCGCTCTATGCGATTTTGAACCAGCTGCATCTCATCAATTCGCTGCCGGCGTTGATGGTGACCTATCCCACGGTGGTATTGCCATTCGCCACCTGGCTGATGATGGGCTACTACAGGTCAATCCCTGAAGAGCTGGAAGACGCAGCGCTTATCGACGGCTGCAACCGGTTCCAGGCGTATTGGAAGGTCGTGCTGCCGCTCGTGCGACCGGCATTGCTAGCCGTAGCCATGTTCTCAGTGACGCAAGCCTGGAACGAGTTCCTTTACGCCAAGACGTTTCTCAACAGCACCGAGGTCTTCACCCTGCCGGTTGGCCTCGGCCAGCTGCTCGTGGCAGACGTGGAGCCATGGGGCGAGCTGATGGCGGCCGCGCTACTTACGGCGTTGCCAGTGATCGTGCTGTACATGATCGGCCAGAAGTTCATGATCGCGGGCCTAACTGCCGGGTCAGTCAAAGGCTGATTTTTCGGTGGGACTCCGTCCCCTTTTATCCCCTGGCCTTCGACGGTTACCAACGCGCCTGAGCGCCTCTGCA
>JAFAZN010000290.1 GCA_019239775.1 Chloroflexota bacterium
GGCTACTACGACGGCAACACCGTCACTGCGCTGTGGAATTATGCGCAACACTTCGCGATGAGCGACAACTTCTACGATACCGAGTTCGGCATGACCGTCATGGGTCACATGAACCTCATCTCGGGCCAGACGCACCAGACCTATGAATCGGGCAACATCCGGAAGACCGGCGCCAGCACGTTTGTGATTCGCAACGGATCGGTTGTCGCAAAGCTCGATTCAGCTCTGGAGGACTGTCGATCGGCCCCGGTCGGGGGCCAGGCGGTCGCGTCGGTGCAAATGACAGGTTACAACGTCGGCGATTTGCTGAATGCGAAAGGCATCACCTGGGGTTGGTTCTACGGTGATTTCGCGGCCCGACCGGGATCCACGTCAACGCATGCCGTCTGCAGTCCGGAATACGACCAGCACTACGATCCCTTTCAGTACTATCCGTCCACGGCCAACCCACATCACCTTGAGCCGAACTCGACGGCGATGATCGGTCACGATGGGGACCGGGCGAATCACGAGTACGATCTGGATGCATTCTGGACCGCTCTACAGGCTGACGCGCTACCGAGCGTGAGCTTTGTGAAAGCGCCATCCAGCCATACGGGGCATCCGCAGACCTCGGCTGCGCTCTCGGAGCAGAAGTTCTGGTGCACACCATAAATGCATTGCAACAGTCAAGTGACTGGTCGACCCTGGCGATCGTCATTGCGTACGACGACAGCGACGGCTGGTATGACCACGTGATGCCGCCAATTCTCGCGCAGTCCAATGATCCGGGTCTGGATTCGATCTGCGGTGCCGACGACCTGCCGGACGGAGCGTTCAACGATCGTTGCGGGTACGGCCCGCGACCACCGTTTCTGGTGATCTCTCCCTTTGCAAAACAGAACTACGCGGACCACGCCGTCCTGGACACTACCTCGGTCCTCAGGTTCATTGAAGACCACTGGAATCTCAGTCGCATCGATTCGTTGGACTATCCCGAGGGCACGTCGACCGGCAGTCCTCCACCAGGCCAGGGCTCGTTTGATCATCTGGCTGGCTCGATTGAGGGCTTGTTCGATTTCGCGGGGTCGAGCCGTAATGCCGCCCTCATCCTGGACGATGTCACGGGCCAGGTGAGCACTCTCGCGCAATGAGCGCTTCTACCAAAGGACGGACAAGGAGACAACTGATGGTTTTTTCGCGACGCGACTCTCTCAAACTGTTGAGGACGATGCTGACGGGTACTGCCCTCGCGGCAATGATTGCTTCACCGGCGGCCGCGCAAAGTACCGCAACCACCGCAACACCGGTCAAGCACCTGGTCGTGATCTTTCAAGAGAACGTATCGTTCGATCATTACTTTGCTACGTATCCTGAGGCGTTGAACCCGCCGGGCGAGCCAGCGTTCCACGCGGCACCGAATACGCCGTCCGTGAACGGTTTGAACGGTCCGCTGCTGACCAGAAATCCGAATCTGTCGAACCCGCAGCGTCTGAGTCGCGCCGAGGCGGCGACATGTGACCAGGACCACGGCTACACGCATGAGCAGCAGGCCTACGATTTCGGGGCGATGGACCTGTTCGTGCAATTCACGGGCGCGGGACTCACTCGCCAGCAGTGCCTGAGCGCGGAGAAGAATCCGGCGCAGTCAACCGGCACCAACCCCGATTACGCCGTCATGGATTACTACGACGGCAATACCGTCACGGGGCTGTGGAATTACGCGCAGCATTTTGCGATGAGCGACAACTCCTACAGCGACACGTTCGGACCTTCCACCCCGGGGGCCTTCAACGTGACCGCAGCCAACACGTATGGAGCGATTTGCGGGCCGAGCAGTGCGGTGCATGGCGCGCCGACCTGTAGCGCGGATCCGGGTTCCGTAGCGGCCACTCCTGGTTCCCCCGTCGTGCCAGGACCCGGCACCACCTACAGCGATGCTGACCCGAATTTCGACATCTGCTCGGGAACACAGGACAAGCGCGCCGCGAACGCCACCATTCAAATGGGCGGCAAGAACATTGGTGATGCGCTGAACGCCAGTGGTATCAGCTGGGGCTGGTTCCAGGGTGGTTTCGCCAGCCCCGACTACGTACCCGGGCAGCCCGATTCCGACGATTTGTCCGCGGTGTGCACCGGTGCGCACGACAATATTCTTGGCCAATCCCAGGTTGACTACAACCCGCACCACCAGCCGTTCCAGTACTACCAGTCCACGGCGAATCCCAAACACACGCCGCCGACGTCTGTCGCGGCCATCGGTCAGCAAGACCAGGCCAACCACCAGTATGACCTGAAGGACTTCTTCGCAGCGGTTGACGCGAACAACATGCCCGCCGTCTCCTATCTCAAAGCATCGGATTATCAGGACGGCCATCCTGGCTACTCGGATCCGCTCGACGAGCAAACTTTCCTCGTCGACACGATCAATCACCTCCAACAGTCCAGCAGTTGGAAAGACACCTCTGTGATCATCCTCTACGACGACAGCGACGGTTGGTACGACCATCAGGCCGGACCAGTCGTGACGCAGTCGCGCACGGAGCTCGATGCGCTGACGGCGCAAGCGCAGTGCGGTCCGAATAACAGCAATGTGCCAGACAATCAGCAGACCCGCTGCGGTGTTGGCATGCGCCAGCCGCTCGTGGTCATCTCACCGTGGAGCAAGGCTAATTACGTGGATAGCACGTTGACCACGCAGGCGTCAGTCGTCCAGTTTATCGAGGACAACTGGCTCGGCGGCGAGCGCATCGGCGGTGGAGCCGCGGACGCCTGGACTGGTTCGCTCAACGGCATGTTCGACTTCGGGCAGTCGAATCCGAATCGTACCTTGATGCTCGATCCCGCTACGGGTGAGCCGACGGGAGGTGGCAAATAGACGCCCCGCCGCAAGCGGCTCGCTGACACCAGCGCTCATGGGCACCCTGAGCACCGTAGAGCGGTGACGTTTGGGGACGAAGCCAGGCCAGTCCTGGCCCGCACTCTGGTATGCTCATTGCGCTGGCGGGGGACATGCAAGGGGTAGAGGTGGCGCATTGGCGATGCGTCTAGATCTGGCCAGAATCGGCGACGCGCTGCTCGAGGTGGAGCGGGATTGGCCCCGGATCGACGCTGAGTTGGAGCGATTGACAATTGGGCGGAAAGCGCCATTCACATCGGAATTGCGCCGCAACATGTTGACTGCTTACGAGTACCTGGATGAACTCCTCTAGCTGAACGTCGAGCCCTTTTCAGATGCGGGCATGGAAGACATGCTCGTACTGAACCACCGCGTGCACTACGGCCGTGACGAACGCCTCATGGCACAGTTCGCGTTAGCAATCGATGCAACAATTGACAAGTTCAACACTGTCGCCTATCCGCTCCGGCAACGCGGTGTCGAGGCCGCGGTTGCACGTCAGCGCGCACATGCTCTCCTCGAGCGGGTCGGCCTGCTGGAGTTCGCGACCCGTCAGCCCGGTCAGCTCTCGGGCGGTCAGTAGCAGCGGGTCGGGCTTGCCCGCGCGCTCGCGGTCGAGCCAGACCTGTTCCTGTTCGACGAGCCAACCGCCAACCTGGACCCGAGCCTTCGGGCGAGTCTGCAGATGGAGCTGCGGGAAACCCAGCGCGCCAGCGGTGCCGGTGGCCTGTATGTCACCCACGATCCCGCGGAGGCGCTGGCGATCTCAGATCGCGTCGCGATTCTGCGACACGGGCGGCTCGTGCAGCAGGGTTCGCCCGAAGAGGTGTACACGACTCCACTTGACGAGTGGCTCGCGTCGTTAACGGGTCCCGCGTCGATCGAGCTCTCCACTTCGACAGGTCGTCTGGTGGCGCGCGTTCCGGGACCGCCGCGGTACGCGATTGGCACGCCGGTGGAATGGAACCTGACATCCGCCGCGGTGTTATCGGGTCCCGTGGTTTCGCCGCCTTAACTCCACGTAAGCGGCATGTGAGCAGTCGGTTCGCGCCCGCCGAGCTCCAGGCCGCATTTGCTAGGTTTCCGATGAGAGCTCTCTCCCAATGCGCACGCCAGCCACGGCAACTGACCGCACCGGCAGTACCATGCTGCATGTCCGCGCGCGCATCTGCGTCTTTGCGGGTTCGCGCACAGGCGCGCGACCCGTCCACGCAGCGTGCGCGCGAAGTCTCGGCTGCGCGCTGGCAAGACGGAACATAGGACTGGTCTACGGTGGTTCGAGTCGTGGGTTGATGGGGATCCTCGCGGCAGCCGTGCGGGAAGGCGGCGCAGAGGTCATTGGCGTGATGCCGAAAGCCCTGATGGTACGCGAGGCGGCAATCGACGAGCATCGTCACGAGCTGCGCATCGTCGACTCCATGCACGAGCGCAAGGCGGTAATGAGCGACCTGGCGGACGCATTCATCGCGCTACCCGGCGGCTTTGGCACGCTCGACGAACTGTTCGAGATCGTGACATGGGCTCAGATCGGACTGCACGCGAAGCCAATCGGTCTACTCAATACCGATGGGTACTTCAATCCACTGCTGAAACTGGTTGAGCAGATGATCGCCGAGGGCTTCGTGACACCCGAGGACGGGGGGTTGCTGGTGGCGCACGCGCAGCCTGAGGAGTTGCTTGATGCCCTCCCGCGTACTGTCTGCGAGGAGGTCGCCCGTGTGCCGGCGGAATGTCTTGGCGAGCGAGCGGACCCCATATCCAGAGCCGGTGGACGGGCCCTGGCCGAACCGAGAGCGTGACGATTCGCCAGTCCGAACTTCTGGAATGGTATGACTTCACTCAAGCTGAGTGGACCCACGTGGGTCGCGGCGCGCTCGACTTTGGCATCGGCACCCTCGCGCCCGTCGGAGGGTTCTACCTTCTGTATCGTGCGCTGAACTTCCAGTTGGCAGTATTCACGGTCTTTGGCTGGGCCGCGGCTGTGTTCATCTGGCACGTCTGGCGGATACGTCGCGTCGACGTCTTCAGTCTGACAACGATGGTGCTGGCCGGGGTCAAGGCGACCGCCGGCCTCGTGTCAGACGACGTCCGTCTCTACCTGCTCTGGCCGTCGTTGGAGAACATCTTCTACGCGACCGTGTTTTTCGGCTCGGCGCAACTCGGCCGGCCGCTGCTCGCCGTGTACGCGCAGCGCTTGTATCCGATTCCCGATGGCGTCCGCTGCTCGGTCGCATTCCGTCGTGCCTTCTTCGGCGCATCGGTAGCGTGGGCGGCCGTCAGTGTCGTGCGCGCCGGACTGCGCGTGGTGCTGGTAAGCCATCTATCATTCGGCACGTTCCTGGTCGTCGATTCCGTCATCGGCTGGCCGATGTATGCCGCCCTGCTCTGGTTTACGGCGTGGTTTCCGCTACGCACATTGCGGCAAGCGGGCCTCGTGCTCCCCTGATCGCCGGATGAGCTCACCGCTAACACAGTTGCTCCGCTCGCTTAACACAAGTTCCGATGGAGCTAACACGCGTGTCATATAGTCGGAATGTACGCATGACGATGTCAGGATGGATAGGCAGGCTCAGCCGCCCCGCACCAATCGTCTATGCGGGCGGCAATTAGCAATCGCTCTCACTCAGCCGCGCGTATCTTTTCAATTGTCGGGCTTCCTCCGGTGCTGGCGTTGCCAACCGCGTTGCTCGCTGCAATACGCAGCGGAGCCACGCCAAGCACCTTCTTGAGCGTCGGCGGCTTCCTCATTACCGGTTGCGTCCTGCCTACGCTGCTCACGCTGGTCCTGGTGCGCCGCGGCCATGCCAGTGCGATCGACCTGCGCGAGCGCGGCGAACGACTGCTCCCTGCGACTGTGACCGCGGTGGGCTGTGCGGGAGCCGCGTGGGTCCTCTGGCGCGCTGGCGCCCCGCCTGGAGTGTGTCAACTTGCCCTGGCCGTCTCGATGCAGATGGCGCTCCTCGCCGCGTTGACGCTGCGATGGAAAGTCAGCTATCACACAGCCTCCGCGACAGCGCTCCTGCTGGTCGGTCGATCGGTGAGTCCCGACGGACTCCTGTCCTTCGGCCTGCTGTTGCTGGCGATCGGCATCGCGTGGGCGCGGGTCTACCAGCGGCGACACACGCCTGCCCAGGTGATTGTCGGCGCGCTGACGGCAGCGCCGCTAGTCCTGCTCACGTAGGCACCGGATGTCGATCAGCGTAATTGTCCCGACGCGGAACGAAGCGCGCAATATCTCACATCTGCTGGAGTCGTTGCCACCGGAGCTGGAGTTGATCGTGTGCGATGCCAGTACGGATGCGACACCGGAGATTGTGAGCCGCTTGCGCGCCCGAAACACTCACATCCTGCGAATGCCAGCCGGTTCTGTCGCGCAGGCGCGCCAGGCCGGTGCGCTGGCCAGCACGG
>JAFAZN010000327.1 GCA_019239775.1 Chloroflexota bacterium
TATGAGTTCTTCCCACTGGCTCGCCACGAACCCTCTGCGGTTGAACCCTCTGTGGTTGAAGACTCCGTGGGTTCATCACTCCGTTGGGCCATGGACTCCGTGGGTTCATCACTCCGTGGGGATTCAACCTCGGTGAGGAACTAACCCTGTGGGTGCACAGTCAGCGGTGATTCACTCCGTGGGGACCAACCCTGTGGCTGCATCACTCCATGGGGATTCACTGCCGTGAGGATTCACCTCCGTGGGGTTATCACACGGTTCGGTCGCGCACGGTGTGTGAAGCGCAGAGAACGTAATGTCACCTGAGAATCGCCGGTACGTCCTGCGCCGGATTGTGCTGTTGGCGCCACTCCTGCTGGGTCTCACTATCATCGTTTTTTTGATTATCCACCTCGCCCCCGGCGATCCAGCGCTGGCTTTTGTCTCCGAGCAGGGCCTCGATCCCCAGATCGTGGCCCAGGTCCGCAAGAACCTGGGCCTAGACCAGCCGCTGCCAGTCCAGTACGCCATCTGGCTGAGCCACGTCGTCCGACTGGACTTCGGCACCGCCTACACCTTCAACCAGACTCCCGTCATTGAGCTGATCGCCCAACGCCTCCCAGCGACTCTGGTACTCCAGTCACTTGCGTTAGTCGCAAGCCTTGCGATAGCCATCCCAGTGGGAATCGTCTCGGCCAAACGCCAGTACTCCGCGATCGATAACGTGGCTACGGCTGGAGCATTCCTCGGCCTCGCACTGCCCAACTTCTGGATCGCCCTGATGCTCCAGTTGTTGCTGGCGGTCGGCTTGGGGTGGTTGCCGGCGTCAACTCCAGGTGTGGATGAAACCGGTCCCGCCCGCCTCCGCTATCTGATCCTCCCGGTCACCATCCTGGCATTGCCAACGCTCGCCGTGTTCACGCGATTTGTGCGTTCCAGCATGCTCGAGGTCATCAAGCAGGATTACGTCACCACCGCCCGAGCCAAAGGCCTCTCGGACCCGGCTGTGACGTACCGTCATGCGCTCAAGAACGCACTGATTCCCATCTTCACGGTGGTTGGTACCCAGTTGGCTCGACTGCTCGGCGGATCGGTCATCGTTGAGTACATCTTCGCGTGGCCCGGCCTCGGTGCGCTGGCGTACGAATCCATCCTCCGGCGTGACTACCCGGTGGTCCTTGCCCTGACGGTGCTTACTGGTGCATTCATCCTGATCGTGAACGTGATCGTGGATGTCGCGTACACGTTCGCCGACCCACGGCTTTCCTTTCGCTGATGTCGCTTGATGACAGGGACTCTTCACGTTGAGCACCGTTGAAGGCGTCGGAACGCCTGCGCGGGTTGCAGCAGCCCCGCCCGCGAGGTTCGGCGCGCCCACCAGGGGCCAGTCCTCCCAACTCCGTGCGGTGTGGCGCGAATTCGCCCGCAACCGACTTGCGGTACTCGGCGCGGTGGTGGTGGTGCTGCTCTATGGCCTGGCAGTCGTCGCACCAAATGTGGCGCCGCAAGATTATCGTGCGTTCAACGCCGGCCAGCCATTGAAAGCACCGAGCGCAGAGCACTGGTTCGGCACCGACCGCCAAACGCGCGACGTGTTCAGTCGCGTGCTGGTGGCCTCACAGGTTTCGCTGTCTGTAGGCCTGGTTTCGGTCCTTTTGATTACTGGGATCGGCGTATCGCTCGGAGCACTGGCCGGCGCAGTCGGAGGCCGCGTCGACGAAACCATCATGCGCTTTACCGACATCGTGCTGGCGATTCCGCAACTGTTCCTGTTGATCGCGGCGGTCGCGCTGTTCACCCCGAGTCTCACCACCACCATGGTGGTGATTGGTCTCACCTCGTGGATGAGCACCGCTCGATTGGTGCGCGGTGAATTCCTGCGCACCCGCTCGTTGGACTTTGTGCTCGCCGCGCGCGCCCTGGGTGCATCTACCGGCCGCATCGTGGTGCGTCACCTGCTGCCGAATGCGCTGGCGGTGATCATCGTCCAGTCCACATTGTGGCTGTCGTTTGCGATTCTGCTCGAGTCGAGCCTGTCGTTCCTGGGACTCGGCGTCCAGCCGCCGACGCCTTCGTGGGGCGGCATGCTGGCGGACGGGCGCGTTGATATGCAGCGCGCCTGGTGGGAAACGGTGTTTCCAGGCATGGCCATTTTCATCACGGTGCTCGCCTTCAACCTGGTCGGCGACGGCCTGCGCGACGCGCTGGACCCGCGCCAGCGCAATCGCTAACGCGTTCGCCGCCTGGCGCCACGTTCGCGTGGGTCAGTCCCTGGCGGGAGTGGTCGTCCCTCACTGAGGTAAATCTCCACGAAGTGATCCACCCACAGGGGTCCGTCCCTCACCGGAGGTGGATCCCACGGAGTGATGCACCCACAGGGTTGCTCCCTCGCGGAGGCGAATCCCCACACAGTTGATGCACCCAGAGGGTTGGTCCCTCACGGGAGGTACATCACCACGGAGGTGAATCCTACCGGGTTGGGTCCCTCACGGAGTGAATCACCACGAAAGTGAATCCCCGCGGAGTGATGCGCCCACGGAGTGGATGCACCCACAGGGTTGCTCCCCGCAGATGTGGCCGCCTCACGCAAACCCCGCTATACTTCTTACGGAACTTACCGAAAGGTAGGAACAGAGTGATGAGAGCCCAGCAACAAGACCTCGTTCGGCTGCTTCAGCTCGCCTACTCCGGCGAACGCGGTGCCGCGCTCGCCTATCGCGGGCATGCCGCTTCCTTGCGTGATCCACACGAGCGCGCCCACGTGCTCAGCATCCGCGCCGAAGAGCTCGACCACCGCCAGCGCGTCGGCCGCATCCTCCATGCGTTGGCGGGCCGGCCCAGCAGAATCCTGGAGCTGCGCAACATCTGTCTCGGCGGCGCCATCTCGGCGTTCTGCAGGGTCGGTGGCTGGTACCTGCCGATGTACGGCGCCGGCTGGATCGAACGTCGCAACCTTGCGGAGTACGAGCGCGCCGCCCGCCTGGCGCTGGACTGCGCTGCCACCGCCCACGTGGAAGAGTTGCTGGACATGGCGGAGGCCGAATGGGAGCACGAACGTTACTTCCGCGAAAAGGCCGCGTCCCATCCGTTTTCCCGGCTGCTGCCGGTGTGGCAAAGCCCGGGCCCGAAAGCCGGCGTTCGCACGCGCTTGCAGCCCGCGACACCAAGACTTGCGGTCCATCCCGCATTAGCTGCCCAAACGCAGTAACCTGAGCGACGGGGACGGTGAGGCCAACCTCAGGAGGTGACTATGGCCACCCAGCTTACCCGTCGATACGTGCTCGGCCTGCTCAGTGCAACGCTGGGAGCGGGAGCACTCACTACACTCGTTGCGGCCTGTACGCCGAATGCTCCGGCGCAGCTCACGAGTCCAACTGCACCGGGCGCGACCAGCGCGCCGGCGCCGGCTGGAGCAAACGTCGCGCCGACAGCGGCCGCGGCACGCGCCCCATCCGGCAATTTGAGCATTTTGATGTGGCAGGGTCCGACGATTGCCAACGGGCATCTGTCGCAGGGAACCAAAGACTATGTCGCCGCCCGTTTTTGTTGTGAGCCGCTGCTGACGGTCAGCGCGGACGGAGTATTTTCGCCGGTGCTCGCGGCCGAGGTTCCATCCACGGCGAACGGTGGCTTGTCCGCCGACGGCAAGACGGTTACTTACAAACTACGGCCGGGCGTCAAATGGGCTGACGGCCAGCCATTCACCGCGGACGACGTTGCGTTTACCTTCGAATACGTCACCAACCGTGATACCGCCGCGGTTACCGCCGGCAGCTATGCAAGCCTGGAATCCGTTGAAGCGGTCGATCCAGTCACGGTACGTCTCACATTCAAGCAACCAACCGGTGGGTGGTTTGTTCCGTTCCTGGGGTACAACGGCACGGTTCTGCCAAAACACGCGCTGGGCAATTACGTAGGAACTGCCGCGCGCGACGCGCCGTTCAACCTGAAGGCCTTCGGCACCGGACCGTATTTGATCCAGGACTTCAAGCCTGGCGACGTGCTGACCTTGACGCCGAATCCGAATTACCGGGATCCGACCAAACTCGCATTCAGTCAGATCAGTGTCAAAGGTGGTGGTGACGCGGTCTCAGCCGGTCGAGCGGTACTGCAGACCGGCGAATACGACTATGCGTGGAACCTGCAGGTGGAGGCACAGGTTCTGAATGACTTGCTGAAGGGCGGCAAAGGCGACCTGGTGTTGTCGCCCGGCGGCGGTGTCGAACAGATCTTCTTCAACATGGCCGATCCAACTGCCGAAGTCGACGGCGAACGCGGCAGTCCGAAGAGTTCGCATCCGTTCCTGACCGATCAACGCGTGCGTCAGGCGATGGCAATCGCCATTGATCGCTCGACCATGGCGACCCAGCTCTATGGACAGACCGGTAATCCGACCTCGAACGTACTCACGATCCCCACGAACCTGGCATCGAAAAACACGTCCGCGGAGTTCAACCTGGACAAGGCCAACCAGCTTCTCGATCAAGCAGGCTATACGCGTGGGAGTGACGGGATTCGCGTTACGCCATCAGGCGTGCGCATGCACGTGGTGTTTCAAACCTCCATCAACTCGCTGCGCCAGAAAGAGCAGGACCAGGTGAAGGACGGTTGGCAGAAGATCGGCATCGAGACGGAGCTGAAGTCTGTGGACGCCAGCGTGTATTTCGCCAGCGACGCGGGTAATCCCGACACGTACGGTCACTTTACGGCGGATGCCGAGATGTTCACCTCGACACCGGACTCGCCGTTCCCGCTGCTGTACATGAAGCGCTTCTATGGCAAGGATCCGGCGACCGATTGGGCCCAGAAGTCCAACTCGTGGTCGGCTCCGAACTTCTTGAAGTGGCAAAGCGATCAGTACAACACACTGTTCGACGCCGCCGGCTCCGAAATCGATCCCGCCAAAGCCGCCGCCGATTGGCAGGCCATGAACGACCTGGTGATCAACGCCGCGGTGGTCGTACCGCTCATCGAACGCAAAGGCGCCGACGCCAAAGCCAAGGCCGTCCAGGGCCCCAACCCCGGCCCCTTCGACGTCTTCTCCTGGAACATCGCCGACTGGACAAAAGGCTGAAGCGAAACGTCGATGGTTGTCGATCCAATCTATCAAGCGTCAGCGGGCAGCAACCGGAATGCTCCGCCTTGCAACGGCCGCACACTCCGGAACGCGCGCTCATCGAATGTCAACAACCGGCGTGTGCGGAACCGCTCCGCCAGAACCACTAACGATGCGTCGGCAAGTCCAATCGCGAGGTCGCGATACTGCCGTGCAATGTGCAGAGCAACGCCCAACTCACCCCGGTTCAGGCATTCCACTTGAAACGTGCCGCCGGCAAGATCCTCCAAAAATGCTAACTCCACTTCGACCCCGAGCCGGGTGAGAATGAGGTAGTCGGCCTCAGCGACGGTCACGGCTGAGGTAATCAGCGGCTCTGACTCCTGTCGGAGTATGTCTGCGACCGCGACGTGATGAGGGTCAGTACGGTCCGCTTGCGCGTAAAGCGCCCCGGCATCCAGCAACAGACTCACGCCGGCGGGGCGTTGCCAAAGGATTTTTCGTAGACATCCTGAGAACGCCAGCGCGGCGTCGCACCACCCGTTCCTACGCCGCGACCGAGGCTGCGAAATTTGCGCGGCGGTAATCGGCGAACCGCCTGACGGATGGCCCCGCGGATGATCTCCGCCTGCGAAATGCCAGTGGCTTCGGCGAGTTGCCGCAAGGCATCGGCCTCGTCCTCGTTCAAGTACACCGTCGTCTTGCGCATGCCATACGTATGGTACCATACCCACGCCGAGCGAGAACGAATCAATATGACGGCGCGCATCGGAGGATCTTGGCGGGATTACGGTCCGAGGCCGTCTCACGTTTGTCCAACCGGTTGCCACGCGTTCCTCACAAGATTGGGTAAAACACACGGCGACTGTCGGCAATTTGTGCACGCACGAGCGCGACTCCATTGGTACTGTGTACTCAACAACTGGCTAGTCCAGTTGCGATGCGGAGGTCACAATGGAGCGATTTCGTCGAGTGTTCGCCTTAGCCGCGGTGTTTTTTATCGCGCTGTCAATGTGGGCGCGACCGGAGAATATTCCCTGGGATTAGCCGTCGCCCGGTGGTGCGTGTTGCTACGCGGCAGCGTGAACCGAAACACGCTGCCCTTGCCAGATCCGGCCGATTCGACCCAGATCCGCCCGCCATGCGCTGCCACAATCGACTGACAGATATACAGTCCGAGCCCGGAACCCTCCAGTCGACGAGTCGACCGGGCACGGAAGAACCGCTCGAAGACGTGCACCGACTCGTCCGGTGCCAACCCGATTCCGCGATCGATGACCGAAACCGTCACCGACTTTCTCTCAGCTCGGATGTCGACCGCGATCGGCGTGTTCTTGGGCGAGTACTTGATCGCATTGGTCAGCAGGTTGAGGAGCACCTGCTGCAATCGCCGCTCGTCCCAGTAACCGGTCGGCTGCCCCGAAACGTGCAATTCCAACAGGTGTTCGTCGGTCGTCGCCTGGACCTCGGCCAGCGTCGTCGAGGCGAGACGCCCCAGGTCCACCTGGCTCGGTGCGATTTCGAAGCGACCGGCGTCAATCCGTGAAACGTCGAGCAGCAGCGACAGCAGTTTCGACAAGCGGTCGGTTTGCCTGACGATGGTGCGCAGGCCATCGTCCACCTCCTCCAGGCTGGTCGTCTTGCGCGCAATTTCTCGCCGCATCAGCTGCGCATCGCTGCGAATCACCGTGACCGGGGTTTTTAGGTCGTGCGAGGCGACAGAGAGCATCTCGTCCTTGAGCTCGTCCATCTGCCGTCGAGCGGTAACGTCGCGCACCACCAGTACGCTGCCGATCACGTGACCGGTCACGTCGAACAGCGGCGTGGCATTGAAACTCAAGAACCGGCGGCGACCGTGCTGCTCCAGTTGCATCTCCGCTTCCGGCGGGGTCTCCCCCTGCTGCACCGTGGTCAACAGTGGTCGCAAGGCTTCGGTCAGCTCGCGCGTGCCGAGTGGCCACAAGCCCCACACCTGTTGTTCGAGCGGCTGCCCGAGAACAATGCTGGAGTTGTCTCCGCACAACAGCTCCCGCGCCGCCCGATTCAAGCTCACCAGACTCCCCTCGGCATCCAGCAGCAGCACGGCGTCGGCCATACTGCCCAGCACCGATTCGAGTTGCGACACACGCTCGTGCAGCCGCGCACTGCGCAACTCCGACTCGCGTATGCCAACGAGCGCGACGGAGGTCTGTGCGGCAATCGCCTCGAGCACCTGCAGATCGGCCTGATCAAAGGCGTCCGGCTCGTACTTGTGAGCCGCGAGCACGCCCAGCACCCGGTCGCCATACAGCAACGGGACGGTGATCGCCGACTCCGGCAGTCCGGGTGTGGTCGTAAGAAACTGGAGGTGGACCGGCGGTCCTTCCTCCGACCAATGCCGGATCAAGCGCGACTGGCCGGTGCGGATGACTTCGCTGGTGACACCATCGCCGAGTGGAAACGTGCCGCCTGAGAACTCCGTGCCGAATTCACCCTGTCGCACCACGTCGATGGTGTGGCTGGCCTCGTTGTACAGACCCAGAAACATCGACTCCGCGTCGAGCGCGGCCTTTGTCGCGGCGTGCAAAGCGGCAAACAAGCTGGCGAGATCCGTGGCCTGCGTGAGGGCCGGATCCGCATCGCGGGTGCGCTCGCGAGATGGCGTGCGCGAAATGCCAAGTGTGGTCATGTGCCCGTTCCCTCACACAGTTGCGCGGCACACCAGCCGTCGGCCGGCGCACCGTCTGAAGCGGGCAGCAACTGTTCAACAGTTTCAAGGAGTTCGTCGAGATCGAAAGGTTTGTCGATGAATGCTTGTATGCCGAGCTGGCTTGGCACCACGCCATGCTCCCCTGACATGACGACGATTGGTACCTCGGCGCAGCGCGGCTCGCCCCGGAAGACTCGCAGGAACTCCCGTCCATCCATGACGGGCAACTGAAGGTCGAGAAGCACCAGGTCTGGCCTTCGTGAGCGGACACACGCAAGCGCCTCTAGGCCCGTTTCGGCGCCCACGACCGCATGGCCGCAGGCCCTGAGGGCCGCCATCGTTGTCTGGCGTATCTGCGCTTCGTCCTCGACCACGAGGATCTCCAAATTCCGGTCCCCCGTGTTGTGCGGCGGAGAGACGTAGCAATATGCGTGCCAGGCCAAGCGACCTGGTTCACGTTGCTTGCGTGGCCGGCTCAGCCCTATTTGGTCTCTCTGATCAAGACTTCGTCTCACCGAGCAAGCGGAAACCGCGCCCCCGCACGGTCACCAGGTATTTCGGCGTGGCATTGACCGATCGGAGCTTGGCCCGCAGGCGGCCGACGTGCACGTCGACCAGGTGATCGCAGCTGAGGTCGTCATAACCCCATACGCGCTTGGTCAGCGACTGGCGATCGAAGATCGACTCGGGCTCGCTGGCCAACACCGTTAGCAAGCGATACTCGATTGGGGTCAGATGGACCGGCTGGTCGACGATCCGAACGCTGGCATGGCGGGGGGTGATCACCAGGTCTCCGACGCGGATTTCGTTGGTATTCGAGACCGGGCGGCGGGCCGTCGATGGGGCGCGTCGCATCACGGCCTCGATGCGCGCCTCCAGTTCGTCGAGATCGAACGGTTTGCCCACGAAGTCGCTGGCACCCATCTTCAAGCCAAGCACGCGATCGACCTGCCGGTTGCGCGCGCTGCAAATCAAAATCGGTGTGTTGGTTAGCTTACTCAAGCTGGACGTCAGGAGCAGGCCATCGCCATCGGGCAGGACCAGGTCGAGGATGATCAGGTCGGGCTGAGCTTCGGCGATCAGGGCTCGGGCTTCGGCTACGGTCGAGGCCCAGACCAGGTGGTAGCCCCACTCTTCGATCGGCCGGCGCAGCGTGCGCTCGATCGCGGGGTCATCCTCGACCAGCAGAAGGGTGGGGCGTGGGCTCGAATTGGCGCTTTCGCCGTCGCGCATCGTAGTACCAGCATCGCATCCCGCGCGCCACGCGAACCCCTCGAATTGATGACGAATCCTCACATTTTGGTGATGAGACCGTCGCCATTTCGCCAACTCGCGTCGATTTCTGTGGTTCGCGTTCGACGCGTAGGGTGGGCCCATCACAAGTGCTAACCCCAAAGGAATCTTAGATGTCGAACACTACAACTGCGTCCACCTCAGTGCTGTACATGTCGATGTCCCTCGATGGGTACATCGCTGGTCCAAACGACGATCCCGACAACCCGGGCGGCGATGGCTTCATGCGGCTGCACGATTGGTTCGTCACCCGCGACGGCGAGTTCTTCCGCCCTGGCGGCTCGGCTGGCGAGCTGATCGACGAGATCAACGCGACCGGCGCCGTGCTGTCGGGTCGGCGGACAGTGGAACAAGTCGATCACTGGCAAGGCAACCATCACGGTGTACCAATCTTCGTTGTCAGCCACCGGCCACCTTCGCCTCACGTGTCGAACTACCCGTTGGTGACGTACGTAACCGAGGGCATCGAGAGCGCGATGGCACAGGCCAAAGCCGCTGCCGGGGACCGCAACGTGCTGGTCCACGGCGCATATACGGCGCAACATGCGCTCGAAGCAGGCGTGCTGGACGAATTGCAGATCCATCAGATTCCAGTCCTGTTCGGTGCGGGCCGGCGTCTGTTCGACCTGCTCCCGTCACGCGTCGAGTTGGAGATCGTGCGAGTGATCGACACGCCCGAAGCCACCCATATTCGCTACCGCGTGCGTCGCTGAGCGAACGGAGTATCGTGACGTCTTAATGGCTGAAGGGACGGTCCTGGTCGAGGCGGCCGGGCATGAGATCGCGATCAGCAGCCCCAGCAAGGTCTTTTTCCCCGAACGAGGTCAAACCAAGCTGGACCTCGTCAGATACTACTTGGATCAAGCTGTCGAGGAGCCGTTGATGCGGGCGATGCAAGGTCGACCTGTCCTGCTGCAGCGCTATCCAAACGGCGTGGGCGGTCCGTCCTTTTTTCAGAAGCGCGTTCCAGAGGTGCGGCCGGAGTGGCTGCAGACGGCGGTCGTCAGCACGCCAAACGGCACCACCTCGGATGCGCTGGTGGCTGCCGACGTGGCCCACGTGATCTGGGCGGTGAACCTCGGCTGCATTGGATTCCACGTGTGGCCGTCGCAGGCCAACGACCAGGAGCATGCGGATGAGCTGCGGATCGACCTGGACCCCTCGCCGGGCGTGACGTTTGCGATGCTCCAGGAGGCTGCGCGGGAGGTCCGCCGGCTCTTTGTGGAGCACGGCCTGAGCGCGATGCCGAAGACCACAGGAAATCGCGGGATCCACATTTACCTGCGGCTCCAGCCGCGCTGGACCTCCTATCAGGTGCGGAGCTCGGCCGTGGCCGTCGCCCGCGAGCTGGAGCGACGTCGGCCGGAGCTCATGACCGCCGCTTGGTGGAAGGAGGAGCGCGGCGAGCGCGTCTTCATCGACTACAACCAGAATGCGCCGCACAAAACGATCTTCGGAGCATGGTCGGTACGCGCCCGACCGGGTGCGCAGGTCTCGACCCCGTTTCGCTGGGACGAGCTCGACGCCATCCAGCCCGACGTGCTGACCATCACCACAGTCCCTGAACGCATACGCAGCCAGGGCGACCCGTGGGCCGAGATGTCGCCCCAGTCGTTGGAACCTTTGTTAGCCCTTCACGAGCGCGACACCGCCGCGGGCCTGCCCGACGCCGCCTGGCCACCCGTCTACCCCAAAATGCCCGGCGAACCCCCGCGCGTGGCCCCGAGCCGAGCCAAGAAGGTGCCGCAGCCCGAATAACTTGTTCGAGAGTTGCCCCGCCTCAGATCGCGTTGCGCATGCGCAGCGCGACGACCAAGATCGCGATGGCCGCTGCGCCAGCGACCACCGCGATGTGCACGAGACTCGTGGCAACGAGAAAAGTGTCTGTCGGCAGGTACAGTGCCAGAGCTGCCTGCAGCGTCGCGTCCACCAGCGCGACAACGCCGATGTACTGCGTCAACCGCGTCATGCTCCGCCGGACGCCCGGACCTTCGAGCTTCCGGTTGATGGCTGCCTGCTGCTGG
>JAFAZN010000372.1 GCA_019239775.1 Chloroflexota bacterium
GATCCATCGCGACGCGGCTTTTTCGCTTGCCGACGGCGTCAAAGATGACGTCGTAGCGTTCTTTCCGATCCGCAAAGTTCTCGCTGGTGTAGTCGATTACCGCGCTCGCTCCGAGAGACCGAACCAACTCAAGATTCGAAGGGCCGCACACGGCAGTAACCTCCGCTCCGGTGCGACTGGCGAGCTGCACCGCCGAGGTGCCGACTGCGCCTGAAGCCCCATAGATAAGGACTTGCTGGCCAGCTTGGACGGCCGGCCTTCGTCAGAAAGTGCTCGGCCAACAAGCCGCCATACGGGATTGCCGCGGCCTCCTCACAGCTCAGATTCGCGGGCATAGCCCCGAGAACTGCATCCTCTGGCCAGCACACGAACTCCGCATAACAGCCGACGTGGAAATGTCCCATGCCGAATACTCTGTCACCAGTTTTGAAGCCACTGACGTCGGCTCCAACAGACGCGATCTCCCCAGCCATGACCATGCCCAGGATTGGCTGGCGTGGCCCAGTGACACCGATTGCCAGGCGCCCAAGTATCTGGTATGGGAAATCGAGCTTGAAACCGGCTCGAATGATGCAGTCGCTGGCGGTCACCGCGGTCGCCAAAATCCGGACGCAGACTTCTTTGTTTTGGGGAAAGGTCTATCGCCCTCTCCCATTCGAAGCACCTCCGGCGGACCATAGCTCGTGCAAAGCACCGTCTTCATCTTCACGCGGGATTCCTCCTTACCAGTGTTGCGTCCGTGGGAACGAGCGCAATACTTTTATCCAGTGGCGTGCTTGCGCCCATCACCACCAGCCACAGGATGACCACCGCCTCGCCTAACGCGCCGATGATCACGTTGTAGGGAATCAGCATTGCCGCGACCGGCAGCACAAAGAACGTCATCCAGCCGATTCCGGAGAGCACCAGGCTCGCGCCAACCGCGCGCGGAACCAGACCGGACCGCCACATGATGTACCCGACCATCACGCTATTGACCGCGAAGAATGACAGCGCGACGCCGCCGGTGACCCTGGCCAGCGAACGCGGTGATGCCCGTGACGTGGAATTCATGCCGGTCCTCCTCTTCTGCGTTTAAAGCTCCGCTGGGGAATTGATGTGAGGCTCACGACCTCGTAGCCGTGTAGCGCCTCCAGAAATGGCTGAAAACTCCCGTGCACCTGACAGCGCAAGACCGAGCCCTCGATTTCGACGTCACTGAAGCCCGAGGCATGCGCGAGGCGGTCTGCGTGCGGCGGGCTGCCGACGAACCTGACCTCGACCTGCTGAAGTGCTAGCGATTCAGACATGCCGCCAGCATGCGGGCTGGCATGCCGTCGCCGAAATCACGTGAATTCGTGATTCAGTGGGAAAATCTTTCCGTGCCGCGGGCTGACGAGTAGTAGCGTGTCTCGCGCATGGCCAGGCGTGCACGGCGCATCGGCAACCCGCCCACTGAATTGACGAGCTTCGTCAGGCGGCAACGCGAGTCGGCTGAGCTGCGCAAGAAGCTCAGCGCGGCGCGGTTGGTCACGCTGGTCGGCCCGGGCGGCGTCGGCAAGACGCGCGTTGCCATTCGCGCTGCCGTGCTGCAGCGCAGCTTTGTGAATGGCGTATGGCTGGTCGAGCCGGCTGATGTCCGGGACGGGGCACTGGCGGGCCTCGCCGTTCTCGACGCCCTGGATCTGCGCGACCAGGCGGCGAGCGATCCGCTCGCGCTGCTGCTGGCGTAGTTGCGAGACAAAGACCTGCTGCCTCGAGTCAGCTGGTGATGTGGTATCGAACATCATCACGGCAGCGCCGGGGGTACGCGTGATCGCGACCAGCCGCGAATCACTGTCAGTCGCGGGAGAGCACGTGGCCCCAATCCCACCGCTTGACTTGCCAGAGGCAGATGGACACCAGCAACTCGCCCAGGTGGCGCAGAACGAGTCGGTGATGCTCTTTGTCGAGCGCTCCGCGGCGGCATCTGGAAGTTTCGAGCTGAGCGCTTCGAACCAGACTGCTGTTGTGGATACTTGCCGGCGTCTGGATGGTTTGCCGGTTTGCCGCTGACCATCGAGCTCGCGGCGGTGAGGACCCCGTCTCTAAGCGTTGGGAAAATCCGCGACCGATTGACCGACCGGTTCGCGCTATTGAAGGCGCCAACGCGATGCGCTGCCTAGTACAGGAAGGCGGAGGACTACCGGAGGATGAGGGTAGCCGGCTAGGATGGGGCATCTTGTGATCGAGGTGGCCTGCATGCCTGGACCGAAGCCTCCGCAGATTGAGTTGGCTGAGCGAGAGCGATCGGAATT
>JAFAZN010000388.1 GCA_019239775.1 Chloroflexota bacterium
TCGCTGGCGATGCCGGCCGCACAGAACGCCGTGTTGAGCGCGGTCAGGCCGACAGAAATCGGCAAAGCCTCTGGCACGTACAACATGTTGCGCTTTCTTGGCGGAGCCTTTGGTATCGCGCTGGCCGGAACCGTGTTTGCTGCCACGGGCGGATTCGGCTCGTCCGAGCTGTTCAGCGCCGGCTACGCGAGCGCGCTCGGCGCCTCGGCGGCGCTGTCGTTGGCTGCGGCTCTGGTCGGCTTGCTCGTTCCGCCGCGACCAGCCACGCTATGAGTGCTGTGGGGGATCGCATTGAATTGAGTAGCCAGGAGGCATTCCAGGAGCTGGTCGAGCGGTTTCGCTACCAGCTCCAGGTCCACTGCTACCGCATGCTTGGCTCCTATCACGAGGCCGAGGACCTCGTTCAGGAGACATTCCTGCGTGCCTGGCGGGCGCGCGACCAGTTCGAAGGCCGGAGCTCACTCCGCAATTGGCTCTATCGCATTGCCACAAACGTGTGTCTCAACGCCATCGCCAGCAACTCCAAATCGCGAAGGCTCTTGCCGATTGCATACGGTGCACCGAAGAGGCCCGACGAGCTGCCACTGGGTCAGCGACCAACCGAAATTGTCTGGTTGGAACCGTACCCCGATGCCGCACTGCCGGATGTAGCGGACGAGGCGCCAGGTCCAGAAGCGCGCTATGAGCTCCTGGAGTCAGTTCAACTTGCATTTGTTGCCGCCATTCAGCAACTGCCACCTCGTCAGCGGGCGGTGTTGTTGCTGAGAGATGTGCTCGGCTGGTCGGCCAGTGAAACGGCTGAACTGCTGGAGTCCACAGTCGTGTCTGTCAACAGCGCGCTGCAGCGCGCGCGAGCTTCGATTGATGCGCGCACCATCGGTGTTGCGGAGTCTGACGACGCCATTCAGCGCGAGTTGATCGATCGGTACGTGACGGCGTGGGAAGCCTCAGACATCGACGGTCTCGTTTCATTGCTCCGCGAAGACGCGGTGCTGTCCATGCCACCTTGGGAGCACTGGTATCGCGGTCGACACGTTATTGGCACATTCCTCGAGTGGGGGATGCGCGCCGGCAGGCGTTTCCGTCTTCTTCCCACTCGGGCAAATGGTCAAGTTGCATTCGGTCAGTACATCTGGCACGCGGAGCAGCCGGAGGAATCGTTTCAAGCGCACGCGTTGATCGTGCTGACGTTGGATCGGGACGCGATTTCACAAGTGCACGTATTTCTCGACAAGCAACTGGTTACGGACTGCGGCCTGCCACTAACCATTCCAGCATGAGCCTCGACACAACCGTCGATGTGTTGCGTTGGCAGTTCGACGTCGTCCATCGTCTACTCGACGGCCAGTCCGGTCCCGTGAACTATGCACGAAACGTCGTACTCGAAGACCTGACCGTCAACAGCGTGCTTGCTGGTTGCGCTCCGCTTGCGCTTTCCACCTGGCGTGGACGGACCGGACTGAGTCGATTGCCACCAATGGGCGAGTGCCCGGGCGCACGCTGGCCGTCGTGGGTGCGCAGTGTGGAGATCAATCTCGCGGAGCTCCGACTGTACGCCCATGCGGTGCATGTGGCAACCGACGCCTATCTGACCAGCGCCGCCGTGGCACCGGATCGTTTGGCCGTCTGTGTGCTCAGCGCGCTACTGCTGTCCCAGGTCCGCGGCCGCGTTAGCATGGTGGACGTCGGCTCGATGGATAATTGATATCGGCCGTCCAGCCGGTGCTCGAGCGGGCGCTGACTTGCACGGCGTTTACACGCCAAAGCAACGAGTCTTTGCGGACTTGTGACGTGTGGCACTCTTCGTGCGTCCTCCAACCCACTTCGTTTCTGGAGGCGTCGACAAGTGACAAGAATTGGACCAGACGTTGGGCACTCGTCTCAGAACCCCATTGAGTCCAAACCCAAGCCCTCTTATCCGGAGCAATCGCAGCCCTATCCTGGCCGTGAATCCGACATGCGGCCACGCCCTGACTACGGCGAGCAGTCGTATCAGGGCAGCGGTCGACTCGTCGGCAAAAAGGCACTCATCACGGGTGGTGACAGTGGCATCGGGCGCGCTGTCGCCGTGGCGTTTGCGCGTGAGGGCGCAGACGTGCTCATTTCGTACTTGAGCGAAGACGACGACGCTCGCGAGACGGCACGCGTTGTGAGGGAGAGTGGCCGAACGTGCGTTGTAGTGCCGGGCGATATCACTCACGAGCAGCATTGTCAGTCGCTGGTTGAACGTGCCCTGTCCGAGTTCGGACAACTTGATGTCCTCGTGAACAACGCCGCGTACCAGATGACGCGCGAGGGCATCGGCGAGGTTTCGACTGACGAATGGGACCACACGCTGAAGACCAATCTGTACGCCATGTTCTGGCTGTGCAAAGCAGTACTCCCCCACATGCGCGAAGGTGGGGCGATCATCAATTCGAGCTCGATCCAGGCTTACCAGCCGTCGCCGACGCTCTTGCCGTACGCGGCGACCAAGGGTGCGATCATCACCTTCACGAAGGCCCTCGCACAAGAGGCGATTAAGCATGGCATTCGCGTGAACGCTGTTGCGCCTGGGCCGATCTGGACGCCACTCATTCCGAGCACAATGCCGCCCGAGCATGTCCAAAAATTCGGCGAAAACACGCCAGTCGGCCGAGCAGGTCAGCCGGTGGAGCTTGCGCCGGTCTACGTATTCTTAGCTTCCTCTGATTCCAGCTACATCACCGGCGAGGTGATCGGAGCGACCGGTGGTCGGCCACTTGCCTAACCGCAACCCAAGACGCAGCGGGGCGCTGTTTTGACACTTTTGGCTTGGCAGCTGAAGAGATGCCGCGCGACGTTCGTCGCCGCCAGGTCTTTGAGCTCGCCGCGCCGCCCGATCTGGTCACCACGTACGTCAACCTGGAGAACCTTCGCGTGCCGTGGACAGAACTCGCGATAGGGAGAGTCCGTCCCGAGCATTAGAGGCGCGTCACAGTCCTCCATCGCGTGATACCCGGAGCTGAAGCCAAGGAGTCCGGTCATGCCGGCGCGCACTCGAGAATGCCATCCTCATGAACGTGGCCGACCAGAAGGCTCATCCCAAGCTTTTCGTCTGGGTCAAGTCCGCCGACCACATTTGGGGCTGGCACTAGGGTGCGCCAACCCGAGTCACCGGCGCAATGCCCAATTTTCGGCGCGCACCTTCGTCAACTTTGCCCATAGAGCGAGCTTGGTGCAGTGCGCCCAAATTGCGTAAGTTGTGACGTATGCGGCTGCGGGTGGGGTGCGAGTTCACGTATTCCGCTGAGGGACCTGTACCCATGCTGATGCTCGTACGGCCGCAGCCTGGGCCTGATCAGCGGATCGAGTACGAGTCGCGCTGGACGGAGCCGCAAGTCAGCGTCGTAGATTACGTCGACTCGTTCGGCAACACCTGCTGGCGGTTCACGGCGCCGGCCGGTGCCTTCCGCATACGCTACGACGCGCTCGTCGCCGTCTCGGGTGCGCCGGATGAGGTCGTTCCCGACGCGCCGCTGGTGGGCATTGCCGACGTCCCGGATGCGATGCTCGTGTACACGCTGCCTAGCCGCTTTATCCAATCCGACCTGCTGGTGCCGGTTGCCTGGGAGCTGTTTGGCGCAACCGAGCCCAGCTGGGCGCGAGTACAGGCGATATGTGACTGGGTGCACAGCCAGGTGAGCTATCGAACCGGAAGCAGCGACCCCAGCGTGACGGCGATGGACGTGTTTCAGCGGCGAGTCGGCGTGTGCCGCGATTTCGCTTTGTTGGCCACAGGCCTGTGCCGCGCGATGAACATACCGGCACGGTATACGTTCGGCTATTTGCCTGATATTGGTGTGGAGCCACCAGATATCCCGATGGATTTCCACGCCTGGTTCGAAGCCTACGTGGGTGGACAGTGGTATTCATTCGATGCACGCCACAACGTGCCACGCGTCGGACGGGTTGTCGTCGGCCACGGGCGGGATGCGGTGGATGTGGCGATGGCGACGCAATATGCCGCGACGTGTCTGAACGGTATGTCTGTGTGGGCCGATGAAGTGGAGCACGCCTCGGAGGCGATGGGCGACGCCGACGAGCTCGAAGCGGCCTCGCGGAGTCAACGGCAGTGACCGAATACCACGTCCGCCATCACTATCGGTACGAGTATTCGAGCCCGATCACCGACGTGCGTCAGAAGCTGGTGATGGTCCCACCGGACAAGTATGGCGACCAACTGCTGACTGGATTCGACATGGATGTGCGCGGCACTTCCGGACGCCTGCTCATCGATTGGCAAGCCGATCGCTTTGGAAATCGCATTTGCAGCGTCGAGGCTGAGCGAGTGGAGTCGGCCCTGGATTTTGAAGCGCGCTTTACGGTGCGTCGTTGCGCGCAAGTGGTGGTGCCGCCCGCGCTGGACACCGAGACGTACACACGGTTTACGGCGCTGACCAGGCCGGATGCGCGCATCCGCAACGCGGCGCGGGACATCGTACGCGAGGCGCAGTCCCCGGAAGAATGCGTGCACGTGGCACACGAGTGGACCGCCGCGGCGATCGCGTACGAGGTCGGCGTTACCGGCACCCAGACTCCAGCCGCAATGGCCCTGCAGCTGGGTCGGGGCGTGTGCCAGGACTACGCACAGATTATGCTATCGCTCCTGCGAACACTGGGCATTCCCGCGCGCTATGTTTCCGGCCACCTACTCGGTGAGGGCGCACCACACGCCTGGGTAGAAGCGCTCGTGGAGGGCCCGAACGGTAGAGCATCAGTAGTCAGCTACGATCCGACCCACAAACGCCAGGTGAATACAGACTACATCGTCGTCGCGGCAGGTCGCGACTTTGCAGATGTGACGTCGACATCGGGCGTATTCAGCGGTGCCGCGACCGGCAAACTTCACTGGAGCAAACATGCTGCCAGAATCGCCGAAGCCGTCGATTCCGCGGCGTGACGTCCACCGCAATTGGCTCCGATATTTTCGCTTACGACCCGGGCGAATTCTGGGACGAGATCTTCACCGCCGACAGCAGCGCCCGACCGCACTACGCGTCGCTGGTACGTCAGTTGTGCACGCTGAGTCCCAGTGAAGTGGAGCGTCGCCAGCGCGCTGCGGATCTGTCGTTCCAGGCGCGTGGCATCACCTTCGCCGTCAATCAGGCGACCGAAGGCGCGGAAAAGATCATGCCGTTCGACCTTGTCCCGCGCATCATCACCGCGGACGAGTGGCGCACGATCGAGCGCGGGCTCGAGCAGCGCGTCCGCGCCTTGAACCTGTTTCTTCATGACATCTATCACGATGCGCGCATTCTGCGTGCTGGCGCCATACCGCCCGAGGTCGTCCTTGGCTCGCGCGGCTATATCCGCGAGGCTCACGGCATAGATGTGCCGCTTGGCGTCTATACCCACGTTGTCGGCAGCGACCTCGTGCGCGACTCCTCTGGTGACTTCTACGTGCTGGAGGACAACCTGCGCACGCCCTCGGGCGTCTCCTATGTGGTGGAGAATCGGCGCGTCCTGAAGCGCGTGTGGTCGCAGATCTTTCACGATTATGACGTTCGGCCGGTGGAAGGCTACGCGCAGGATTTGCTGGAGGTTCTGCGCAGCGTTGCACCCGAGGACGCCGAAGGTGCGCCGACCGTCGTGCTCCTCACGCCGGGTGTGTACAACTCCGCCTATTTCGAACATGCCTTTCTGGCCAAAGGCATGGGCGTGCAGATGGTCGAAGGCACGGATCTGTTCGTCGATGACGGCTACGTCTATATGCGCACCACCGGTGGACCGGAGCGGGTGCATGTGATCTACCGTCGTGTCGACGACGAATTCCTCGATCCGCTCGCGTTCCGACCGGATTCAGTGCTCGGAGTACCCGGTTTGCTCGCCAGCTATCGGTTGGGCAACGTCAACATTGCAAATGGCATCGGCGGTGGTGTTGCGGATGACAAAGCGGTCTACGCATACGTGCCAACCATCATTCGCTACTACCTTGACGAAGATCCGATCCTGCCCACGATAAAAACCTACCTGCCGAGTGTGCGCGAGGACTTGCAATTCATCCTGGAGCACATCGATGACCTGGTGGTGAAAGCTGTCAATGAAAGTGGTGGCTATGGCATGCTCATTGGTCCGCACGCGTCACTGGCGGAGCGTGAGGAGTTCAAGGCGCGCATTCAGGCCAACCCGCGCGGCTACATCGCCCAGCCGACTCTGGCGCTGTCGCGCCATCCCTGCTGGGTGGAGGATCATTTCGAGGGTCGGCATATTGATCTGCGGCCATTCGTGCTGTTTGGAAGCCAGGTGAAGATCACTCCCGGCGGACTCACCCGAGTGGCGTTGCGGCGCGGTTCGCTGGTGGTCAACTCCTCGCAGGGCGGTGGCGGCAAAGACACCTGGGTGCTCGCCGACCGCGCCCATAACCGGAACTCATGACGTTGCTATGCCGGGTTGCGGAGAACCTGTTCTGGCTCAGTCGGTACATCGAGCGTGCCGTCTCCATCGCTCGCGTTATCGACGTTACGGCCCATCTGGAGCTGGATGCGGGCGACGCAGGAACTCCAGCTGTCGACTTCTGGATTCCGCTGCTTGGTCCGACCCTGGCGAATGTTGCGCCCGACGCGCCTCTGCCGCGGCCGGAGGATGTGCGCTACTTCCTGGCGTTCGATGCCGACAACAGCAACTCGCTGGTCTCATGCGTGCGGAACGCACGCAACGCCGCGCGCGGCGTGCGCGAAAGTCTGTCTTCCGAGATGTGGGAGCAGTTGAATACGACGTACCTCCGGCTGGCCGAGCCGAAGCGACTAGCCGAGCTGGAGGACGATCTGCACGCCTTCTCCAGGCAAACGCGCGACAGTCTGTTGCTGGTGCAGGGACTTGCGGAGATCACTCTGGCGCACGACGAGGTCTGGCAATTTCTTTCGCTGGGGATGTACCTGGAGCGCGCTGACGGACTGTCGCGTTCGCTGGAGCGGGAGTCACACCTCCTGACCAATGATTCCACCACTGAATTTGGCAACGACGCCGTGCGCTGGCTGGCGGTACTGCGGTCGGCCGGTTCGTCAGAGGCCTACTCGCGCTACTACTCCTTGCGCGTGCAGCCGGTGCGCGTGCTCGAGTTTCTGCTGTTGAACCCCGCCTTTCCACAAACACTGAACTTCAGCGTGACCGCCGCCTGGCGAGCGCTGGAAGCCATCGCGCAGGAAAACACGATGCGCTCCGGCCCTCCTCTGCGCGCACTGGTCCGCACACGCGCAGCCTTGGAGCACGCATCGATCGACGAGGTTCTGGAGCAGGGACTCAAGGAGTTTCTGCTTCGCATCCGTACAAACATCGCCGATGCTTCCGACCAGATCGCACGAGCATATTTCCGCTACGCCACTGAGGCTACTCAACAACACGCCGTCGCGCGCGCCGCGCAAATCATGGCGGCACACCAGCAATGAGGCTCACCGTCCACCACGAGAATCGCTTCGAATTCGAGGGTGAGGTGACGGAATCCGTTATGGACGTGCGACTGGGTCCGTTTGAAGATGCGCACCAGCGCGTGCAGCGCTTTCAGCTCCGTTGGGAGCCGCCTGGCCACGTCCGCCGCTACGAGGACGGCTTCGGCAACGTGGGCCATCTACTGACCACAATGCGCACGCATTCCACACTGCAGTTGAGTACGGACATCGAAGTCGAAACGTTGCTGCATGACCCGTTTCAGCAACCAGTCGAAGCGCCTCGTCCTTTGGGACCAGTGGAGCGCGCGGATAGCCTGAACCCCTCCGCGTTGGTGCCGGCTTTGGACTCGCTCTCCGAAATGGCGGAGCCCTTCGGTCTTCTGGAGCCATTTGACGCAGCGCGGCAGATGATGGCCATGATCTATGAACAGTTCGAATATCAGCCAGGAGTGACGGACGTCACTACGTCGGTCGCTCACGTGTTTCAGGGTCGTCAGGGAGTGTGTCAGGATTTCGCGCACCTGCTGATCGGCCTGTGCCGTGCAATTCGACTACCGGCTCGCTACGTCAGCGGATACATCCTGACAGGCGATCACAACGATGAGCCAAGTCGCGGCAGCGGCGCCTCGCACGCGTGGGCGGAGGTGTTCACGCCGACTCACGGCTGGCGCGGCTTCGATCCAACGAACAATCTCGTGGCCAACGATCGATATGTCAAAATCGCGCTCGGCCGCGACTACCACGATGTGCCGCCCACCCGCGGCACATACCAGGGCGCGGTGGTCGGCAAACTAGAAGTGGCTGTCTCCACCCGGCATGCGCACTAAGCGGTCCGGCACGCCGAGTGCTGCACGTCCGGCATGCCACTTGTACACGCCCTTTTTGCCGACGGCGATAGCGCGGTCGCGTCACTCGAAGCCCTGCGCACCGGACGCTTTCCAACGGACCATATGCGGCTCATCGCCGGTCCGCAGCACGCTGCCGAATTCGCTGCCTCCGCCGCCACGACGAACGTTGCAGCGGGCCCCATCGAACCGCTCCTCAGCGGCCTGCTGGATCGCTACGTCGTCGGCGACAAACTGACCGACCTCGAACGCCGCCTGGACGAAGGCGCAGTTCTGCTGCTGGCCGAAGACCTCGACCCGGACGAAGCCAATCGCCTGACCAGCCAGCTACGCGAGCAGGGCGCGCAGAACGTCGAGGTTCTAGTGACAAACTAGACGAGGCCCTCTTGCTGCAGCGCTTCCGATGTAGACTTCGTCCCTGATATGGAGTCGGGCGCCCATTCGACCCTCGAAGTGCACTTCAAGCTCTTTGGAACCGATGGAGTGTCACTCCAGTCTCAAGAACTGTCGAAGGCCTTGCGGAAGCGCGGCTGGCGCGTCTACCCGTGCGCAAGCGATGTTCCTGACAGCACCGAGGGATTGCGCATCGCTGAGCTTTCGTACCAGTCAGATGACGCATTAGCACTCCGTCGGCGCATGTTTTCGCCGGAGTCGGCTGGCGAGCACGAAGGTAGGGACCTACTCGAGGAGATTCAACGCCGGGCGCAAATCATACGTTCGCGCGTTGAAGCCTACGTCGATGAGCATCGCATTCACGTGCTCCACATCCGCAACATCATGTCCCTTCCTTACAACCTCGCGGCGACGCTGGCTTTCTACCAGCTCATCCTCGAGCGCAGCGATATCTTTTTCCTCCTCCAGCACCACGATCTGTATTGGGAAGGACCGAACGCGCGCAACTTTCAATCTCCGTACTTGGAAATCGCGGATCTCATCACGCGTATTACCTGCCCTGAACGCGCCAACGTCACGCACGTCCTCATCAATCCTATTGCCGCGCAGGCTCTGTACGAGCGTAAAGGAATCCAGGGCGTCGTCATTCCAGACGGCTTTGATTTCGATCGCGTCGTAATGAACCTTGATGAGCGAGCTTTCAGAAGCCGACTCGAAACGCTTACGGGTGACATGTCGGCCGTCACGCCTGACGACGTGGTCGTCGCCATGCCGGCGCGCGTCGCAATCAACAAAGCCATCGAGCTTGCGATCCAGTTCGTCGCAGGTCTGCAGAACCAGCGTGCGAACTTGGAGGATACGCCGGATGGACTTGGAGCACATTGCCGAAAGCTGACGTCCACCGGCAAGATTGTCCTGCTTCTCCCCCAGGGTGAGGATCTCGAAGAGAACCGCGCCTATTTCAACAGACTCATCGCCTACGCTCGGGATCTCGGCGTCACCCTGGCCTACGGCGGGAACGTGGTGATACCTGATCAGAGGTACACACAGGACGATCCCGATCATTTCCCGTTTTACAGCACCTTTCAGACATTTGACCTCGTTTGCTACCCGCCGGAGCACGAAGGCTTTGGCAATCAGGCAATCGAGACTGTCTGGGCCAAGGTGCCGCTGGCTGTTCTGGAATATCCCGTTTTCAAGGCATTCGTTCGCCACCACATTCCGCATTACATCTCGCTTGGCGATGTAGCCGGGCTGCGCCGTCCAGAGAACCTCGGCGGACTGTATCAACTCCCAGAAGATGTGTTGCACCACGCTGTTGAGGAAGCAGTTGGGCTGCTGAAGGATCAAGCACGTGAAACTCGCTGGGTCAACGAAAATGCGTCCTCACTCCGGGCCTTTTGCGGGATAGACACGGTCTGTCAGCAGTACATTCAACTGTACGACCGGGGTCTCGAGTAGAGTTCTGCCCGTCGCGGTGCCAGGCTCGCAACACATGGTGATCGAGCATTTCAAGGATCACGCTGGCGTGCCGGTATACCGCCGGTTCCGCATCGACTTCGAGGTGCTGCCCGTGCGGACCTCGGCCGAAGCGGCGGCCGCGATCGCCCCGCTCTTATAGCCTCCCCGCTACCCTGGTCCCCAACCTGTGATGTTCGACAACTTCAAACTCGACCACATCGATACCGGCGAGGCCACGATCAGGGTGCGTATCGGTGGCTCCGGGCCGCCTGTGCTGCTCCTGCACGGCCACCCGCAAACCCACTGCATGTGGCACGCCGTCGCGGCCGACCTCGCGCGGCACTTCACCGTCGTCGCGCCCGACCTGCGCGGCTATGGCGAAAGCTCCAAGCCCCAGACCACGCCCGACCACGAACCCTACTCCAAGCGCGCCATGGCCCGCGACAACGTCAACCTCATGCGCAGCCTCGGCTTCGAGACGTTCAATGTGGCCGGCCACGACCGCGGCGGCCGGGTCGCCTACCGTCTCGCCCTCGACCACCCGGACAGAGTCCAACGACTCGCAACGCTCGACATCCTGCCCACCTATGAGCACTTCCACCGAGCCGACATGCAATTCGGCCTCGGCTACTGGCACTGGTTCTTCCTGGCCCAGCCATTCGACATGCCGGAGCGTGTCATCGGTCTGGACCCGGTCGCCTTCTTCTGCCGCCAGTGGCCGCTCAACGCCGACGGCAAACCCCAGCCTCCGGGCTACTTCGCGCCCGAGGCGCTCGCGGACTATTTGCGCTGCTACGCCGATCCACACACCGTCCACGCCACCTGCGAGGACTACCGCGCCGGCGCCACCTACGATTACGCCACCGACGAGGCCGACCTGAAAGCCGGCAAGAAGATCACCTGTCCGATGCTGGCGCTGTGGGCGGCCAAAGGCGAGCTGCCACGCTGGTACGACGTGTTGGCGGTCTGGCGTGATTGGGCAACCGACGTGCGGGGGCAGCCGATCAACTCAGGCCATTTCATGGCCGAGGAGGCGCCGCAGGCAACAGCCAGTGCGCTGCGCGAGTTTTTCAGCGCAGACGGCTGAGCTCGTATGCAAGCGTCTCGCGCGGGCCCTCCTGCACCTCCACCCGTCGCGCGGCCAAGCCCAACTCCTGTTGGGCTTTCGCGCTGCAGCCCAGGTACGTGACACCGGCGGCGCTCGCCGCTGCCCGGATG
>JAFAZN010000428.1 GCA_019239775.1 Chloroflexota bacterium
ACCCGAACGTGTGTTCTACAATACACGTATGTGGCCTGACGTCAGGGTCGCCTGCATCTGGATCGCCCAGCTTCCACTGCGCGTAGAGATTCTGCGCCACCCGCAGTGGGACGGCCGCCCGCTGGTGCTCGGCGGCGGCCCGGGCGAACGCAAGGTGGTTCAGCTGTGCTCACCTGAAGCCGAAGCTGCCGGCGTCAGAGGTGGTTTGCCTCTCCGCGAAGTGGTGCCGCTGTGCCCAGATGCGATGGTGCTGCAGCCAGATCCGGTCCGCACCGCGGCCGTCCTGGAAGCGGTGCTTCAAGACCTGCAGCACGTCAGCCCGATTGTCGAGCCGGCCGAGGACGGCTACTTCTTCCTGGACTTGCGCGGCTTGCAAGCCATGTACGGCAGCCTCGCCACACTGGAAGCAGCGATCCACGCGGCGGTGCCCGCCCTCTTGCGCCCACGCCTTGGGTTCGCCAACGGCAAGTTCGCCGCGGCGGTCGCGGCACGCAACGCGGAACCTGGCGCAACGGCTGAGGCGTGTGTGGTGCCAGCGCCAGCCACGCAGCGGTTCCTCGCGCCTTTGTCGGTCCGCCACCTGCTCATGCTGGAGCCAGAGGCGCAGCATCGGCTCGAGATCCTGGGTGTGCACACCATCGGTGCGCTCGCTGCGCTTCCCTTCAATGCGGTACAAGCCGAGTTCGGCCCCGCGGGTGCGCACGCCTGGCGAGTGGCGCATGGCAAAGACACCGAAGCCGTCGTCGCCAGGCCACTGCTGACCACGGTCCAGGATGGCCTGCGCTTCGATGATCCGCTGGGCAGTGTTGATGCGGTCATGGCCGCGATCGATCAGCTGCTGGCGCACACCTACTCGCAGCCGGCGTTGTTGGGCCGGTCGGTGCGGCAGGTGCGCTTGCGGGCGCTGTTGTCTGATGGCACGTCGTGGGAGCGGCTGTACACGTTCAAAGAGCCGTTATCGACGCGCGATGCTGCGCGGCGTGCGTTGAAAAGCAAGCTTGATTTGCCGAATGGCTTGCCGCCGGCGCCGATTGATGAGCTGGCGCTGGAGCTACTCGGGCTGGGTGGCGAAGCCGCGCGCCAACCAGGTTTGTTTGTGGCGCGAGCGCGCCAGCTGGCGGAAATCGCCGAAGCCGCGCGGCAGCTGCGCGCACGCTATGGGCGCGTGCCGCTGTACCACGCCATCGAAGTTGAGCCGTGGTCACGCATCCCCGAACGCCGCTGGGCGCTGGTGCAGGTCCCTTGCGACTTTTAGCTGACCTCACTCCGTGGATTTGCACGTCCGTTGGTTTGCACGTCCGTGAGGACCATCACTCCGTGGGAAATGCACGTCCGTGGGTTGCACTTCGTGAGGGACATCACTCCGTGGGAAATGCACGTCCGTGGGTTTTCACGTCCGTGGGTTGCACTCCCGTGAGGACATCACGCCGTGGGACATCACCCCGAACAGGATTCCACTTTGATCCGGACCGTTACTGCATGAGGGATCACGTCCGTAAGGAACCACGTCCGTGGGTTGCACTCTCGTGAGGGACATCACTCCGTGGGAAATGCAGCGACATTCTTCGCGTGAAAGAGTTGGCACATGCAGAACACCCTGGTGAAGCAAACAGCGCTGGGAAAGAAGCGCTCGGAGTTGCGGCCGTTGAATGCGCCGACGCCGCTGCGGGTGCAGGTGGATGCGCAGGGTCGCATCATCGCGATCTGGCGCCAGGGGCGGCTTACTCCGCGCACGATCGCGGCCATTCAGGACCGCTGGCGCATCGATGACGAATGGTGGCGCGAGCACCGCGTCGCGCGCATGTACTACGAGGTCGTCCTGGATGACGGCACGTTGCTCACGATCTTTCAGGACCTGGTCGCCGATGCCTGGTTTGAACAGCGCCGCTAGCATGCAGCCGCCCTCAGCAAAGCTCCCACCAAAGCTTGACAGAAGACTGCCGGCATCCGGCTTGCCGGAGTGTAGAACTTCTGTTCTACTCCGGTCATGGAGGCGCCGGCTTACTCCGTCGAATTGCACCTGCACACGTGCTTTTCGTTCCTCGAAGGCGCCTCTTTACCGGAGGAATTCGCAGCGCGTGCGGCGGACCTCGGCTACACCGCGCTGGCGATTACCGATCACGATGGTCTGTATGGCGCCATGGAATTTGCGCAAGCATGCAAAACCGCGGGCGTGCAGCCAATGATTGGCGTCGAGCTGACGCTTGCGCATGGTTTCCTTGACGAGCGTTCAGGGCCGGTCCACCTGACGCTGCTGGCCGAAACCGAACAGGGCTATGCCAACTTGTGTCGACTGATCACGCTGTCGCATAAACGCACGCGGTCCTGGGAGCCAGCAGCAACTCACCTGCCAACTGAGGACCCGCGTCCTCCAGCCCTGGAACCTGCCGATCTCGCAGCGCATACCAGTGGTCTGATCGTGCTGAGCGGCTGCCGCACCTCAGAGCTCGCGAAATTGATCGACCGCGAACGGTTCGCGCAGGCAGAACAGGTCATGCATCGCTTGTGTGACCTCTTCGGTGCCAGCAACACGTTTGTGGAGGTCCAGCACAACTTGGTGCAAGGCGATACACGCCGCGTGCAGCAGCTGGCGAAACTTGCCGAACGTGTGCAGCTGCCGCTGGTGGTAACGGGTAACGTGCACTACCACGTGCGCAGCCGGCACCGACTCCAGGATGCAATGGTGGCTGTCAAGAATCGGTCAACCCTCGAAAACTCACACCGATTACGACGCCCGAATAGCGAATTTTTCCTCCGACCACCGGCGGAAGTCGCGGAGCTGTTTGCTGCGCATCCGGAGGCGCTGAGAAATACACACGTTATTGCTGAACGGTGCGCTGCGTTCAACCTCGCCAATCACCGCGATCTGGGGTATGACTTCCCAGACTTCACGCGCAAAGAGGGTGAACAATACTCGTCCGCGGACGAAGTGCTGTCTGCGTTCTGCACCAGCAAGTTCGACGAACGTTATCCACCCGCGCATACGGACCCCGAGCTCCGCCAGAAGGCGCGCCATCAGCTGCAAGACGAGCTCACGCTTGTCGCCAAACACAACCTGGCGGGGTTTTTCCTCATTTACCGAGACCTGCAGGAGCAAGCTACGCAAGTCGCCAAACGCGTGCGCGGCGAAGGTACGGTGCGTGATGGCTCCGGTTTGCCGCCAGGTCGTGGCCGTGGCTCATCCGTAAGTTCGATCATCTGTTACCTCATTGGCTTGAGCCACGTGGATCCAGTGCGCAACCGTCTGTTTTTCAGACGATTTCTGAATGAAGATTTGCAGGCGGTACCTGATATCGATCTCGACTTTGCGCGCGATATCCGCGAGCAATTGATCCTGCAGGTGTATCAACGCTACGGCCACGAGCATGCGGCGTTGGTATGCTCGTATGCGACCTACCATTTGCGCAGCGCGGTGCGCGATCTGGGCAAAGTGCTCGGGTTGCCGGCGCCGGCGATCGATAAGCTGGCGCGGTTGTCGGAAGGTGGCATGGCCAGCTCAGTCCGGCGCGAGCTGCAAACGCTGCCAGAATTCCAGGGCCAGGCGGAAGGTCCGATGTGGAAACATTTGATGGATCTGGCGGAGCAGATCGACGGTTTCCCACGGCATGTGGGGCAGCATGTCGGTGGAATGATCATCTCTTCGCGACCGGTGGTGGAGCTTGTACCGGTGCAACCGGCGTCGATGCCAGGTCGGTATATCTGTCAGTGGGACAAAGATTCGTGCGACGATGCGCGCTTCATTAAAATCGATTTCCTGGCGCTGGGCATGTTGTCGCTGGTGGAGGAGTGCCTGGAGCTGATCTGGCAATGTCGGGGTGAGAAGCTCGATGTGAGCACCATCGCGTACGACGATACGACGGTCTACGACGAGATTTGCAACGGGGACACCGTTGGTCTATTTCAGATCGAGTCGCGCGCGCAGATCCAGATGCTCACACGCACGCAGCCGCGCAACCTGGATGATCTGGCGGTGCAGGTAGCGATCGTTCGACCTGGACCGATTGTGGGTGGCGCCGTCAATCCATATGTACGCCGCCGCGAATTGCTGCGCGAAGACCCCGGCTCCAGTGAAGTTACGCGTGCGGACCATCCTCTTCTCGACGAGCTGCTCAAAGATACGTTAGGGATCGTCCTCTATCAGGACCAGGTCCTTGAAGTTGCGATCGAGATGGGTGGCTTCACGCCAGGTCAGGCGGACCAGTTCCGACGTTCCATGAGTCGGCGTCGTTCACGCGAGGCGATGGAGCGGTTCCGAGCCGAATTCGTTGACGGTGCTGCGTTGAAAGGTGTGAATGCGAAGACAGCTGGTGACATCTTCGATAAACTCTGCGCCTTTTCCGAGTTCGGTTTTCCGAAGAGCCACGCGTACGCTTTTGCGGTGTTGGCGTATCAATCGGCGTGGCTGCGCCATTTTTACGCGGCGGAGTATTACGCGGCATTGCTCAACAATCAACCGATGGGCTTTTATGCGCCGCATGTGCTGATCGGTGATGCCCGACGGCACGGCCTCCAGGTCTTGCGCGTGTCCCTTAACAGGAGCGCTGCACGCTGCAAACCGCTCTCGCCGGAACAGATTCTCCTGGGGCTGGAGACCGTTCGTGGTATTGGCGCCGATCTTGCGCGCGCGATTGTGGCCGAACGTGAGACACGTGGTCCGTACCGGTCCTTACCAGATTTGCTGAGACGCACGAGCATGCCCCGCGGCGCCGCCGAACATCTCATCACAGTGGGTGCCCTTGCCGAATTCGGTCTCGGCCGTCGCGAGCTTCTGTGGCAACTCGGCCTGTTGATATCCGCGGAGCTGCACCAGCGTAAAGACGCCGCTGCCGCATCGGAGAGTCCGCGGCCGGTGGCCGCGAGACATTCCGCGCTCACGCTGGGTGAGTTTGCCAAAGCTCCTCCTGGCAGAAGGAGCGCGCAGGCCCGTCAACTTGCGTTGGAGCTACCCACCGAGCAGGACATGGTCACCCTCCCCGACATGACCGATTGGGAGCGCATGGTTGCGGACTACGGCCTGCTTGGCCTCTCACCGAGTTATCACCCGCTGGCTTTGTTGCGCCCAGATATTCCAACTGAAGTGCTGACCGCTGAACAGGTGCGCGGTGCACGCGACGGGGCACACATCAAAACGTCGGGTCTGGTGGTGTGCCGCCAACGTCCTGGTACGGCCAAAGGGTTTGTCTTTTTGTTGCTGGAGGACGAAACGGGAGTGGTGAACGTGGTGATCCGACCGGACCTCTATGATGCCAGGCGCAGCACGATCCGTGGCGAGCCGTATCTGTGCATCGAAGGCACCGTCCAGCTGCATTCAGGCACGCTGAACATCATTGCCCAGAAAGTCACTCCGCTGGGTGAGCTCACCGTCGCGAGTGATGCGCTACCCCGCGCACCGGAGCGCAACATGATCCCCGGCGCGATGTTCGATAAACGCGAGCAAGCCGGCCGCGAGCTGGCGATGGCCGCCCCCCCCAGCCGCAACTTCCACTGACATCGTGACTACGAATAGAACGACGGCGTCGGGAAGCGACCGTTGAGTGCCCAGTCGCCGACTTCGCGGATTTTGTAATCCAGTGGATCGTGCAGCGTGAGCGTGCGCACATTCCGCCAGAACCGATCGAAGCGGTAGCGACCAGACGTTGCGCGCGAGCCCATCACCTCGAAGACGCGACTGGTGACCTCCAAACCCGCGCGCCCAGCAGCTGCCTTGGCCATGCTGACCGCGACCGCGCACGTGCCGCGCTCCTCAGCCGTCAAGTCGTACTCTCGCGACCACGCCACCTGCAACGCGGCAGCGGCGCGATCCACCAAACACGCGGCAGCCTCCAACTGGACGTGCATTTCGCCGTAGTGCTCGAGCACATACGGGTCCTCCGATGGGCGGGACGCGGTAGAACCGGTAAATGGTCGCTCCAGGCCCAACGTATATGTCCGAGCCTCTGACAACGCACCTTGAGCGACGCCGAGGAAGATGTTGCTCAAGATGGATTGCGTCACACACGGGCGAAGCCCAGCCCAGATGCTGCCACCTGGTCCGGGTGGCCCCAGCAGCTCATGCTCGTGAATGACCACGTCATGGAAGGCCACCGAGCCGCTGTCGGTGGAGCGCTGGCCCATGTTGTCCCAGTCATCGCGGACCTCGATGCCTTGGCGAGTGGTGGGAATGACCGCCACGCGCAAGCGGGATTCGCCAGGTTCGGTCGCCGAAACGACCAGTGCATCGGAGTCGGTGGCTCCAGTGCAAGAGGACTTTTCTCCGTTGAGGTGGAAGGTCTCGTCATCCGTGCGGACAAGTGTTGTGCGCGGATCCAGCGGATTGAGAGAGTTGCCCCAGAAGAGACCCCGACGCTGGGTCTCCGCGTACCAGTGATCGCGTTGTTCAGGCGTACCGAGCAAGTGCGGCGTCACAAGGCCCAGGTGGTGATAACCGAAGAGATGCGCGAGGGATCCGTCGGCGTTGGCGATTTCGCGCACCGCGCGCAGCAACGTCGGCCAATCGCCACCGAGGCCACCGAGCGCTACGGGAATACTGAGGCTCAGCAGACCGCTGGCGCGGATCAGATCGCGCTCGGCCTTGGGCGTGCTGCCAACGG
>JAFAZN010000439.1 GCA_019239775.1 Chloroflexota bacterium
GAGAATGTGTTCCAGGCCTGGTTGATCATGTAGCCGAGGCCAGTCTTGACGCCGGACCACTCGGCGGGCACCACGACCAGCAGACCAACGGCGACGCTCAGTTTAAAGCCGGTCAAAATGTATGGGAGCGCGCCGGGGATGGCGACCGTGCGATAAAAGTTCACGCGACTGGCGCCGAAGGTCCGGCCCACGTCCAGATAGATCTCCGGAATGCCGACCACACCGGCCATCGTGTTGTAGACCATGATGAAGAACACGGAGATCGAGACTAAGGCTACTTTGGACGGATCGCCGAGGCCCAGCATCAGCATCAGCAGCGGTAACAGCGCGATTTTCGGAATCGGCATCGTCACCGCGAGAATCGGAATCATCGCCAGGCGGAACGTGCGAACGAGACCCAACACGAGGCCAAGCACCACTCCTAGCACACATCCGACAAACAGCCCCGCCCCGACGCGTGCCAGGGTAGCCACCGTGTTCACCAGAAGAGTTCCGTCCAGCACCATTGACCAGAGGTCCACCACCACAGCGGATGGCGCGGGAAAGAACCGATTGTCGAGCAATCCGCTGCGAGCGAGTGCTTCCCAGAGGATCAGCAAAATGACCGGCGAAAATATGGTGACGATGCGATCCCTGACTGCCCCGGAGAAACCGCCGCGCTGGACCTGCCTGCGGAGTTGCTCGGCGACGATTTCGCGCTCCGCGGACGGGGCCTCCGCGGTGCGGGCCCGCGGTTCCTGGACCTGCGTCATGCAGCCACTCGCCTACCAGTCGATCTCGCGCAGGCGCGCGGAGATCGCAATCGCGGACTGACGCACCGCGGCTATGCCCGCCTTCAGCGCGGCATCTTTCAGTCGAAACTGTGGACCGACAAGCGACAGTCCGGCAGCGACGCGGCCATCTGCCTGGAAAATCGGCGCGGCGATGCCCCGCACGCCCTCATCTACTTCACCCGCCGACAGCGCGTACCCGTCCGCCCGAATGCGTTCCAGCTGGCGCGCCAGCGCCGCACGATCAGTCACCGTCCGTTCGGTGTAGCGCGGCAGTGCCTCGATCGTGCTGAGCACCGCGTCGTTTTCGGCAGGATCCGAAAACGCCAGCAGGACTTTGGCGGAGGCTCCAGCGTGAAGTGGCAGCACGTGTCCCCGCTCGTAGGACAGGCGGATCGGGTGGCGCGGATCACCCTCCACGCGCTCGACACAGACAACCTGCGAACCGGAGCGCCGCGTGAGGAGTACGACTTCCCCGGTGAGGGCCGCCAACTGCTCCATATATGATCGCGCGACATCGACATACCCCAGACCCTGGCGCGCAATTCGGCCGAGCTGAAAGATCCGCGTTCCGAGACGGAATCCACCGCGCGCATCCTCCTCGATCAGGTTGTACGAGCGGAGCGTCTGGATATAGCGGTACGTCGTGGAGCGCGGCATGTCCAGTCGTCGCGCGATATCGCTGGCGGTGAGAAACGGGTGCTCCTCATCGAACAGGAGCAGCACGTCGATGGCTCGCTCTGCGGTCGCATTTCGACCTTGCTGCGGAGCTTCAGGAGCAATGGTCATGCAACCGTGGCCGGCTCGCGGCTAGTGGTGAAATGCGGCATGACTTCGCGTGAAACGCGCTCCATCTGGCGCAGTGTTTCATTGTGCGGCAGTAAGCCGAAGTTGAAGTAGCAGATCACTTCCTCGATGCCGGCCGCCTCCACGTGCTCGAACTGCTCGATGACTTCGTCGACGGTGCCTGTCACAATGCTTCTTTCTCCGAGATCTTGCGCTTGCATGCGCTTGACGCGTTCGGCGATTTCCACGAAGTACCGAATGTGAGGTGGAGTTTTCTCTGGATCCTGCGGTACCGCGGGAATGAAGTTGGTCAGGTAATACAGTAGCCGCTCCTGCGCCGCGCGTTTTTCCTCCGGCGAATCCGCGATGCAGGTGAAATAGGAGCACATGGCCTTGGAGTTCGGGTGCCCGGCCGCTGTTGAGAGCTCCTTGAATTTCTGCACCGCCTCGGCGAGTGAGCCGAAGACCATTGAGGCCGCGAAAGGCGCGAAGATGATGTTGAAGCCCTGCTCGGCCGCCATCCGCATGGTGGGTTCGCTGAAGCAGGCGACATACACGGGCGGGTGCGGCTTCTGGACTGGCTTTGGGGTCACCGTAATGGGCTCGGGAATGGTGTGGTGCTGACCGTGGAAGGTGAAGTTGTCCTCCGTCCAGGCCTTGCGCACGATGAGCAGTTCCTCATCGAAGCGAGTCCGACTTTCGGCAAATGGGATCTCGAAGCCTCGGTACTCGCGCTCGTCGTAGCCGCGGCCGGCGGAAAATATCGCCCGACCATTGCTGAGCAGGTCGAGCACAGCCCACTCCTCGGCGGCGCGAATTGGCTGGTTGCACGGCAGCACTACGGTAGCGGCGGCCAGCCGGAGTTTGGAGGTCTTCGCGGCGACGTAGGTGAGCGCCTGGGCCGGTGTTGGTAGGACGCCGAACAGACCGAAGTGGTGCTCGGGCAGCCAGGCTGACGAATACCCGAGCGCTTCGGCGCGAATGGATTGGTCCACGACTTCCCGGATCAGCTCGCCCGGATCGCGACGGCGCGCGCCGTAACCGATCGAATTGTCGCTCAGGGTGAAATAGCCAAACTTCAATCGATCAGGCATGAGGGCGAGAGAGACCGTCCCATAGAATGGGCAATCTATATCAGATTGCGGTACGTCCGACAATGAGCGACGCGACGAAGTGGAGGTCTGATGCACTGGTCATCCTCGCCCGAGCATCGTGCGGTCTTTACTGCGCACGAACGTGAGCGCCGCTGGGAGCGCATCCGCCAGGGCATGGACGCCGTCGGCCTGGATCTGCTCGTGGTTTTGCCGCAGTGGCTGATCGACGATGCCCTGTACGTTGCCAATCAGAGCGGAGCCGTCGTGTTTCCGTTGACAGGCGAGCCGACGCTCATCATAGGTGGCGAGGGCAGCAACGTCGCGACGGCGGCAGAAGGGTGGATCGCGAACCGACGCAGCGCGACGGCGCGCGGCTCAACGCGGGTGCCATACGGCGAGGCCGTGGCGGCCTGCCTGGAAGAGCTGAAGATGCCGCCCGGCGCACGAGTGGGTGTCGCAGGGCTCGGTGCGTCCCATTTAGTGCACGTGCGGCAGCCGGAAGGCTACGTGAACTACTCCACGGTCATGCGCATACGCGAGGCGATTCCGCAGTGCACGCTCGTGGACGGAACCTCAGTGCTCGCGGAGGCGCGACACCAGAAAAGCGAGGAGGAGCTGGAGGTGATGCGCCGCTCGGTGCGGGTTGCCGAGGCTTCGGCTGCAGCCATCGCCGAGCATGCTCGGGGCGGCGCGCTTCAGGCCGACGTGTTCGGCCAGGGGATTCTCGCGCAAATGCGCGAAGGAGCTGAGGAGCAGTCACTGTCCTGGTGCGCCGGACGGTGGGGTGAGATGAAGTGGCGCTACACCAGTCCGCCACCCGGCGAGATCGCAGCTGACAGCTGGTACATCCTGACGGAAATTGGACCGTCGGTGCGCGGCTACAACTCGCAGATCAGCGAGCCATTTGTCGTCGGCCGCATGGATCCCCAAACTTCAGAAGTGTGGGAGTTGAATGCGGCGGCCTTCACGCGTGCGTGCGCGCTGATGAAGTCCGGTGCAACCTGGGACGCAGTCGAGGAAGGGGTGAAAGAGGTCGGCCGCGGCTCCGGCTACGAAATCGACTTTCTCATCCACGGCCGTGGGCTTGGCAACGAAGGCCCAATGCTGATCCCGGTTGATACGCACGAGCCGTTCAAGGGCATGCCGCTGAAGGAAGGGTCCACGTTTGTGCTGAAGCCTTTCGCGTATCCGCCTGGCTCCCGCTACGTCGCCCGCCAGCACGACGTCACCTGGGGCGACACCATCGTCGTCAGGCGGGACGGCGCCGAGCGGCTTGGCACCCGCCCCCTCAAGCTCGTCGAGGCGTAGTCCTGTCACGCATCAAAGCATCAAATGGAGTACGCTGTGATGCGTGCGGACGACGCTCACGCTCGATGACGATGTCGCGGCTGCGCTCGAACGACTCCGTCGTACCCGCGGCGGACAGTTCAAGAGCCTTGTCAACGAGTTGCTTCGCGAGGGGCTGCGTCACGTGCAATCACGGCCGAATCGCCGGGCTCGCTTCCGCACCCGGTCTGTCGACCTCGGCCGTCCGCTCCTCGCAAGCATCGACTCCATCTCCGACGCACTCGCGGCCGTCGAGGGCGAAGCCTTCAAGTGATTCTTGTCGATGCGAACCTGCTCGTCTATTCACACGTTGCCTCATTTCCACAACACAGCCGGGCACGTGACTGGTTGGACGAACAACTGACAGGCACCACTCGCGTCGGTCTGCCCTGGCCGAGCCTGCTCGCTTTCCTGCGGCTGGTAACAAATCCCCGGATGTTCGCTCGGCCAGAGCCTATCGCGGCGGCATGGGCCCAGGTTCAGGCGTGGCTCGAGTGCGACGTCGCCTGGATTCCGCAGCCAGGCGAGGACCACACGCGGCTGCTGGCGGAGCAACTCACGCTGCCGGGCGTACTTGCGAATCTGGTTCCTGATGCGCACCTGGCAGCACTGGCCATCGAGCACGGGCTCACACTGTGCTCGACGGACGGGGACTTCGCGCGTTTCCCGCGCCTGCGCTGGAGCAATCCGCTTTCCGACTGAGGTCTAGCTATAGGCTCCCAGCACCTGGCGGGCGTAGTCGGCGAAGCTGGTGTCGACCATTTGATTGGGGTCCACCATCTGCTTCTGGCCGCCGGTGCGGATGTAGAACTGCTGGTCGCGCGTGAGCTGTTCCATGTTGATTTGCGCGTCGGTTTCGTTGTAGGACCGGCCCATATCCGCGTACAGGCCTGGGTCCTTCACTGACGTATTCGCCGTCATAATCGCGATCTCCTGGTCACGATGCAGGTTCTTCGCCTCAGCGTCTTCAAGCCAGCGCAGCGCCCTGGTGTAGGCGATGATCAGCCGCTTTCCAGCTTCAGTGTCGTTCTTGATGAAATCGGCACCGTAGATCAGCCACTCGGCGGTCTGTCCAAGCGTGGCGTCCGCCACGTCGTAGACCGACTGCCAGATGTTCTGGCGCTCGCCGAGTGTGATGAAGGGCTCCAGCGCGATCGCACCATCCACGCCACCGTTGCTGACAGCCGTAAGCATGTCGTTGAAGCCGACAATTTCCATCTGGATGTCGTCGGCCGTCAGTCCGACGGCGTGGAGACAATCCTCGAGCTGCTCCTGGTTCAGGCTGCCCGGCGAATTCAGCGCGATCTTGTGGCCCTTCAGGTCGGCCAGACTCTTGATGCCCTGGTCATACAACTTCTGGGAAACCATGATCTGTTGTGCGCTGTGGATCTTCGGGTCCGGCCGCTTCACGACCGTGACGTCCGAGACGATTTTGATAGCGACGCCCGAGCCCAGCGCATTGAAGATGGCGGGGCCGCTGCCGCCGTTGCCAGCGTCGAGCTTGGCGGTGGCGAGCAGCGGGATCATTTGCCCGGCGCCCTGAAAGGCCTGGACCTGAATCTCGAGGTTCTGCTCATCGAAGTAGCCGAGCTGCTGCGCGACGAAGAGCGCACGATCCGGCGTATTCCCGAGGCCACCGAAGTTGATGGTCAGGCGAGTCGCAGGCTTCGGCAGCGCGGCACCAGCCGCGGCCGACGCGTTTGCAACGGGTGAAGGACTTGCAGCAGGAGAAGCGGCGACTGGTGAAGTCGCTGAGGGCGAAGGGCTGCCCGCAGCGGCCGAGGAGGCAGGCGATGCCGCCGGCGCGGCGGGCTTCCCAGATGTGGTCGGGTTGGCCGCCGGAGCTGGGGCGCTGGTTGGTGCCGCGGGAGCAGCGCTGGAACACGCCGCGCTCAGCAGCCCGATCGTGCCTCCAACAATCAGCGAACGTCTCAACATCACAAGTCCTCCGAGCAGTACCACAAAGCGGGACGGGTGTCCCATACTACCAACCAACACCGTGCCCCTGCTGCTCGCTTCGTCTGACGTGTCCGGGCTCCTGGACGATGCCGCCACGCTCGACGGTCTACTCGAGGCGGTGGCTGGTGCGTATCGCGCACCGCACCCGTTCGAATTGGCCGGTCGAAACATCTTCGAAGCACCCATTCCCGAAGGTGAGTCGTTGCGCATCTTCCCTTCCGTAGCGAGCGCGTATGGGACGGCACTGCGGATCGACCCTGCATTTCAGCAACAGCGGCGTCAGCCAGATGCCTCGCGAGTGGTGATCCTGTTCGATGCGGAGGGGCGCTTGCGCAGCATGATGGCCGGAGACTTGCAGCACAGCTTGCGCATTGCCGCGCCGGCGGCACTGGCCGCGCGTCTGCTCGCACCTGAACGACCACGCGTACTGGCTGTACTGGGCAGCGGTGCTGAGGCGCGCGCGCATCTTCCCGTCTTGCGCCGCGCGCTGCCATCTCTCGAGGAAGTGCGCGTCTTCAGTTTGACGGCCGCGAACCGTGATGCGCTAGCGGCCGAACACAACGCTCGCTCCGTGGAGGATGCGCGGGCCGCCGTCGAAGGCGCGGATGTAGTGGCGGCCTTGACCAGCGCCAGTCAGCCAGTTTTCCAGGCGGAGTGGATTCGTCCAGGTGCGCTGGTGGTCGCAATCGCGCGCGGGCAATTGCCAGGCGAGCTGGTGAGGAGTGCCCGCTTGTTCGTTGCCAATCGCGGCATGTTCGCGCGCGGGGGTGGACGCACGGTTGCCGATCCCAACCGGCAGCTGGCGGATGCCTGGAGCAGCGCCGAACCAGTGGGCGAGCTCGC
>JAFAZN010000002.1 GCA_019239775.1 Chloroflexota bacterium
TGTGGCGTCCAACCGGCTTCGGCCAGCGTCGCCGCGTGCGACGGACAGACGATTACTGTCACCTGGCGCCACGACTTGCCAAGCCTGTTGCAGACGGACTCCACAATGCCACGGTCGTCGGTACCACGCGGCACGATCTGCACGTAGGAATTCGGGAATGAAACCGTGACGCAGCTTTCGTCACGCGCAAACCCGTGTTGCACGTGGTGCGGCTCCCACGGGCTGTTCTCCTCGTTTTCGCCAAGCACCATGCTGTACTTGCACGGATTTCCGAGAACTCCCATGTCCTCCACGCCCTTGCGCGCGCCGCCGAGATTCTTGGCCATCAGTCCAATCGCGCGACCAATTGTGGAATTGGCGAGATCGCCCGGGCTGAGCGCACCTGAGCTGCCATTGATGTGGAGCTGTTCACGAATCGGACCATTGATGATGAAAAACGGCGACCACGAGCCGGTGCTCACCTGGAAAATGCCATACGACGACAGCGGATCCAGCATGGCCTCCACCGCCGCGATCAAGATCGGCATCGCCGTGGGGAGCGCGCCAGCCATCACCGCGTTGATGGCAATCTTCTCAACTGTTGCTTTGCCCAGGCGAGGGATCATCTTGCCAACGAGGTGGTCCGGCGGAAGGTCGGTGCCGGTGAGCATCTCCTCCACTGCTTCGCGCGTCGGTGGAACGATCGGCAAGCCGTCGGTCCAGCCGCGCCGGTAGAAGAAGCGCTGGACCTCCGCCAGGTCGCCTTCGAAGACGGACCCGTGCGTGAGTTCGGTGGGCCGCGGCTGCGGATTGATCTCCTCGGCTTCGAGCGGCCGTGTCAGCGCATCCAGGACGTCCGGAATTACTTCACGAACAGTGGTGGCGATCTTCTCCGGAACCGTGCACTCGCACGGAATATTGGTGAGCACGAAACGCGCACCCGGAACGCCCTTGCTCGCGGCAGCGGAACGTGCATCGTGCACGAATCCACGATTGACCAGGGCAACGGCAGGCTTGTTGTTCTGTTCAACGAAAATTGTGTCGTACAAACTGTACTTGGTGCAGGACCCTCAATCGCCGACCGCGACGATAACCGCGTCGAGGTCCTCCAGCCATTTCGCAAAGCGCGGGCCTTCATCGCTGCTGCTGCCGACATCATTACTTCCGGCTTGATGGAACCGCTCGAGTGTGACCTCCGAGCCGAAGCGCCTCGACAGTTCGGCGTACACGGCATCCTGGATCGGCACCGCTGCTCGCTTGTAGTTGGCATACAGCCCGATGCGTTTGCCGCGGACGTCCTGTAACCGCGGAGTAATGCCTTTCAACAGTAGGGGGTCGGTCGCGGCCCACGGACTGAGCACGTCGTACATGTGTCTTCCGGCACCTCCATCAAGTGTGCGCCTGTCCATTGTCGCACGCCCTACCCTGTTGCGCATGACTACAAGTGAGCCTGCCGCCGAGCACGTCGACGCCGTGGTGATCGGTTCGGGCCAGGGCGGCGTGCCGCTGGCGCGTGCGCTGGCCAACTCGGGGCGGCGGACGGTGCTGATTGAGGCCGGCAATGTCGGCGGGACATGCGTCAACGTCGGTTGCACGCCTACCAAGACCATGGTCGCCAGCGCTCGCGCCGCCTACATGGCACGCCGCGCCGCGGACTACGGCGTGCGACTGCCGCCGGGCGACATCACGGTTGATCTTGCGACAGTCCGCTCGCGCAAGGAAGCCGTCGTGCATAGCTGGCGCTCGGGCAGTGAGCGCTCGATCGCTTCGACCGATGGACTCACGCTGGTGCGCGGCCGCGCACGATTCAGTGGTGCGCACACCGTGTCGGTCGACTCACGTCAGTTCACAGCGGACCTGGTCTTCATCAACACGGGATTACGCCCGTCCGTACCCCCACTTGCCGGGTTGGACTCGGTCCGCTGGCTGGACTCCACCAGCATCATGGAACTGGACCACGTGCCCGAACACCTGGTTGTACTTGGTGGTGGCTACGTCGGGCTCGAGTTCGGCCAGATGTTTCGCCGCTTCGGCAGTCGCGTCAGCATCATCCAGCGTGGGCCGCGACTGTTGCCGCGTGAGGACGATGAGGTCGCCGACGCGGTCGCGGATATTTTGCGCGAGGATGGCATCGACGTGCTGCTCGAAACCAGCGCACTGCGACTGGCGCAACATTCGGATGGATTCGACCTGAGGGTCCGTTCCAACGGTCGTGAGTCCACCATCACCGGCTCGCACCTGCTGGTGGCGACCGGGCGGACGCCGAACACGGAGGAGTTGAACCTCGCTGCAGCTGGCGTGGATGTGGACTCACGCGGCTACATCCCGACGAACGACCAGTTGGAGACGAATGTTCCTGGTGTGTTCGCATTGGGTGATGTGCGCGGGGGGCCCGCGTTTACGCATATTTCGTACGACGATTTCCGCACCGTGCGGGCGAATGTCATCGAGGGTGGCAACGCTTCCATCCGCGACCGGTTGGTGCCCTACACGGTGTTCATCGACCCACAACTTGGCCGAGTTGGACTCACCGAACGTGAAGCGCAGGTGCAGGAGCTACGCGTCAAAGTTGCGCGTTTATCGATGCGGCATGTCGCCCGCGCAGTCGAGACTGGCGAAACGCGCGGATTCATGAAAGCCATTGTCGATGCGGATTCGGGTCAGATTCTTGGCTGCGCCATCTTAGGCCTGGAGGGCGGCGAGGTCATGGCCGTCCTCCAGGTCGCAATGATGGGCCGCTTGCCGTATACGGCCATCAAAGAAGGCGTCTTCGCGCATCCCACATTGGCGGAGTCACTCAACAATCTCTTTATGACGCTCGATGCGTAGACTCCGAGGGGACAATCGCGAACTCGCGGCGTTCGGTGCCTCGAATCACCACCATGGGCAGTGGCAGTCCGATGGACCTGTCGGCGAGGAGGCGCTGCAGGTCATCCACGCCTGCCACTGGCTGGCCGCCCAGCGAAACGATGATGTCTCGCTCACTGAGTCCGGTGGCATACGCGGGACTGTTAGGCTCAACCGAAAGGATCAAAACGCCGGAACTGGCGGGCAATGCATATGCCCGAATCAGACGCGGATGCAAGGCCACCGTTTGGCCAGCAACACCAAGGTACCCGCGCCGAATCCGCCCGTCACGGATCAGCCGCCCGGCGACGAACTTGGCGGTGTTGATAGCCACCGCGAACGCGATGCCCTGCGCGGGCATGATCACCGCGGTGTTGACGCCCACCACCTCACCACGGCTGGTGACCAGCGGACCGCCAGAGTTGCCGGGATTGAGCGCGGCGTCGGTCTGAATGATGTTGTCCATCAACCGACCGGAGCGGTTTCGCAGTGAACGACCGAGAGCGCTTACGACGCCTGCCGTGACGGTTGCTTGAAAGCCAAGGGGATTGCCAATGGCAACGACCAATTGGCCCGGCCGCAGCCCAGACGAATCGCCGAGCGGTGCCGCCACCAGATCTGGCGCGGCGATGCGCACCACGGCCAGGTCCGTATCCGGATCCTCGCCAACGAGGTCCGCGCCGACGCGGCGCGCGTCGGCCAGGGTGATCTCGATCGAGCTTGCGCCATGGACGACGTGACTGTTAGTCAGGATCAGACCGTCCGGCGTGAAGATGAACCCTGAGCCGCTGCCACCAACCTCCATCGGCTGGCTGCGCCGGCCTCCGACCAGGCGTTGGCGGACGTCGATCTTCACCACCGCGGGCGAGACGCGCTCGACCGCGCCGACGACGGCCTGGGAATACGCATCAAGCAGTTCGACGTCGTCGGTCCCAGGCGTCGGCGCGATGGTCGCGCCGTCGGACAGAACGTTGTCGTTGCTGAGTTCGAGAAACTGTGTCATTGTGAGGGGAGCCGCTTTCTGAGCAAGAGATGGTCTGGCGCCTCCATGCCAGAGGACCATCGGTTTACCTCACAACCTAGTTGTCAGAGTGGATTATTCCCGAGAACGGTGTACAGTCCCTTGCAATGACGGCCGCGGAAGACCGTTACGACGACCTGGTGCGCACATTCCTCGAACGCCCGAACGTCTTTCAGGACGGCAAAGGCTTCGGCTCGTCCGCGCTCAAGGTCAACGGGCGGATCTTCGCGATGCTGTCCTCGCGCGGCGAGTTTGTAGTCAAACTGCCGCGCCAACGTGTGGCGGCGCTCGTCGCCGGCGGTGACGCGGTCAACTACGACGCGGGGAAAGGCAGGCCCATGAAGGAATGGGTGGCGCTGCCGCCGGGCTCCGCGCTGGATTGGACGTCGCTCGCGGAAGAGGCCCTGGCATTCGTGGGAACGACCTGAACCCTTACGCCGCCTCAACCTGCTTTTGCGAAAGAGCCCCGCGTTCTGGCTCTGAGATCGGCACCGACACCGGCGCGGCGAGCCAGCGCATCTGCAAACCGCTATCCGTACCAACCCAGTACATGCGCAGTGGCCGTGGCGTATCCGCCCAGGGCCGCTCGTTGTCGATCAAGTTCATGGCAGCCATCGTGCCTCGGTCCTGGCGCCAGCGCGGCGAACCAGCTCACACCGAACGTGTGAACTGCCTCACACGTAGGCACCGCTTGCTATGCTTGCGCCGAGCCCATGCAAGTCGAGCTTGTCCACACCACGACTTCCGATCAGGTCCCGCTCGACGGATATCTGCGCCTACCTTCCAGTCAGGCGCCGCGAGGTCCGCTGGATCTTGTCATCTGCCACCATGGCGTCGGAGCCAAGTTCTATAACCCCTCGTTTTTCGATGTTGTCGGCGACGCGTTGCTCGATCGTGGATGCGCCGTCCTGCGCGTTAACAACCGCGGTCACGACGACGTCTTTCTCGTTGGCGAACGTCCATTTGGCGCTGCGTACGAGATTGTCGACGACTGCCGCCACGACATCACTGCCTGGCTCGATTTCGCACAGGCGCGCGGCTTCGCGCGGGTCGCACTCTGGGGCCACAGCCTCGGAGCCGTAAAGACGATTTACTTCCTGTCGGTGCAGGATGATGCGCGCATTGTTTGCGCGGCGGCGAGTTCGCCACCGCGATTTTCGTACGCGATGTACGCATCCGCCCACGATGGACAACGCTTTCAGAGCGCAATCCAGCGCGCACAGGACCTGGTCAATTCCGACTCAGGCCTGGACTTGGTAGAGGCAGAGGTCCCGGTTCGTCGTCGGTTCACAGCGCGTACCTACCTTGACAAATACGGACCTGATGCGCGATACGACTACCTCTCGCACCTCCCAAACGTGCGCAAGCCATTGCTGCTGACGGTGGGCAGTTTGGAAGCCAATAACGTGAGCTTCGAAGGCCTCGTGCACGACGGACACACGTTCAACGGCCGGTGGCCGAATGTCAATTTCGGTTTGATTGATGGCGCCGACCACGCGTATACGAATAGGACCGATGAGCTGTGGACCGCGCTCGCGAGCTGGCTTGACGGTGTGCGGAGTCAGCAGCCCGTGCATCCGTAGAAAACGTGTTGGACTGGATCGATACTCACTCCGCAACAGTTGCCGCGGCGTCCACCATCATCCTGGTTGCGGTAACCGCGTATTACGCATGGACGACGCGCGCGCTTGTGCGTGAGACGCATATTTCGTTGCAAGCCGCCGCGCGCTCCACGCTCCAGCAACGTCTCGACCGTATCAGTGAGATCTGCATCCACAATCCGAGCCTATTCCCTCTCCTGGACGACGACAGTGCGACCGGCCAGGAGTACGACGGTCGATTTCACGTCGCCAACATGTTTCTCGGCGTGTTGGAGGAAGCACACCTGCAATATCGCTTGGAGCGGTCCATGAGCGCTGACGACTGGGGCGCATGGGTTGCGACGGCGGATACCTTCTTGAGCAAGGCATATATCCAGCGCTACTGGCAGCGCGTTGCTCCAACGTTCGAGCCGGGCTTTCAACAGTTCGTCAACGAGCGTATGGAAGCTGCGAACCGGCGCTAAACCCGACCACGTGGTGCAGGCAGAAACCTCAGCGGATGTACTGGTGCTGGGCGCCGGGGTGTCCGGGCTCGCGGCTGCCGCGAGCCTGTCGAAGGCAGGCTTGAGGGTTCATGTGCTGGAGGCGCGCGACCGCATCGGCGGGCGAGTGAACACCGTACGGAAACCAGGCTGGCCGGTGCCAATCGACCTCGGCGCCGAGTTCATCCAGGGCCGTATCCCGGCGCTGCTGGACCTCGCGCGTTCGGCGCAGCTACCGGTGGTCGAACTCAGCGGCGCCCGCCGGCGTGCAGCAGGCGGCAGGCTTGTCCACGACGACGATGTTCTCCGTCGAGTGGAAACGTTGCTCCGCACCACGTATGCACGCGCCGCTGAACGGGACTGCAGCGTCGCCGATGCTCTCGACGGCACGCCAGGTGATCCGGGGCTCAAGGATCTTGTGCGCACCTGGATCGAAGGCTATGACGCCGCTCACACCGAACGCATGAGCCTTCGCGCTTTGCAGCGTGAACGCGTGGCCGAAGCACACATCGACGGGACGCGGATTTTCCGCATCGTCGGCGGCTACGATGGCATTCCTCATGCACTCGCAAGCCAGATTGCACCCGAGCGCGGCACCGTCCGTTTGCGCACAGTTGTGACCGAGGTCCGCTGGGAAGCGGGCCTTGTCAGCGTTACGACGGAGGACGCGCACGCGCGTATCGTGCGCACCTTTAGCGGGACGCGGCTGGTGGTGGCGTTACCTATTGGTGTGATACGCGAGCTGCGGTGGTTGCCGTCTCTGCCTGACAAGCAAGCTGCCGTCAATGGCCTGGAAATGGGCAACGTGGTCAAACTCGCCATCGCCTTCAAGGAACGCTTCTGGGAGCGCTCCTTTCCCGACGAGCTGGCGTTCCTGACAACCACTGGCGGACCGATTCGCGGGTTCTGGACCGGCTATCCGTTGTTTGCGCCGGTACTGATTGCATGGGCCGGTGGACCAGCAGCCGACGCAATGGCGGATCTCACCCTGGAGCAGCGCGCCGATCGGGCGCTTGCATCGCTCGGCGACGCGTTGCATGTGCCTCGTAGTGTTGTCGATGAGCAGGTCGTCGCCTGGGAGGGCCACGACTGGGCAGCAGATCCATTTGCGCGCGGTGCCTACAGCTATGTGCGCGCCGGAGGCATGGAGCGACAGGCGGAGCTTGCACGGCCGGTCGCGAACACGCTGTTCTTCGCAGGCGAAGCCACCGAGCTCCACGGGTATCAAGCCACCGTTCACGGCGCACTCTTCACGGGTCAGCGCGCCGCCGACGAAGTCCTGCTGAGCCTGCGTTAGTCATCAAAACGAGGTCAAGGAACGAAACGCGAAAACCTTCCCCGGAGAGAACGTATACCGATACAAGGTTTGCGGCGCGCCCCAGGCGCGGGTAGCATGCGGCCGAAATGCGTTTGGGGAGACTTACCACACACATGGGCCAGATCAGACCAACAGGACCGACACCCCTATGGAGTAGACGCGACTTGCTGCGCCGCGCGAGCCTTCTCGGTGCAGCAAGTGTCTCGATCCTGGCGGCCTGCGGCCCAGCCGCGGCACCAACCGCGCCGACGAGCGCTCCAGCCCCGCCACCCACGATCGCGCCGACCACGGCACCAGCGGCTGGGCCCACCGCGGCGCCCGCGGCCAAGCCAACAACTGCGCCTGCGTCCGCACCGACGACCGCGCCAGCGGCGGCCTCCTCAGCAAACGCCAGCGGCACCTTGCGCGTTGCCAGCGCTGACTTCGGCCAGGAGTCAATGGACCCGATCAACATCGCCACGACCTTCGGCTGGGCGATGTACGACACCCTGGTGACATACGACGCCCAGGGCAACGTCGTCGGCAATGTCGCCGAGAAGTACGACCTCAGTGCTGACGGCCTCACGTGGACCTTCAACATTCGCAAAGGCATCAAGTTCCACAACGGCGATCCGCTAACCGCGGCTGACGTGGTGTTCTCACTTCAGCGTTTTGGATCCAAGGACTCGACCAATCCATGGTCGCCCTACATTCTCAAGAACAACGAGTCGATCACCGCGCCGGACGACTCTACGGTCGTATATAAGGCGCAAAAACCAGAGTGGCCGCTGAAGATTCCGTTTGGCCAGACGCACATCCTGCCAAAGAATTACTTCGACAAAGTGGGTCAGGATGGTTTCCGCGCCGCACCGATTGGCTCCGGGCCGTTCAAGTTCTCCAAGTGGGTCGCCAAGACGAGCATGGAGTACGACGCGAATACCGACTACTGGGGAGCGACAAAGCCGCAGTGGTCGCACGTCACCGAAACGCTCGTGCCGGAGGAAGCTACGCGTGTCGCGCAGCTGGAGCGTGGCGATGTGGACATGATCGGCAACCTCTCATTCGACCGGCTGACCGAGTTGAAGGGCAAAGGTTTCCGCCTGCAGGAGGTCGGACTCCCCACGCTGGCAAATATCAGCTTCCCCGGCACATTTATGACGCAAGGTCCGACGTCGGACATCCGTGTGCGCCAGGCGTTGTCATATGCCATCAACCGCCAGGAGATCTGCGACACGTACTACAAAGGTCTGGCCAAACCGGGCGGTTTCTGGTTCTTCAGCGAGCAGACCTGGGCCTATGATCCAGCGACCTTCCAAGCCGACGCGTACGACGTGAATAAAGCCAAGCAGCTGTTGCAGGACGCTGGCTATCCAGGCAAATTTAATCCGCAGACGATTACGCTGTACACAACCGCCGTTGCATCTGATCTCATGCAGATCCTGCAGGGCTACTGGCAAGCGGTTGGAGTAAACGTCGACGTCCAGGTGGTCGATACGCCGGTGTACAACGGCATGGTCTTCGTGCGCGCCAAGGACGCGACGGCGCAGCAGGTCGGTGCTATCTGGCCGTGGGTGAACGTCGGTTTCTTCAATAACGTCTATCACTCCGCCAACATGTTCACGTCAACCGGGGTGCACACCACCAGCAACGACACAAAGGCCGATGACATGTACAACGCTGCCATTCAGGAGCTAGACGACACCAAAGCCAAGAAGCTCTGGCAGGACCTCATGCACTATGGCTACAGCCAGATGTGGATCAACGTCGAGCTGGTGGAGGTGCCCACCTACTGGGTGGTAGGCCCGACTGTTGGAACCTTCACCGGTCGGACGTACATCAACGTCTGGGACACCTACGCCGGCATTCAGCGCGCTGCCTGAAAGCGTGGGAGTACTTCGCGACCAAATAACTCAATAGTCGTACGCGCGACCTCCGGCGGCATCTGGTCCAGGCTCAGGCGAGCCAAGACGTGGGTGACACCGGCGGCCGCGTACCGTTCGAGCTGTGCCGCCACGCGTTCGGGCGTGCCTACGAGTGCGACGTCGTCAATGACTTCTTGCATTGGCTGGCCAGGCCGCGCGTAGGACCGCACGGTCCCATTGACGTAGCTGTCCGCCAACGAGTCCGCCTCGGTGGCGCTCCGCGCGAGCAGTGTGACACGGTTGACGACAACTGCGCCGTTGCCCCCGCTCGCGCGATACGTCTCAGCCTGCCGCGGCAGGTCTAAGAGCCGATAGTTCACACCACCGTACCAGCCGTCGCCGAGCCGCCCCGCGCGGCTGGCCGAGCGGCGAATGGCACCGCCCACCCACAGCGGGATCGAGCCATTACGCGGCAGAATCGGCAGCGCGCCGCTCACGTTCACGTAGTCGCCGGCGAACTGCGCGGCGCCAGACCAGAGGTCGCGCAGGCACTTCAGGGCCTCATCGGCCGTCTGGGCAATCGCGTCAGGCTGCCACCCTCCGCGGGCTTGAAGCGCGGCGCTGCCCAGGCCCACGCCCAGAATGAGGCGGCCGTCCGAGAGTTGATCCAGCTCGGCGGCGTCCTGAGCCAGCTTCCACACCGACCACGCGGGTAGCAGCGCGACCCCAGTACATAGACGCATGCTGGTGCGCTGCGCCACGGCAGCAAGAGCCAGCAGGGCATTCGGCAGGTGAAAGCCACCCCCTGAAGAGCTTTCGCCCGCGGCGACAATCTCGAACCCTGCCGACTCCGCGGCTTCGAGCAGCGCCGATTGGCGATCGAGCTGAGCCCGCAACGACCGCAGTTGCGAGCCAAAATCCAGTGCAACACCGAAGGTAAGTCGAGCCATACGAATGTCGCGACAATCGTAGCCCCGCAACGTCGCGGTTTCTGACAGAATGGGTTTCGCTCGTGCGGACTGGGGCTGAGTATCGTGATGCACTGCGCGATGGTCGGAAGGTGTGGGTCGTCGGTGAAGGGGAGATCGACGACGTCACCACGCATCCGGCGACGCGCGCGATGGTCGACGAATACGCGGCCTGGTATGACCGCCTCAGCGACCCGGCCTGCGCCGACGTCCTGTTGACACCACCCGACGCCGACGGCGGCCGCACGCCGTGGGGTGCGGTGGTCCCGCGCAGTCCGAATGACCTGGCGGCTATGGGTCGCGCGTTCTCCACCTCGCTGTTCCCCAGCGCGGGCAACATTACGCACACGCCGACGTATGGGAATCTGATCGCGCTGGGCATCCAGAACGCCGTCGAGCAGCGCAACGTGTCGCCCGAACAGATCGCGGCGGCGACCGACTATCGCGCGATGATCGCGGGCACTGGCCGCTTCCTTACGTTCGCCGCCGGTACCGCCACGATCGGCTCACGCATGCGAGAGGACCCCACTCAGCGCGCCGCCCTGCGCGTGGTCCGTGAGTCTGACGCCGGCTTGGTGGTGAGTGGCAAGATCGCGATGCTCACCAGCCCGGCGTATGCCGACGACGTGTACCTCGGAAGCCTGGTAGGTGTGCCACGCGGCGACCACTTTGCCTCCTTCATTGTGGGCGTCAACCAACCGGGCGTCTGGGTCGTCTGCCGACGAATCTCGGCTCGCCATCCAAATCGGTTCATGGCGCCGATGTCCAACCGTTACGACGAACTGGACGGTCAGCTCTGGCTGAACAACGTGCTGGTGCCCTGGGACCGGGTGTTTTTGATGGATCCAACGCCAGAGGCCATGGCGACCTGGCTGTTCTGGCATCAGTTGTATTGCTGGCTCTCCAAGACTGAGTTCACGCTGGGGCTGGGCCTAGCGTGCGCGCACGCGATGGGTCTGACGCAACACGATCCCACCATCGAGTTCATCCTGGACCTCATCGTCGCTTCGCAAACGGTGCGCACGTGTCTCACCGCGGCGGAGCTGGATCCGGACCGGTCGCCGCAGGGCTACTGCATTCCCGGACGCAAGCACATCGCTGTGGGCAGCATCTCGATGCAAAAAGCCCGTCAGCGGGTGACGGAGATTCTGCGCATCCTGCCTGGCTCATCGCTGGTGGTGGCGCCGTCGGATGCGGACGTGGTGCGCTCTGAGCTGGCCGCGGAGTTCGAAGATGCCTTTGGCGGTGGCGGATATACCGCCGTCCAGCGCGCCGCGCTGTTGTCGCTGGCGTGGGACCACGTCGCATCAGGACTGGACGGTCGCGAGTCGGCGTTTGAGCTGCACGCCAACGGTGGGCTGCAAGCATGGCGGGCACGGCTGCGCCGCGACTTCGACCGCTACAACGAATTAGCCAACGCGGTGCTCGGTGCGATTGACATCGACATGCCCGAGGTCGACGTCAGCAACATCCGCGCGGCGCCCTTCAGCCCAAGGCGCCAGGTCACACCACCAACGCGCTAGGTCGGCAGCGCTGCAAGGTCGAGCGTGATCGGCGTGAGCTCGGCTGCTGGGGCCAGGTGCGTGACCTCCACCGACTCAGACCGAGTGATCAGGAGCGCAGCGTTCACGCGTTCGGCCAACGCTTGGGTCTCGTGGCGGATTTGCTCCAGGTACTCCCTGAGGTCTTCGTGTTGTCCAGTGGCCAGCACGAGGTCAACCACGCCAGCGATCGCAATCAGCGAAGTGCGCAATTCAGTACAGATCGTCACGAGGACGTGCTCACGCTCCCGCAGCAGCGCAGTGGTGCCTTCGAGCCGAGCAGACATTGCAGAGTGCAGCTCGCGCGCGGTATCGATCGCCGTTTCCAGCGAACGCATCTGGGTTTTGACCTGAAGAGTGAGCTGCCGTCGCTCGATCGCGCGGTCGACGGTTGCCAGCAGCTCATCCGGAGAGCAAGGTTTGCGGAGGTAGTCGTAGGCGCCATTCCGCAATGCGCCAACAGCCGATTCCACAGAGGCGTAGCCAGTCAGCATCAGCGTCACCGTTTCCGGCCACGTGCTGCGCACCGCCTTCAGGATGTGAAGGCCGTCAATGTCGCCGAGCTTGAGATCGGTGAGGACGACGTCGAATTCGCTTGTGCGAATCTTGCGGAGTGCGTCCGCACCGTTCGGGCTCAGTGTCACCGTGTGGCCGGCATCAGTCAGGACCGCGCCGAGCGTCCATAACACCGCCTCGTCGTCGTCGACGACCAGGATCTTGCTGGCCACTGTGCGTGGCGGCCAGTGCAATCAGCGTGCCACCGGTTACGGCGAAGTTGCGCAAATTCGCTTTGCTGTGACCGTCGTAACCCCGCCGCAATCTGTCGTCCGAGCTCCCATCGCCCAGAACCCCCCGAAACGGGTGCTTTCGGCAGCGCGCAAAGTCTGCCGATAGTGAATACGTGAACTTGCAGTGGCGCCCTCCGACCGACCTATTGGGTCGCGTTCGATGGGCGTTTCTGCTTGCGGCGCTGGTATGTCTGGCGACCAGTGCCGCCCAGATGACCGCGGCCGACGAGGTTCCGGGGTCGTGGCACCTCATCGGCATCGTCCTCGTCATCGGCGTCGCGGTCGGTTCAATCGCCGGGCATCGCCGCGGCAGCTTCGGCCCCTTCGCCACGCTGCTGGGCATCACCGTCCTGATACCGATCGGCCTCACCATGGGCGATCCGTTCCGTGCTACCGAGCTGGTGTACGTGGTCTTGTTCCACCAGGCGCTTTTCCGCTCGTTCCGTTCGCTGACCACCGTCACGGTCTTTGCGCTTGCCGCGCTGGTGATCAGCGTGCAGCTCGCAATCTCGCTCATTCCGCTTTTCACGTGGGATATCTACGAAGTCGTGCTTCAGATCCCCGCCGTCTTGCTTGTCGGCGTGATCCACGTGCTCGGGGTGAGTATCGGACGTCACCAGCGGGCTGCCCTGCGTGAGCAGGCGTTGGCGGCCACCGGCTCGGACCTGGTTGCCGCCCCCACGCGAGAAGACGTCTACGCGGTCGCACTGGCCGGCGCGCGCGCCTTGACCGAGCCCCACGCCCAGGCCGAAGTCACGCTGAGCATCGGCACGCGCGAGCAGATGCGCATCGTCGCCACCTACGCGCGCACCGGCGCGGACTTTTCCGGCCTTACCTTTAACCTCACGAGATCCGCCGCGTTGCTAGAGCTGTACGCCGAGCGGCGCGTGTTCGAGCTCACCTCGGACCAAACCCTCGACTTCATGAGCCAGATCTGCGCGATGCCGCGCCGGCCCGACTTCATCTGGACTGACACCCTGCTGGTCGCGCCATTGATGGTCCACCATGAGCTGCGCGGCGCCCTCACCGTCATCACCTCGCAACAGCTGCCTGACGAGTGCAAGGACGGCCTGGCCACGCTGGCCACGGAAATCGCGCTCGCGCTCGAGACCGTCGACCTCAACGAACGCCTGTCGCATCAAGCCTTCCACGACCCGCTGACCGGGCTCGCGAATCGCCGCTTGTTGGCGGAACGCGCGCGCGAGGCCTTCCACACCTCAGGTGACCAACTTGCGTTACTGGTGCTGGACCTGGACAGCTTCAAACTCGTCAACGACAGCCTGGGGCATGCAGCCGGTGATCAGATGCTGGTCGACATCGCCGAGCGCCTGACGGCGTCGCTGCCGCCGGCCCATTGTGCGGCACGCCTGGGCGGTGACGAGTTCGCCGTACTGATCGAGGGGCTGACTCAACCCGAGCAAGAAGCGGCGGCCGTGGCCGAACAGGTGTTGGCTGCCTTGCGTCAGCCGCTCATGCTGCAAGGCAACGCGATCACCCCCGAGGCGAGCATCGGCATCGTGGCGGGTCAGGCCTGCGGCGGCTTCGAAGCGCTGCTCGCCGACGCCGATCTGGCAATGTACGCCGCGAAGCGCTCCGGCAAGGGCCGCTACGTCATCTTCGAGCCAGCGTTGCGCGACGCGGCCGTCCGCCAGCTCGAACTCGACGTGGAGCTGCGTCGCGCGCTTGACGAGCGTGAATTCGAGCTGCACTACCAGCCACTGGTCAAGTTCGACTCTGGGCAGCTGGTCGGACTCGAGGCACTGGTGCGCTGGCGTCACCCGCGTCGCGGACTGTTGCCGCCTGGTGAATTCATTCCGCACGCCGAGGCCAGCGGCTTCATCGTGCCGCTGGGTCGCTGGATTCTGGAAGAGGCGTGTCGCCAGACGCGTGCGTTCGCGAAGGCTGGTATGCGTGTGCGCGTTGGCGTCAACCTCTCACCTCGCCAGCTCCAGCAGGAGAACCTGGAAGAGCTCGTCCGGTCCGCCCTGTTGCAGACCGGTGCCTCGGCGTCGGCGCTGACGCTCGAGTTCACTGAAACCAGCCTGGTGGAGCGCACCGACAGTCTGTTGGCGCAGCTCAGCGCACTGCGAGAGCTGGGCGTTCACATCGCACTGGACGACTTCGGCACCGGGTACTCGTCGCTCGCCTATTTGCGCGACTTTCCGTTCGACCTGGTAAAGATTGACCGCTCGTTCATCGACGGGGTCGAGCACGACCCGGAGCAAGCAGCCTTCGTGCGGGCGATTGTCACGCTCGCGCACACCCTGCACATGGGAACGATCGGCGAGGGCGTCGAAACGCCCGCCCAGTACGAGCGCCTGCGTGCGCTCGGCTGCGACGTCGGCCAGGGCTATCACATCGGTCGCCCGATGCCAGCTAGCGCGGTCGAAGGATGGCTGGCGCACACCGAGTCCGCTGCCGCTGCGTAAGGCGAGTCGCGCCTGTAACGCACCGCGCTGCAGTTGTTGGCCGCACCGGCCGATGCTCGAAAGAGAGATCATGATCGCCGCGCGGCCCCGCTTAGGATCCTTCAGCCCACCCCAAGACTTCCGAGCCTGGGCCAACCTGACGTTGCTCCTGGCCAGTCTGTGGAACAGCGCCTTCGGCATCATTCTGCTCGCTGCCGTGGCCTCCTCCCCGTGGCAGATGCGCACGATCGCCGCATGCGGCCTCATTTGGCTGGCAATTTCGACGCACCGCGCCTTCAAGCGCCGCCGCTTCCCTCTCTACCAGCCAATCGCGGAGGGCGTGGTGATTGCTCTGGCGCTGTGGACGTTGGGCGACCTTCGTCTGGGTCTGGTGCTGGTGTATCAGGGGCTGTTCTTTCGCCCGGTGTATCGCGGCCGCGAGCCGATCACCGCGATCCTGAGCTACGCGGGTGGCTTCGTGGCGGTGCTTGCCGCGCAGACGCTGCGCAGCGGCTTCGAGGTGATGTCCGCGACGGAGTTGATGACACACCTGATGGCATGCGTCGTCTTCGGCGTCGTGAAGTTCGTTCTGTCGCGCAGCTCCGTAATAGCCCAGCGCGCGATGATCCGCGAGCAGATTCTGGCCAGAGCCGGTGCGGGTCTGGTCGCCGCGGCGACGCCCGCGGAGGTCCACAATGCCGCACTTACCGCAGTGCGCGGCGTGCTCGCCGCAACTGGGCTCACCCGCGTGAGCCTGTCGCTGGTCGATGGCGACTCGTTCGAAGTGGTCGCCTCGATGGGTCTCGATTCCAACGTCGCCTCCGGTACTCGAAAGCTGCTGAGCACGCTTCCGGAGCGCGCCCGCACCTATGGTCGCGAAACGCGCACCTTGCGCGTAGACGCGGACACCGCCGCCGAATTGGAGTTTGCCCTCGGGTTCAAACCGCATTCCGGCACACTGACATTGACGCCGCTGCTGATCCGCAACGACTTCGTTGGGCTCCTCGTGGTGGAAACCCCGGCGCGGCTTGCAACGGAATATACGACCGGGCTGACGGCGCTGTGCGCCGAAGTTGCGCTGGCACTGCAGAGCACCCGATTGACCGCGAACCTCCAGCGGCAGGCGCGCGAAGACGCGCTGACGCATCTCGCAAATCGGGCCGCGTTTGTGGAATGCCTCGACCGAAAGTTGGAGCAGGCGGCCGAAACAGGCGCCGCGGTCAGCGTGCTGTTCATCGACCTGGACAATTTCAAGATCGTCAACGACAGCCTGGGCCACACGGCGGGTGATGCGTTGCTCGTAGAAATCGCGGAGCGTTTGCGCAGTTGCGCCTCCGAAGCTGACCTGGTCGCGCGCCTCGGTGGTGACGAATTTACGATCCTGCTGGGCGACGTTGGTGTTTCGGGCGAACCTGGCTTGGTGGCCCGCAAGATTCGAGAATCGCTGCGTCAACCCGTGACAATTGGTGAACGGAGCGTGACCGTCAGCGCGAGCATTGGCATCGCCATTCAGGACGCTGCCAACGTGAACAGCGCGAGCGAGCTGCTTCAGGCGGCCGACCTTGCGCTCTATGCAGCGAAGGGCCGCGGCAAGGCCCAGGCCGCCATGTTTGAGCCAGCCATGGCCGCGGATGTGATGCAACGGCTGGAGCTAGAGGCGAACCTGCGTGAGGCGCTGGAGCGCGACGAGCTGTCGGTTCACTACCAGCCGCTAATCGACTTGCAAGACGGTGCGCTCGCGGAGGTGGAGGCACTGGCGCGCTGGAAGCATCCGCTGCGGGGCCAGATTTCGCCGGTCGAGTTCATTCCGCTGGCTGAAGAGTCAGGACTCATCGTGCCGCTCGGCCGGTGGGTACTGAATCAAGCGTGCAGACAGATGCGCTCGTGGCAAGCTGCCTATCCGTCTTCACGCCTGGTAATGGCGGTCAACCTTTCGGGCAAGCAGTTGGAGGATCCGCACCTGGTCGCAGATGTCCAGCACGCGCTGGTTGCAAACGGTGTGGATGCCAGTCGTCTGAAGCTGGAGATCACTGAGAGCGTTGCCATCGCGGATACGCCGGGAATCCTTCAGGTCCTGCGCGACTTGAAGGATCTCGGTGTGAAGCTGGCGATCGATGATTTCGGCAGCGGGAATTCCGCGCTGCGATACCTACAGCATTTTCCGATTGACACACTGAAGATTGACCGATCATTCGTCGAAGGGCTTGGCCGCGATCCGCGCAGCACCGCCTTGCTGCGCGGCATGGTGGCCTTCGCAAAGAGCATCGGCCTGAGCGTTACCGGCGAAGGCGTGGAGACCTCCGACCAATCCGATTGCCTGCGCGCTCTCGGCTGCGACCGAGCCCAGGGCTTCCTGTTCGCCAAACCCAGCCCACCCGAAGCCATCGCCCCGCTCCTCGAACACAGCGCAGACCACCCCCGCCTGGCCGCCTGACGCACGTCCGTCCATTAAGGTAGTAGGGCGTCCCGTCCATGCGCCTTGCTGCCCTGCGCTCAGCGCCAAACTACCGTCCACAACTGGCCACCGCGATCGTTGCCTTTTATCAGGCCAGCCCCCGGCTAACCATCGCCGTCGTGGTGGTCGCCACCCTATTCGGGTTGCTCCAACCGGCGTTCGTCATTGCAACGGGGGTGCTGGTTCAGGCGGCTGCTAGCAATACGGACGTCGCCGTTCCGTTAACGTTTCTCGGCGCAATTTTCATCATCACCAGAGTGCTCGGTCCGATCCGGGACGAGCTCGGCACCGCGCTTTGGCGTCGCGTGGACCAGTCCATGGGCGACCGCATCATGCGCGCGATGTCGATCGACCCCAGCCTGCGCCAGGTGGAGGATCCACACATTCAGGATGTGGTTGCGCAGGTGGAAGGCGCCGTGACCGGCTTCGGCGTAGGCCAAGGGGCCCAGTTACTAACGTTCCTGTGGTCGCAGCGGACCTTCGCGTTTATCTCGCTGATCATCATCGGCAGAATCTACTGGTGGGCCGCGATGGTGCTCGCAATTGTGCATGTCCTCGGCTACTCCGGCGCACGCTGGCACTGGAAGGAAGTCACCCAGATAATCCTCGGTCAGACCGACCAGATGCGCCGGTCCTACTATGTCCGCAACCTGGCGTTGAGCTCCAGGGTTGCCAAAGAAACACGCATCTTCGGCCTCGCACGCTGGCTGGTAGACCGTTATCGACACAGCGCCATCGCCATCCTGGAGGATGTGTGGACCAAACGACGGGAGGGTTGGCTATTAGGAGCCGGCATCGCGCTGCTGCTCGCGGGCACGGAGGCGGTCACGATCTGGCTGGTGGCAATCGACAGCCTCAGCGGCCGAGTCAGTATCGGTACGGCGGTGACAGTGGTGCAAGCCTTGTTCGCGGCCGGACTCCTGAGCACCTACAACGATCCGGACTGGGCCATCATGCAGTCCGCTTCCACCATCGAAAAGGTCCGCGAGCTGGAGGAGCGGGTCCGCACACAATTGACGAGCCTGTCAGGCCAGCGCGACTCCAACGGCATGCCGCGCAAAGAGATCCGCTTCGAGCACGTTGCGTTCACCTATCCAGGCTCCAGCCACCAGGTATTCGAAGACTTCAATCTCACGATCGAGAGCGGGAGGTCACTGGCGATTGTCGGCGAGAACGGTGCAGGAAAAACCACGCTGGTGAAGCTGCTGAGCCGCCTTTACGAGCCGACCGCGGGGAGAATCACCGTAGACGGCGTCGACCTGCGCGAATTGGATCCAGCCGCCTGGCATTCGCGTATTGCCGCCGTCTTTCAGGACTTCACCCAGTTCGAGCTCTCCGCGTACGACAATGTCGCCTTCGGTGCGTTGCGCGCGGCGGACGACAATGTCGCCGTGGAGCGCGCCGCGCATCAGGCTGGCGCACATGAGATCATTTCGCGACTGCCACAGGGCTGGCAGACTCCGCTCAGTCGCGAGCTGAGCCATGGCAGCCAGATCTCGGGCGGCGAATGGCAGCGATTGGCATTGGCGCGGGCGCTCTTCGCCGTCCAGTCAGGCGCGGGCATTCTCATTCTCGACGAGCCCACCGCGTCGCTGGACGTGCGCGGCGAAGCGGAGGTGTATCAGCGTTTCCTGGAGTTGACTGCCGGAGTCACCACGATCGTGATCTCCCACCGGTTCTCAACGGTGCGTCGCGCGGACCGCATTGTGGTGGTGGAGCGCGGCCGTGTCGTCGAGGACGGCAACCATGATGAGCTGGTCGGTCAAACAGGTGGGCGATATGCAGAAATGTTCACGCTTCAAGCCGAGCGATTTGTCGCGGCATGAAGTTGCCGTCATTCTTCCGGTCGATCCACCTCATGCTGCAACTGTCGCTGCGCGCCGACGCACCCCGCTCACTTGGGTCGGTGCTAACGGCGATTGGCTCGATGATCGCGCTGCCATTGCGCACACTCGGTCTCAAGCTGGTGACAGACGGTATCGTCGCCGCAAATCCGACCACCATCGTCACGGGCGTGGTGGTCATCGGCGGACTCCAGGCGTTGAGCCGCTTTCTGATGTGGGCCTCCTTCAACCTGCGAATGCGCATGCGCGAGAACACACAGGTGTATCTCGACAGCTACCTGATGGAACTCACGGCCGGCATCAGTGGCATCGAACACCACGAACGGCCGGAGTATCTCGACCACATTGAGGTGATCCGCGCGGAGCGCTGGGCGATCGCCAATCCATTCAATCCGATTTCCTGGTCGCTGGCGTCCGCGTTCCAGGTGCTGAGCGCATTTGTGCTTCTGGCCGGTGTCGACCTGCGGTTGATCCTTTTGCCAATCGCCGGTATTCCCGCGGTCGTTGCCACCGTTCACCAGCAGCGCGTGTTTTCACGTCTCCGCGAGATGCATGCAGAAACCAATCGGCGGCTCCGCCACCTTCAGGATCTGACGATTCAACCGGCCACCGCCAAAGAGATCCGGATCTACGAGCTCATCGGCACACTGATGCAGCGCAGGCGTGAGCTGTTCGACGGCCTGGAGCAGGACCGCGTGCGGCACGAGTTGGTCTCCGCCGCGTGGCTTTTGGCAACCTGGTCTTTGTTCAGCCTGTGCTATATCGCCGCGCTCGGCGTTACACTGGCATTGGCGCGCGACCAGCGCGCATCGCCTGGTTCCGTTGTGTTGGTGCTTGGGCTCGGCAGCCTCCTGATTGGGCAACTGTCGGAGCTGGCCTACAACGTTGCGTGGTTGATGCGCACCGAGCGAGCGGTTGCCAAACTGGTGTGGCTGGTGGACTACGCCGCCGAGCAGAAACATGCTGCGCAACCGCGCGCACCGGTTGGTACTCCACCGCGGTTGCGAGACGGAATTCGTTTTACGGATGTTGCATTCGCCTATCCAGGGACGGAGCGACCGGTGATGTCCGGTGTCAACCTCTTGCTGCCCGCTGGTAAGACCATCGCCATCGTTGGCAACAATGGGGCCGGCAAGACAACCCTGGTGAAGCTCCTGTGCCGTCTGTACGAGCCTTCGGCTGGCCGGATCACGGTCGATGGGCTGGACCTCCAGCAAATTCCGCCGGAGGACTGGCGGCTGCGGATGGCCGCCGGCTTCCAGGACTTCGCTCGGCTGGAGCTCGTCGCGCGTGAGTCGGTCGGAGTGGGTGACCTGGGGCACGTGCATCGCGCCGATGTGGTCGCGGACGCGCTGGCCCGCGCGGCGGCCTCCGACGTGCGTGCTGCGCTCCCAGATGACCTCGAGACGCAGCTTGGCAAAACCTTCGAAGGTGGGGTGGACCTTTCGCTGGGCCAGTGGCAGAAACTGGCGGTGGGTCGTGCGATGATGCGTCAGGCGCCACTCGTGCTCATTTTGGACGAGCCCACCGCCAGCCTCGATGCGCCGACCGAACACGCGCTCTTCGAGCACTTCGCTCGGGCCGCCAGCGACTACTCTGCCACCGCGGGGACAGTGACGCTGCTGGTGAGCCACCGCTTCTCTACGGTCCGCATGGCAGACCTGATCATCGTCATCTCAGACGGCGCCATCGCCGAACGAGGCACCCACGAGGAGCTCCTCGCAACAAACGGCATCTACGCCGAGCTCTATCAACTCCAAGCCCGCGCCTACGCCTAGCAAGGTATGGCATAGTGTATGGCATGTTCAAGACGACCCTCTACCTGCCCGATGACCTCAAGGCAGAGCTCGAGCGCGCGGCGCGGGAGACCGGTCGCAGCGAGGCTGATCTCATTCGCGACGGTATTCGACTCGCGCTCGCGCGGCAGCAGCCGCCAGCCCCAACGATCGGCATCCTTGTAAGCGCAGACCCGCATTTTGCTGAAAAGGTCGAGGAACACCTGGACGGATTCGGCCGCGAGTGATCATCCTCGACACGAGCGGCGTCCTGGCGGCTGTCGACCCACGTCAGGCACACCATTCCGCGGCAGCGCGCGAGTTGCTTCGCCCACAGCGGCGGATTCTGTCACCCTTCGTTCTCGCCGAGCTGGACTATCTCATTAGCACCAATGCTGGTCAACGGGAGGAGCTTCGGTTTCTCGCGGACGTTGCCAAAGGCGCGTACGAGCTGCAGGCGTTCACACCTGCTGACGTGGCAGCGGCGTCCGCGGTTCTCGAGCAGTATGCTGACCTGCGTCTCGGGCTTGCGGATGCGTCCATCGTCGTGTTGGCGCAGCGCCACCGCGTGCGGGACGTGCTGACCCTGGACCAGCGCCACTTTCGGGTTGTCCTCGGGCCGGACCAGCAGCCGTTCCGATTACTTCCGCGGGATGCCTGAAAAGCATGGCGCCGCCATCGAGCATGCGTACCGCCTCTCCCTACGCCTGAGCTAAGTACATCAACGGCATCTGCCGATACTTGGATCTGAGATTGCGTCGCATGCCGCTCAGCGTTCAACAGTTACGCCACATGTTTCAGCGCGCCATCCCTATCCTTTTGTGGCTGCCTGTCGCAGCGTTTTGCGCGTACACGCTGTTCAATGCCACCGGCCCGTCGTGGGTGAACGTTGCTGAGGCGCTGGCGCTGGCCGTCCTCGCCGCGCTGGCTACATGCGAGCATCGTGGCCGCGTGCATGCGCAGGCCTCGCACCACGCGATCGAGAGCGAGCTGCAGCACCAGAAGACGGTCGAGGCCGCGCTGGCCGAGCAGGCACAACTGCTCGAGCTCGCATCAGATGCAATGTTCGTGTGGGAAGTCGAGTCCGGTGCGCTCCAATTCTGGAATCGCGGCGCCGAGCAGCTGTACGGCTGGCGCAGAGATGAGGTGCTCGGCAAGACGCCGCAGGCGATCCTCCAAACGGAGTTCCCTCGGCCGCTTTCTGAGCTGCGCGAATCGATGGAACGCACCGGCCGTTGGGAAGGCGAGCTCATCCACCGTCGACGTGACGGCAGTCGCGTCCTGGTCATGAGCCGCTGGGCGCTGAAGGAGCGCATCGAGGGACAACCCCTCCGAGCGCTTGCAATTAACAGCAACATCACCGACCAGAAACGCGCCCAGGCAGAGCTGGAGCATCAAGCCCAGCACGATGGGCTGACAGGTCTTGCGAACCGCACCACGCTGACGATGCGCCTCGACGAGGCGCTCGCCACGGCCGACGCACCGGTCGCCCTGCTCATGCTCGATCTCGACCGGTTCAAAGACGTCAACGACACGCTCGGGCACGTCTCGGGCGACCGGTTGCTGTGCGCCGTCGGCCCCCGCCTGCTGGCGCACTTGCGCGAAGGCGACACGCTGGCGCGTCTCGGTGGCGATGAGTTCGCGGTGCTCCTGCCCGGCGCGTCGGTCGCAGCAGCCGGCGTCGTTGCCCGCAAGCTGCTCAACGTGCTGGAGCAACCGTTCGATCTCGGCGACGCGAGCGTGCATATCGCCGCCAGCATCGGCATCGCCGCGGCTCCTGAGCACGGCAACGACACCGAGACACTGCTGCGTTGCGCTGACGTTGCAATGTACGTTGCCAAACGCAGCGGCACCGGCGCCGCCGTCTACATGGCTGACCAGGACCAGCACAGTCGCGATCGACTCTCAGTAGCTGGCGACTTGCGTCGAGCCATTCAGTCCGGCGAGCTCCTGCTCCATTATCAGCCAAAGCTCGATTGCGCCAGCGGCGACCTGATGGGCGTTGAAGCGCTGGTGCGATGGAAACATCCCGAGCGGGGGCTCGTACCTCCCGACCAGTTCATTCCCGTCGCCGAACAATCCGGGCTCATTGGCCTGCTCGGTCGCTGCGTGCTGGAGCAGGCCATCCGCGAAGCACGTACGTGGAGCGACATGGGCTACGCCTTTCCGATCGCGGTGAACCTCTCGATGCGCGACATGCTCGATCCAGAGCTGCCACAGTACATCGAGCAGATCCTCTCGAAGTGGCAAATGGACGCGAGCTGTTTGCGAGTAGAGATTACGGAGAGCAGCCTCATGGTGGATCCGGTGCGAAGTCGCGCAACACTGGTTCGCCTCCGCGAGCTGGGTGTGCGGCTGTCGGTGGACGATTATGGGACCGGCTATTCTTCACTCCGCTACCTCCAGCAACTGCCCGTGGATGAGCTGAAGATTGACCGCTCGTTCATTCGCCACATGGTCAGCAACGAAAGTGACCTGATGATCGTGCAAAGCACGGTGGATCTGGCGCACGGACTCGGACTCAGTGTCGTAGCCGAGGGCGTCGAGGACGCAGGCACCTGGCAACGCCTGGCGGCCATTGGTTGCGACCAGGCGCAGGGCTACTACCTGTGTGTGCCGATCCCCGCGGATAGCTTCATCGAGTGGCTGCGTGCCTTCGACGCAAGACCAGCAACCCTGGCGGCGTAACCCAACCGGCCCTTCGGCAGGGTCCACGTTCTGGAACGTCAAGCGTCGGAGGGCTTCACCCTGTGAACACCTACCCGTCCGTGGGTCCAACGCCTGGACACCCAGTCTACCGTGTTGGTTCCTGCAGGCGACCGAGTGGCGCCGCGCAGCGGAAAGGGGGTCTATCGCACAGTCAGGACTGTGGTCCGCGCCAGGGGCGTAGTAGGTCGTTTCCGCTGGCTGGCACCGCTGGGCCCACGATGAACAGGTCCGTGTTGCGCTCCAGCATCGCGCGCAAGCGCGCAAACAAATCAGCCATGTTCACCGGTTTGCTGACGTAGCCACGAATGTCGTACTCCAGCGCGCGCAGGACATCGGGCGAGGTGGATCTGCCAGTCAGCATCACCACGTTGATGCTCGAAGCCAAGCCAGTTGTTTGCAATTCGCGCAGCACGTCGAAGCCATTCAGGTCCGGCATATCGACATCCAGCAGGACTGCCGCTGGACGAATGCTTTCGAGCGCTGCGAGCGCGGATGCGCCATTCAAAAAGCAGCGTGTGGTGTAGCCAAACGCAACTGACCACGCCGCGATCGCCTCGGCAAAGACCGGGTCATCGTCGACGACGACGAGGTCCACTCGCTCGGATGCGGCAATCGCCGATACTGTCTGTTCGAACTCCGAAGTGGTTGAGACCGGTCGCGGACCACGATCCAGATCGGCGCCCACCTGCGCGATGAGTCGGTTCAGGCGCGGCACGTCGGCAACACCTGCTTTCGGGAGCAAGTGCTCGATGCGCGCGGCCGCACGAGATGCCGTGCCAAGTCCAAAGGCGCCGAGAGAACCAGCCAGCTTGTGCGCCGCCGTGACACCGGACTGCAAGACTTCGGACGCGGATACGCCCCCGGCCGCGAGGCTGTCAACAGCCAACCGAATTCTGCGCAACCGTTCGCGCTGGACCTCGCTATTGCGGGCCCAGATCGTCTGCAGCTCGGCGTCCAGCTGGGCGTGCAACGCGGCCATACCTCAATGAGCATCGTCCCGTCATCGGGAGTTCAGAAGCGTTGAAGGGCGCGAGGCGATTGCGAAGGCGTCACAGTCAAGGGGAGTCGATCAGGCAGCCTGAATTGCATCGGCGCTCGCCGCTGGCAGCACCACATAGAAGGTGGCACCCTTGCCGACGTCGCTTTCGGCCGAGATGTGCCCGCCGTGCAGACCCGATCGAGTGGAGTCACCATCACCATGGCTTCGCCGCTGACCCCGAGCCGGCCTTCTGGCAGAATCTATGCCGCTAGCGGCGCTTTGCCGGGAAGTCGCGGCCCCAGAAACCGCCTTCCGGGCGGCCGTGGGCATGGTAATGATCGGGAATGTTGCGCATATTGTCGTCGATATAGATCGCGCCGAAGTGCTCCCCGGCGACCTCTCGCAGCCGAGCGTGCATCGTCGCCAGCTCGTCTGCCGGCGGATTGATTCCGTGTTGGCGCCAGACGACCATTGGCACTTCGCAGATCTCGCACTCGGCGATCCAGCAGAGATCATCCTCGTAGTACCAGGGCGTAATCCGCAATGCTTCGCAGAGGTCGCAGCGTGGCGGCACGGGCTTCCATTGTACGCGCCGCGCATTACATGAGAGAGGTCCAGGATCCTTCCTGGTTTGTCTTGCCACTGCATAAAGCGCTCATGGCGTACGCTGCCGACCGTCTCTACGCGGTGAACGGAAATCCTCTGCTCTGAAAATCCGGGGCGAACGCTCTTGCTGCCGCAGGCAAACGCGCGTCAGCGCTCCGCACCCTGGACCCTCCGTGGGACGAGGTTTCATTCCCGCTGGTAGCCCGCGGCCGTGAAGAACTCTAGAAGAGTGGATTAAAGCAGACTTCGAGCGACGCGGCGGGCCATGCGTAACATTCGTTAGGAGCCGCCTCGCCGGCGAGCGATAGCATGGATATTGCTATTCGACGAGAACTCTCACGTATCGGAGGTCCATTCAAACTGTGATCCGGTTTTCTCGACTTTCCACGTCGCTGATGCTCGTTGGCACGCTCGCGGTGGCCGCGATTCCGGGCACCGCTGCCGCCCAGGAGATGATGCCCTCGATGCTGGTGCAGAGCACGCCGAGCTTTACGGTCGTGCTCCAGGTTGGCCCCGCAGCACAGATGATGGCGCCCGGTGCGTCCATGATGGGCAACGACGCCGAGGTTATGGTTGGCCAGGTTGGCATGGGCGACATGCCTGCGCCCGGTTCGAGCATGGCCATGGGACAGAGCTCATCCAGTTCCATGAGCATGGGCGACCACTCCATGTCGGGCGGTACGAGCAACTCGGGCAGCATGTCCAACACGATGTCGGACATGTCCGACATGGGCATGGCCGTCAACCACCACCTGGAGGTCCACATCACGGACTCCAGCGGTAACGTGGTCAATGACGTCTCGCCAGTGATCCGCATCAAGGACAAGTCCACCGGCGTCTCGCGCGATCTCAACGACGTCATGGCGATGTATGACGCGATGATGGGCCCGTCTGACTTCCATTACGGCCAGAACGTGTGGCTGCCCGACGGACAGTACGACATCACCGTTATGCTCGGCAGCCAGAGCGCGTTGTTCCGCGACGTGCAGATCAGCGGTGGCAACATGCCGATGTCCATGACGGGCGGCTGATCTAGCAGAAGCCGATCTCCTTCACGTGGCCACACCGTGGGTAGTCCGTGTGGTACCCGCGCTACCCGAGGCGCAGTCTTACGGCGAAGGAGATCGAACCATGCAAAGCTTTGTGATTGAAGAGTCGCCCTGCCCGCACTGCAAGAATCCGCGCACGGCGCGCTGTGGAACCATCGGGTTCTGCTTCAACTGTCGCGGACAATGGCGAACCGATTCTGGTGCCGCGACGGCGGAACCACGCTATGCGTTCACGAACGCGGAACTCAATCGCCTGGAGGTGTACCGCGCCGCGGTACGGGCAGGCTTCTACAGCGAATGGAGCTAGGTGTTAGGAAAGCTGGGAGGTGCAATCATCTACACCTCCCAGTCCACGGTTAGTTCGTCAGTCAGTCGTTGTCGGACGCGTCGGTGTCCTTGGGCACGAAGTGCCACAGCATCGACGTGCCAGCACCCTGCTCGATCGCGATGCCGTACTGCGCTCCAGTCACGGCCGAGCCAGGAAACTGTTTCGCCCCGTTGGCGCAATCTCCGGGCGCCGGATCGCAGCGGAAACCGCCAACTGCGCCGGAGTCCTTGGTGAAGAATCCGCCGAAGTCAACCAACCACATCGACTTGCCGTTTGGCGCAAATTTCAGATCGAGCGGTCCCAAAAAGCCGCCCGTATTCAAGTTTGGCCAACCACCCGGTTGTTTCTTGTTGTGCGCGAAGACTTTCTGCACGGTCCCGACATACGCGCCCGTGCTGGTGGTCTCTACCTTGAGCCGACGGACATCCTTGCCGACTCTGGCCGCGGGCACGCTGCCGAGTGGGAACTCCAGGTTTCCAAAGCCGGCAAAGAAGAAGTTGTGCACCAGCTCCGAGCCGCCGAAGTCGGCGTTTTCGCTGACGTCGATCCCATCGGCGGAGATATCGACGGTCGCCAGCGAAATGCCGGGGACGAACTCCGCGTCGATGGCTTGATCGACCAGGTCACCCTCGCGGAACAGGTGGCCCTTCGGATCCTCCAGGTAGTTAAAGATCGCCGCTTGGCCAACGATTGCCTGCGCTGGCTGCGTAGGCGATCGCAGACTCTGGTTGCCCGTGAAGGCGCCAGCGTCACCCGCCAACTGGTTGTTGCCGAGACCGAACTGCGGATCGGCGGTTGCGAAGAAATTGACTTGATTTGGCCAACCCCAGTTGCGCGGCGGCGTCCCGTTCACTTCGAATGGCCATACGTCATCACCACCATTGGCGAGCGGACGTTGCCCGCGCACATCGACGTCGTTGTTGGTGAGCACCAGCTCGCCGCCCACGGCCGGGACGTCTTTCGGGGCGACGACCATGCCGTACGGGTTGCGGAAGCCCCAACCGGTCAGCCGAAGTGTTGAGTTGGTTCCGTCAGAGTTGATCGACGCATCAGCACGAATCGCCTCCGTCGAGCCACTGCACGGCAGCGTGCCACGCACGATGTGGCCACCATTCGGGCCGAGCGTGCCGTCTACAAGCGGCGCACCGCCCGGGAGGTTCTTCACCGATCGCTTGTATCCCATCGTGAAGGGGAAGAACCGTTCACCCGCCGGCGTGAGCTCGATATCGAAGCATGGAATGTCGCCGAGCCCTTCGCCATCGACGGTGCCGCTATTGGTCGTCGTGCCCTGCTCGAACTCCACCCACGTATGCCCATCTTCCTGGAAGAAGACGAAGGCATCGTTCTGGTGGTCGCCTTCAGATGGCAAGTTCGCGATCAGCGCAACGCGTTCACCTGTCCGCGGATTGACGCGGTGGATCCGGCCGGCGGAGAAGCTCGGACCCGATCGGGCGCCTTCCGGACCGCCCGAGAAGTCGTCAGCATAGAGGAAGCCATCGTGGAAGCTGAGACCGTCGATGTTTACGCCGAAATCGCCGAATTCGGGATGTGGTCCGCCGTTGGACCCAGCGTTGGACACGCCACCACTGACGGTCCGTATCTCCGTGCAAGTGCCGTCTTTGCCAACGGCGAGTTCGTAGATGCCAGCCTTGTTCTCTTCGGTAACGATCGGCCCGTGGGATGGATCGAGGTTTTCCGGGCCTGTGACCGTGTTATTGAAGCCTCCGGGCGCGGTTGCAACATACAGTCCACCACCCTCGAGGACCTTCGTGCCGAACGTCATCGCGGCCACGTTGCCAGGAATCAGATACGGCGCCTTCGGCGGCTGCGCGTATGGTCCACGCGGATCGAGCCCGCGGCCGAAGCAGGCTATCTGGAGCTTGAATTGATCCGGGAATTCGAGGGCAACATTCGACGGATCCGGTTTGGTACCACCCGCCGTGGGATACAGGCTCGTGCGAGCCTGCGTCGCCTGCGCCGCGCTGAGCGCCGCTGGATGGAACACGGGCAGATAACCGGCTGCGCCGTCGTAGCCGTCACGGTAAACGGACTCGTTGTCGTCGTTGTTGATGGAAGCGCCACTGTCAGGGACAGCAGCCGAAGTAGACGAGCCGAGCAGTCCCACAGCCACGGAGACCGATGCGGCCAACGCGAGCCAATGGGGTCGGGACTGGAAAAGCACTTGCCATACCTCCCACCCAGGACAATAAAAGCAAGGAAAGCCGAGTTCTCGGTTCTCGGTTCTCGGTTCTCGGTCTTCGGAAAGCCCCTCCCTTCTTTCTTGTTATCAGTCCGTTAACGGAGTTTAGCCGACCGTTGCAATGGGTGGTGCGGCGAGTTTGAGGCGAGGCTCGACTAGCGAGGACCGCGCGTGTAGCCCTGGCCGCGCACAACACGGCCGGGGCGGGCATCCGTGTGCTGACCATCCTCGAGGACCTGCACGCCGTTGACAAACACGTGCTGGACTCCAGTCGCGTACTGGTGTGGAGCATCGTACGTAGCATGGTCCCGGATGGAGGCCGGATCGAAAACGACGACGTCGGCGTAAAAGCCTTCGCTCAGCCGCCCACGCCGGTCGAGCCCGAGGTTCTCCGCTGGAAATGACGACAACCGGCGAACTGCCTCCTCCAACCGGACGGCGCCTTCCTCACGCACGTACTTGCCTAACACGCGCGCAAAACTACCGTACGCGCGTGGATGCGTGCTGGTCTTGAGGAAGATCCCCTCCGCCGCCAACGAGCCCGCATCCGAACAGAACGCCACCCATGGCAGTGCCACGGCTTTGCGCACGTTGTCCTCGGACATCGTGAAAAACACACACTGGACTCGACTGTCGTCCTCGACAACCAGGTCCATGATGGTGTCCTCGACCGATGTCCCGCGCACTGCCGCCACCTCCGCCACCGTCTTACCGGTCAGATTCCTCAGCGAGGGATTGCGAAAACCCACGAGCAGGATCTTCTCGGCGCTGAGAAACTCATTGTCAGTCGCAGCAATGGACAGTTCTTCGCGGAGGCGTTTACGCACAGAGGGATCGCGCAAGCGGGCCACCCATGCGCGGTGGCCGCCCTCCTGGACCCAACCAGGCATGGTGGAATCCAGTCCGGTGGATGAGGCGTGATAGGTGTACACGTCCGCGGTGATGCGTTGACCACTCCGCCGTGCGGCCTCGATGCGCTCGATGGCCTGGTCCAGTTTGGGCCAGTTGGACGGGCCGGAGGCTTTGAAGTGCCAGACCTCCGCAGGCGCACCGGACCGTTCGGAGATCGAGATCAGCTCCTCGAGCGCTTCCAGCAACTGTTTGCTTTCGTTGCGGATATGCGAGATATACATCCCGCCGTACTCGGCGGCGACCTCCGATAAGGCCGTCAGCTCATCGGTCCCCGCGAATTGCGCTGGCGCATAGATCAAGGATGAACCAACGCCGAGCCCGCCGTCTTGCATCGCTTCGCGCATCAGGCCGCGCATGTGGTCCAGCTCTCGGCTTTCTGGCGGCCGGTTCACGTAGCCCACTTCGTGAATGCGGAGTGTTGTCGCGCCAACGAAAGAAGCCACGTTGCAAGAGATGCCGCGCCGGACCAACCACTGCAAGCCCTCGTCGAGCGAGGTCCAGTCGATATCGTAGTTGACCTCACTCTGGCGCTCGCGCAAGTTCGCTTTCATCTCGGGATTCAGCGGTCCAAGTGAGGAACCCTCGCCGAAGACCTCCAGCGTCACACCCTGATGGATGTCGCTCTGCGAACGGCCATCGGCAACCAGCGACTCCGTGGCCCAGCTGAGCATGTTGATGAAGCCGGGGGCAACCACGCGACCGGTCGCGTCCAACTCGAGATTGCCGTGGCCGTCAAACCTTCCAATCGCCGCAATGGCATCACCCTGTATAGCCAGGTCACCTTGTGTTGGTGGCGCGCCGGTTCCGTCGCAAATAGTCCCATTGCGGATGACCGTGTCGTAAACGACCGTCATTACTGTCCGGCTACACGTTCGATCATCGCCGTCGTATCCGACGGCAGCATGTCACCCGCCCAGACCACGTACTGGTCCGGGCGCACCAGCACCAGATGCGCACTGTATGCTTCACGTCCGTCGGCGTAACTGTCACGGACCACTTTTAGTGGCATGTGGCGTTCGTTCGCGGCGGACTCCAGCGTGCGAACAGCAGTGTCGTCGGCGTCCAGAGCCAACAGGGTGAACCCGTCCGAGAGCTCTTCGTACACATTCCGACCGTTGCTGAGTTGCCGGGGAGCGAGGTGGTGTCCCGCCTCTGCGCGCAAGGACATGCGCCCATGAATACTGCACACGCCACCTGCGGGTCCCATCACGACGGATGAGCCCTCGTAGTGCGGCTCATAGCTCTGCGGCCGCACGGTCCGCGTTGCCCCATACTCCGCCCAGGCACGTTCAAACTCCGCGCGATCCCTGTCCGGGTTGTAACGCTCCAGCCATCGCCGATCCTGGTCGATACCGCCGGCGATCATCACCTCGCCAGTTTCTTGGAAGATGGGCCGCCGCTCCTGGTCGTAGGAATCCAGCAACCGCTGGCCACCCCAACCCTGCAACGTTGCAGCCAACTTCCAGCCCAGGTTGACCGCGTCCTCCAGGCCTGTGTTCAGTCCAAAACCACCGTACGGCGGATGCTGGTGGCAGGCATCACCGGCGATGAACGTGCGACCCAGCCTGTACTGGCTGGCGACCATCACCCGCAGGTCCCAGAAACCGATGTGGTCAAACTCCGCATTGAAGCTGAAGCCGGCCGCCTCATGAAGCAGTCCGAGAAAATCGAAGTTGTCGGGCGTGGCATCACGCGGAACCGGCGCGTGGAAGAAGAAGCCCTCGCCAACATCGATACGTCCGAAGAACTGCCAATAGCCTTGCAGCTCCGGCTTCATCACGCGATACGTAGTGGACGGTGGGAATTTGTTGAGAAACTCGTGCAATTCCTTTGAGCGGAATACTGCCAGCACCATGCGTTGATCGAAGTTGCGTCCGCCACGATCGATCCCCATACTCTGCCGCACCAGCGACTTGCCACCGTCGCAACCCACCACATACTTGGCACGCAGCGTTTGACCTGACGCATCCCGGTTGATCTGCTGCTCGGTATCGGCCGACCAACTGTAAAACGCGTCCTCGGAGACGTTGGAGGAGACGATTGTCAGGTTGGCAGTCTCTTCGTCTTGTTCAACGCGAATTGCGGTCTGGCCGAAGCGTGTTTCCACCGACGGGAGCTGTTTCAACCGATTACGCAGGACCGCTTCCGTGCAGTACTGCGGCAGCCGCTCGTTGGCTTGAAAGTAGAAATCGCGCACCGCCGAGCCGCGCCCGCTGAACGCCTGCCCCGCGTGGAAGTACGGGCTGGTGAGGTCGCGATACACCGTCACTCCGCCGATTGGATAGCCCGGCGGCATCACCCGGGCGGCACGCAGCTCATCCACACAGTGCCAGAAGTAGAAGTGCTCGAGCGTCCGATTGGTCAGGCTTTGACCTTTCGGAATGGGCTGCGGACTGAGGTGTCGCTCGACGAGCACCGTCGAAACGCCGCGCTGGCCCAGCTCCACCGCCAGGCCGACCCCCACGGGCCCGCCGCCAACAATGGCGACATCGTAGGTACGTTCCAAAGTTCTACCTTTGTAAGTTCTTTCTAGAAGAAGTATTTCTGTTTCTGTCCAGGGTAGTCGGGCGTAACAATACCACACCGTATAGAATGTCGCAGTAACGTGGAGACCGCGCTCGGACCAAGGGCCCGCACTACAGGACGTCCCCGCTCCGTCCACATCGATGACCTGGTGCTCAAAGCCGCGCTGCGCCACCTTGCCGAGCGCGGCTATGCAGGCATGTCGGTCAACGCCATCGCGGCGGAGCTCGGCGTAAGCAAACCGACGATTTACCTGCGCTGGCCATCGAAGATCGATCTTGCCACGGCAGCGGTGGCTTCCCTGTATGTCGATCAGCCGGACACCACCACTGGCGACATCAGAGCTGACCTCATCGCGCATCTGAAAAGCGTGAAGCGCGTGCACGATATCGTCGGTATCGGCCTGGTCGGCGGCATGCTGGCGGCGCAGCGCGACAATCCCGAGCTGATCGCGGCTTTCCGCGAGCGCGCCGTGCGCCCCAGCCGCCAGCGCGCTCGACGCATCTTGCAATCGGGCATCCGTCAGGGCGTGATCCGGGCTGACGCCGACGTACACGCCGCCGTGGACATGCTGGTGGGGGCGAGCTACGCGGCGTTTGTGGCGGGCGATGATCGGGTGTTCGACGCGGAGTCCGTGGTGGATACCTTGCTTGCGGGCTTGAGGTCGGCCAGCATATCGTGACTGGTCGGTACAGAATCTAGCGGGAGGGGTGGCGATGGCAACACTGACGCGGCGAGCGTTGATGCTTAGAGCGGGTGAGGCATCAGCCATTGGTCTCGCGATTCCGCTGTTAGCCGCCTGCAGCACACTGCTGCCAGCGGCAAGTGGCGGCCAATCCGCCACGGGCGGCGGAGCCAAGTCTGGCAAGGTCAACCTGCCCAGCTACGTGCAGATCCAGGACGGACCGAAAGCAGACCTTGCACCACGCGCGGACGGCGTGGATGCCGGCTATTTCACGTTCCCCCAAACGCCATTCAAGTCGGTCAAGCAAAAGACGGGGAACGGAGAAGACGTCACGCTGATGACGAACCTCATCCAGGGTGCGGTGGTAGCCCTGGAGCAGAACCCGGCGTGGCAGGCAGTCAATGCTGACATGGGGTTGACCGTGCGCCAGCGCCTGTACGGCTCTGGCGATTATCGCAACGGTCTGGCAACGACTATCGCCGGCGGCGATCTGCCTGACACCATCTACAACCCACCCCAGAAATACATTCCGAATCTCCCGGCCTTCCTGCAGACACAATGCGCGGACCTGACACCACACTTAGCAGGCGACGCCGTGAAGGACTACCCGAATCTCGCCAATATTCCAACACCGTGTTGGGCGGAGACGGTCCTGAACGGGGCTATTTACGGCGTACCGGTGCCCCGCGCACCATTCCTCAACGCCTTTCTGGTGCGGCAGGACCTGGTAGATCAGGCGCAGCTGAAGCTGCCGACCTCCGCCGACGAGTTCAAGACGTTTCTCATCACGTTGACAAAAGCGCAGCAGAACCAGTTCGGCCTGGCCTCCGCAGGCTTTTTCGGACTCGCTCCGCAGTCACCCCTACTGATGGTCTTCGGCGCGCCCAACAACTGGCGCCTGGACTCCAACGGGAAACTGGTCAAAGACTATGAATCCGATGAGTATCGTGCGGCGGTAGGGTTTGCACGCGACTTGTGGTCGGCTGGCGCCTGGCATCCAGACTCGAAGACGTTGACGGGCACTACCCTGTCAACCGCGCTGCGCGGTGGCCAGGCCGTGGTCGCCTCTCACTCGTTCGGCGCCTTGATTGCGCAGTGGTCCTTGTTGGCAGCCGAGAATCCAGCGGCGCGCTTGCGCGTGATTCATCCATTCTCCGCGGACGGAAAAACGAAGCCGATCTACCACACCGGTCCGAGCAATTTCGGCATCAGCTTTGTGAAAAAGGGCAGCGACGACCGCGTCAAGCTTCTGTTGCGCGTGCTCAACTACATCGCTTCGCCATTCGGCAGTCAGGAATACACGCTGCTGAATTATGGCGTCGAGGGAGTGCACTTCAATCGCGACGCCAACGGTGTGCCGGCCCTGACGGATAAAGGCCGAGCGGAAGTCTTGAGCACGTGGAAGTACATCACCAATAACCCGCAGGTGCTGTTCTCACCTGACCGGAGTATGGAGTACGCGACTGACATCCAGACGGATGAAAAAGCCATGGCGGATGTGGCCATTCCAGATCCAACCCTGGGCTACTTCTCGCCAACGTTCGCAGCCCAGCAGGCGCTGCTCGATCAGGCGATGAACGACGGCGTAAACGATATCGTCGTAGGACGTTCGGCGCTGAGCGACCTCGACGGACTGGTTACCGCGTGGCGCACCAACGGCGGAGACAAATCGCGAGGCGAATACCAGGACGCCCTGGCCGCCGCGCGTTAGACCCTCACGTCGGCCGGGATCACGGCGCAGATGCCAAGCGGATCGCACGTGGCAGGATCGATCTCGGCCCCACGTTCGGCGAGCTGTGCCAGCTCCTGCTCTAGCCGCTGAAGCTCGCGAATGCGTTCTTGCACCTCTGCGCGATGATGCTCGAGCAGGCCCACAACGTGGCTGCAAGGCGGTGAACCGCCATCGCGAATCCGGATGACTTCACGAATCTCCGCGAGCGTCAGTCCCATACTCTGAGCAGCGCGGATAAACGCCAGCCGCGGCAACGTGCTGGCATCGTAGGTGCGATAGCCTGTCGTTGTACGGTCCGCAGCCGGCAGCAGTCCGGCCTTCTCGTAGTACCGCAGCGCGGTGGTCGCCAGCCCACTGCGGACAGCCAGCTCGCCGATCCGCAGGCCGCCATCTGCTGAATGCTTGACCTTCGAGCGCACTCCAAGGTCTAGGATCCCAAATGAGAGCGATGCTGGCAACGATTGGGAACCTCAACCGCGCACAGCACCGGCTGGCGCGCGATGTCATCGCCGCGTTCGTCGCGCTTGGCACGCTCGCCGTGGCCGTGTCCGCGGCTTCGGGCACGGCTGCCGATGGTCTTTCGGTCACGCTCACTACGCTGGCAAGTCAGGCAACCGCCTCGCTCGAGGCACTCGGCGCAACCCTGCCGCTCGGCTTCGCGTTTGGACTGGGTATGGCCGCGGCGGTCAACCCATGTGGCTTCGCCTTGCTGCCTACGTACCTGACCCTGTACCTGGGCACGGCTGCGCACGAGCACTTGCCGTGGCGTACCAACCTGCTCACATCGCTCAAAGTCAGTGCCGCCATGGCCGTCAGCTTCGTCGCGCTGTTCTCGCTCATGGGCGCGGTCCTTGGCGCGATCGGCGGCGTCGTCGGCGTCTGGTTGCCGTGGCTTAGCCTGGTCACGGGCGTGGTCCTGGTGTTCATCGGAGCGCGGCTGCTCACCGGCGCAACGCTCGCGCTCCCCCAGGCCGAACGACTGGCCGATCGTTTTGGCCCAGCCTCCAGGCGCACAAGTTTGGTCGGGTACGCCGCGTACGGAGTCGCCTTCGCGCTCAGCTCGCTCGGGTGTGCACTGCCATTGTTCCTGGCCGCGCTCGGCAGCGGGATCGCGCTCGGCGGCGTTGCCGGTGCGCTCGGCCAACTGGTTCTGTACGGACTGGGTATGGGCGCAGTGGTATCGCTGCTTACGATTGTGTTCGGTGCCTGCGGACGCGGTGTGCTGATCCGCATCCGCACCATCAGTCGAGTTATTCAGCCACTCTCCGCATTGCTACTCGTACTCACTGGTGGGTATATCGTGTATTACTGGCTCTCAGCTGGAGGACTGTTCGCATGAGACGACGGACGTGTCTCCGAACGTTATTGTTCGTACCCACGCTCGTGGTGGCCGGCTGCCGCCATGCGTCGTTACCGTTCGGCTCGGCACATCCACCGGAGGGCCTGACGCTGACGGACCTTCACACGATGTCGGACCTCCAGACAGTGTTCAACCAGGATGCCGGCAAGCCGCGCTTGATCCTTCTGGTCTCGCCTACTTGACCGGTCTGTCGTGAAGGGGCCAGTTGGGTCCAGAACAATATTCTGAGCCAGAATGCTGATCCAAACCTGCGTGTGTACGTGGTGTGGTTCAACATGCTCTTCGGCGATAGTCGCGACCGGTGGGATGGCGATGGTCTCAGCGATCCACGTGTACGTCACTTCTGGGATGAGCAGAAAGTCGTCGGCAACTGGTACAGCGCCAATGTCACTGAAAGCAAGGGTACGACCTGGGACTTCTACGCCCTGTACGACCCTGCCGCCACCTGGACCTCGTCCCCGCCAAAAGCCGTGGACCAGGACGGGACCATCATCGGCCACCACGACGAGCTGAAGGCCGCGATTACGCCGCTCCTCCGCCCAACCGGCTAACAACCTGGCTCGTCGTTGGGGCCGAACGGGTGTCGCAGGAACTCGGAGAAGGTTTCGCTCGTCTGCCAGGTGAGGCTTTCCAGGGACAGTGGATCCAGCCGAATTGCCCGCCCGAGCCGTGGGGAGCTGATCTCGAGGCGGACGCCGTTCCGCGTAAAGACCCGCCGCACGCGCACGGTTGCGAATTCGTTCGTCAGCTCGAACTCACGATCGGCGTGCTCGTCGGATTCGAGAGACGTCATAGCATCAGCGCCAGATTGCGCAGCGGCAGGGTGGCCTGGTCCAGGATCACCTCACGTCGTGACAGTCGCAGCCCATCGCTGGTGCGTCGAAGTACGTCGTGCCGTTCCGCCGAGATCAATTCGGGCCGTGGGTCGTCACCGCGACTGCGGTACAGCAGCAGGTTGCTCTGCACCGCCACGTCGGGTTTTTCCAGCGAACGTGGGCGCACGTTGGTTACGAACCGGCGCGTGCGCGACGGCGGATCCTCTGCCCACGCGAATTCGGTTTTGAGTCGCTCAACGCGCATCCGCAACGTCCCCAGGTCATCTTGAAAATGCGGTGCACCGAGATGCACATCGGGGCCGCCACCACGTTCGCGCGTCACCCGCACTGGCACCACGTACCGAATATCTTCTGTCAGCAAAGACAGCCATTGATCGAACTGGCCGGCGTCCAGGAGTTGGGCCTCGTTGTCCAGCCAGCTGACCGACTCGAACCACAGCGCCAGCGCTGCCTGATCAATCGGCATTCGCCATGAGCTGCAGCCAGCGTCGGTAAAACTGGCGCGCATTGTTCTCCGAGTATTTGCTGGCGTACACCTCTCCAGGCCCGACGAACTCTACGGCCCGCTGCCGACCCAGTCCCTGCACGTAGTAAAACTCCAGCTCTCGCGCGGCGGGAGTGGCCGCGTTGCGCGTGATGTCGATCCACGTTTCGCTATCGTCCTGGTCAAAGATGCCGGAAGGGCCGAACGTCAGAACGTAATGTTGGGCGGACCGCTCCTTCCAGTCCGCGGGTGCCGCCTTCTCCACCAGCCCCCACGACAGCACCTCCATGTGATTCGGGCCTTTCGGCAGCCAGACCTTCATGTTGGTGTGCGAGATCAGCTTGCCGCCTAATCGAGCTGATGAGATGAGAAATGACAGATTCGGAAAAATCGTGCAGTGCATGTTCTTGATCTGCCGCAGCACGTCAAACTGTTCGCGGGACAAACGTCGTTCGAACTCCGCCAGCATACCCGGCTCGAAAACGTTCTCATCCGATGGAAGCCCCAGGCCTACACCATGACCGTTGCCGGCGTGTACGTGATAGCCGGACTCCGCAAAGCGGGCACTCGGAACCAGGCCAAGCCGCGAGATTGACGCATGCAGATGTCCCGTGTGATAGGCGTCCGATGCGAAGTTCTCGGCGGGTATTTTCCAATTGCTGCGGATTTCCCAGCGGTGGGGTGGGCCCATCACTTCCATCTCCGCGCGACGCACGTAGAAATCGAGATACCAGCGGGCGTCTCCGAGATAGTCGTCAAGCGGACATGCAGTGTCGTCCCAGGTTGCGAAAATCAAGCCCGCGTACTCGGTGACGCGAGCCTGGCGGAGCTGAATGGTGTCGCGATCGAGCGTGTCGCCGTACGCCAGTTGCTGGTACGGCACCCCGGTCAGCTGGCCGTCGTTACGATAGGTCCAGCCGTGATAGGGACAACGAAAGTGCGCGGCGTTGCCGAGATCCGATCGACAGATGCGCATGCCGCGGTGGCGGCACACGTTCAGGAATACGCGCACTGCGCCGTCTTCCGAGCGGACCACGATGATCGGATCGGTGCCCAGATAACGGGTAACGTAATCTCCCGGCTCTGGCACTTCGGAAGTGTGCCCGACGCATTGCCAGCATCGCGCGAAGATCGCCTGGAGCTCGCGCTCGTATACGTCCGGGTCGCTAAAGAGGTACGCCGGAAGTCGACCAGCTTCCAGGTCTACGTCGTGCCGTAGTCGGGTGAGCAGATGGGTCATGAGTAGGCGGTGAGCGTTTGTCCGCCGTCGACGAAAAGGGTAGCACCGGTGATGAATTCACTCGACTCTGAGGCCAGCAGCGCGACAACATTGGCGATATCGGTTGGCTGGCCTATGCGGCCGATCGGCACGGTGCCCTCGCGCTGGGCGCGGTACTCGGGATCGGCAAAGGCCTCACGCGTCATGTCGGTGAGGACCGGGCCTGGGCATACGACGTTGGCGGTGATGCCGTGGCCGGCCAGCTCGAAGGCCATCGTGCGCGTCAGCGAGAACACGCCGCCCTTAGTCGCGGCATAGTGTGCCGCGCGCGGCGTCGCCATCACCTGGCTGTTCGACGAGATATTGATAATGCGGCCGCGCACGCTCGCGCGGACCATCGCCCGAGCCGTGACCTGACACATCACGAACGTCCCGCGCAGATTGATGCGCATGACCTCGTCCCACTGTTCGTCCGTAATCTCGAGAAACGGAGCCCGACTGATCACCGCGGCTGCATTTACCAGGACTGTCGGTGGCCCGAGCTCAGCCTCGATATGGGCGACGGCCACCTCGACCGCGTCACGGCTGGCCACATCTACCAGGTGAAACGCGATCGTGCGGCCCGCCCGCAACGCCTCGGCCTCGGCGGAATCGCGCCGATCCAGCGCGACAACGCTGCAACCGTCGTCAGCAAGCCGCGCGGCAATCTCGCGACCCATCCCGCCCGAGCCGCCAGTTACGATCGCGACCCGCGCGCTCGCTCGCATCATGCTTCTATTGTGTACATGAGCCTCGCGCAGCGATTGGCCGGCCACCTCGGCCTTCACCACCAGAAGCTCTGGGATTGGGACGCTTTCCCCGCCAGCCGCGGCTACCCCGAGCTCTCGCGCGCACAGATGCGGTACATCGGTGCCGGCGGCTCGCCAAAGACGGGCGACCCCTCAACGCTGGCGCCGAGCTGCTTCACCTGTAGCCTGATCTATCTCGATCCCGAACGCTACGCCGCGGTCCACGCGCACGAGATCGAGGAAATCTTCTTCGTGCACGAAGGCCGGCTCACGGTCAGCTGGCAGCGGCCGAACGACGAGTTTGTCGACGTCATGCTCGGCCCCGGCGACCTGTTGCTCAATCCGTCCGACGTGCCTCACGGCTTCCGCAACGATGGGCCGCAGCCGGTGGTGGCCCAGTTCATGGTCGGCCACCCAAGGCCACTGAACCCGGCGTACAAGTATCACCCCAACAAAGGTGATCCTGGCCCGACGTTCAACCAGCCGCTGCTGCCCCCAGACGATGAACGTTCGCGATGGATCCGGCAGTACGTGGTTCGAGGAACGGACGTCGCAACGGCCTGGGTCGACGCTGGCTTTGCGCATCAGCCCTACGTGCTGCCGAAAGCGCAAGGCGGCATCGTGGAGCCGGGGCATTACAGCCTCGAGATGGTGTCCTTGCTGCAGTCCGCGGCAACGCCGTGGTACCGCTTCGACTTCGAGACGGCGTTCATGGTCTGGGACGGCGTGCTCAGCGTGGAATGGGCCGATGACGGTGATGAACAGGCAACGGCACGATTGGCCAGGCGGGACCTGGTGCAGGTGCCGGCCGGTCAGAAATTCCGCTTGCGCAACGACGCCGCGACTGTCGTTCGCGCCGCCGCTATGATCGGGAACCCATTGCCGCCTGCCGACCTGTGGCGGTCGTAAGAAACGCGCGCACCGCCTCGTTGTACGCCCGCGGCGCCTGTTGATTGCTGGCATGTCCAGCGTCCCTTAGAGTGACGAGCTTCGCACCGGGTATCGCCGCGGCGAGCGCTTCTGCCGTTCGCAGCGGGATGACCGTGTCACGTTGGCCATGCAGCACCAGTGTTGGCACGTCAATACGCGCGAGCTGCCCCCGCAAATCGGTCGCGCCCATCGCGAGCGCGGCAGCCGTGTAGCCAGGTGCGCGAATCTGCGCCATGATCTCAATCAACTGAGCCACCAGTTCGGCCGGTGCATCAGACGTCGCGAGATTTGGTGCGCGCCGTTCGGCAAGGCCGCGCGGCCCGAACTGCTCCAGCTCACTGAGGCGCTGGCGCGTACGCTCCGCGGCATCTGGCATAGAGCCCGTTCCAGCGTTGGTATCCGCCAGGATCAAACTTCGCACGCGCCGCGCGTGGCGGTGATGCAGCATTTGCGCAATCACGCCGCCGAACGAATGGCCAAGCACGTGCGCGCTTTGCCATCCAAGCACATCCAACAACGCCGCCGCGGCATCCGCAAACTCCGCCATGGAGTAATTGGCCGGTGGATCGCTCGAGGCACCATAGCCCGGCGCGTCCCACGCCACCACGTCAAAACTCTGCCCGAGGTCGGCCAATTGCTTGGCGAAGGAATGACTGTTGGAACCAATTCCGTGGAGCAGCAGCAGTTTCTCAGTGTTGCTTTCGCCCGCACGTTGATACGCGAGCCCGAATTGTGCGTGCGTTGTGCTTAGGATGCTAGCGGGCACGCCGCCATGGTAGTAGCGTTGAAACGTGACGTATACGCCGGACCCGCGCATCGACGCCTATATCGCAGGGCTGCCGGAGTGGCAGCAGAGCATCTGCCGCGAGGTGCGCGAGCTGGTCCATGGCGTTGACCCCGCGGTTGGCGAAACCATCAAGCGCAGCAAGTATCCCTACTTTGTGATGGACGGCAACATTTGCGCGCTCATGGGCACCAAGGATCACGTCAACATCTTTCTGTACGACGGCGCAATCGTGCCGGATCCAGAGGGCATCATCACCGCGGGGCACGACAACAAGACCGCGCGCACCGTCGCCGTGCGGCAGGGCGAGCCTATCAATCGCCGCGCCCTGGGCGCGATGTTCAAGCAGATCATCGCCAACAACCGCGCCGGCGGGTGGCGCAAACTCAAGCGCGACCCGTAAGTCTGGCCACCCACGGAGTGTTAACCCTACCGAGGTGGGTCCCACGAAGGGAGTGGGTTGAAACGTTGTGCGCCTCTGGAGCGTGAACCTAGTGATGCGGAACGTGCGCTTTCTCGCTGTTGCGGCCGTCATGTTGGCCACCGCCTGTGGCCCCTCGCCTCTATTGCTGACCTCGTTCGGCCAGGCCGCGGCCGTCCCCGACGACATCCACAAGATCCAGCACGTCATCATCATTCAGCAGGAAAACCGTTCGTTCGATAGCTATTTCGGCACGTTCCCAGGCGCCGACGGCATTCCCATGCAAAACGGTCAGCCCAGCGTTTGCGTCACCGATCCGCAAACAGGTGCCTGCGTCGCGCCGTTCGAGGACCACAGTGACGTCAACGGCGGTGGCCCGCACTCCGCTAACAACGCCACCGCGGATATCAACGCTGGCAAGATGGACGGCTTCATCGGCCAGGCAGAGGCCGGTCGTCGAGGCTGCCTCGATCCAACCAACCCCGCCTGCACGAACTCAAACTCCCCCGACGTGATGGGCTACCACACCCAGAGCGATATCCCCAACTACTGGACGTATGCCCAGGATTTCGTGCTGCAGGATCGCATGTTCGAGCCGAACGCCTCGTGGAGTTTGCCGGAGCACCTGTTTCTCGTATCAGAATGGTCGGCGCATTGCACCGAGCGCGAGAATCCCGCGAGCTGTGTGAATGACCTGCAGGAGGCCGGTCGCACCAGCCGGCCGCCGGCGGCTCCTCCGGTGTACGGCGGCGCAACCGCGCAGCAGCCGGACTACGCCTGGACCGACCTGACGTACCTGCTTCACAAGTCCAACATCAGCTGGGGCTACTACATCGTGACGGGCACCGAACCGGACTGCGAAGATGACGCCGCGATGTCCTGCGGTCCGGTTCGCCAATCCGCCAGCACACCTGGTATCTGGAATCCGCTTCCGTTTTTCGATACGGTGCGCGCTGATAACCAGCTGGCAAACATCCAGTCAGTGGAGAATTTCTACACCGCGGCGTCGAATGGAACGCTGCCGGCGGTCTCCTGGGTCGTGCCATCCGGTGCGGTCAGCGAGCACCCGCCCGCGGCCGTTAGTTTCGGCCAGAGCTACGTCACCAGCCTGATCAACGCGGTCATGCAGAGCCCGGACTGGCAATCGTCAGTGATCTTCCTGTGCTGGGACGACTGGGGCGGTTTCTACGACCACGTTGTTCCGCCGCGCGTGGATCAGAACGGATACGGCCTGCGCGTGCCTGGCCTCACCATCAGTCCATACGCCAAGCATGGCGCTATTGATCACCAGACGCTGAGCTTCGACGCGTACGACAAGTTCATCGAGGACGACTTCCTCGGCGGCCAGCGCATCGACCCCGCGAGCGATGGTCGACCTGATCCACGGCCCGACGTTCGTGAGAACGCCTCAATCCTGGGCGACCTGCGCGACGACTTCGACTTCAGCCAGTCACCCCGCGCCCCCGAGGTGCTGCCGGTTGAGCCCGCAACCAGCCTCACGGGAACGCCCGCGAAGCGTACTATCGCAGACGATGCCGGCGACTGAAATCAATGGGTGCAGCATTGCGTACGAACTCCTTGGCAACGGAATCCCACTTGTCCTGACACCTGGTTCGCGCAACCCGATGGTGGCGATCCGCCATATTGCCGAAGCACTTGCCACCAGGGGATTCCGCGTTTTGCTCTGGGACCGCGCCAACGTCGGCGAGTCGGATGTGCAATTCATCGGTGCGCGTGACCTGGACCTCTGGTCGGACCAACTTGTTGGTCTCATGCGGCGGCTCGACTTTGGACCCGCGTACTTGAGCGCGCCATCGGCAGGATCTCGCGTCTCGTACGTGACGGCGCTGCATTATCCGGAGCTCGTGCGGGGCATGTACCTGTGGCTGGTCTCTGGAGGTCCAGTGGGCCAGCAGCTGGGCTGGAACTACTACGGCCAACATGCCGAGCAGGCGGAAGCGGGCGGCATGCAGGCGGTCATCGAGTCTGCGTATTGGGCGGAGCGGATTGCTGCTAATCCTGCCAACCGCGGCCGGCTCTTAGGGATGGATGCGCGCGAGTTCGCCAGTGTCATGCGGCGCTGGCAGAGTGGCATCCGCGTGGACGACCCGGTGTTCGGCGCAACGGAGGATGACCTGCGACGCATTTCGGTGCGAACCGGTATTCTCGTGCCGCCCGCGGTTGACACCGGACATCCACGCGCCGCCTCGGAGCGGCTCGCCGAGTTGCTGCCCAACGCCGAGCTGGTCTATTCAGCGGAGTTCGAAGAGGAGTGGCCGCCGCTGCAGCAGCAGGCGCTGGCGAACTACGAGAAGCCGAAAACGCTGCCCAACCTCATTGCGGACTGGATTCAACGCACGGAACGCTCAGGCTGACAGGTACCCTCGGGCGAGGACCGTTTGGGCTGCCGCCAGGCCAGCACCTAACTCGACTGGCTCACCCAGTCGGTGCAGCGCTCGCTCGATTGCCGCCAGCGTAGTGAGAATCTCGGAAGGCCCACAAATGCCCATGTGCCCGACGCGGAAGCTGCGCCCGCGCAGCTCCGGATGGATCGCTCGCGCAATCGTGACACCCTCCACCCGCACGGCATCGACCAGTTCATCGCCAACCCCATCTGGATTGCGCACCACCGTCAAGGTGTTCGCGTTGGCATCCGCCGCCGCCACATTAGACAAACCGAGCGCCGCGATACCAGCTTTGAAGGCGCCGGCGATCCAGGCATGCCGCGCGACCCGAGCAGGCATCGGCTCAGCAGACAATTCCGCCAAGGCAGCGTGCAGCATCGCCAGCAGCGTGACCGCCGGGGTTCCAAAGTAGCCGGGCGCTCCGCCTTCATAGCTCTCCATCACCGGGAGCCAGTTGTTGAAGTCGGTGAAGTAGCCCGGGAACTCCGTCCTGCGGTTGTTGCGCGCGGCGCGTGCCCGCTCACCGACGGTGACGATCGCCAGACCTGGTGGTGCGCCAATCGCTTTCTGCGACGCCGTCAGCGCGACATCCACCCCCCAGGCGTCACCGTGAAAATACTCGCCACCAATCGAGCACACGCCGTCAACCACCACCAGCGTATCTCGCTCGCTGGCCAGCCGGGCCAACGGCTCGACATCCAGACGGACGCCCGTGGACGTGTCGACATGGGTGATGGTCACGACTTTCGGACGGAAGCTCTCGATCGCGCGCCTGACCTGGTCCGGGTCGATGGCCTCACCGAGCGGCGCGCTCTCGATGCGAACCTCCGCGCCGTTTTTTTCAGCAATCGTTCGGAAGCGCCCGCCAAAGACGCCCGAGGCCAGAATCAATACACGGTCGCCCGGCTCGATCAGATTGGACAGCCCAATGTCCATCGCCAGCGTGCCTGAGCCAGCCGTGATGATCGGCTGTGACGCGGGCGCATCGAACAGGCTGCGCAGGTGCCCCAGCGACTCGGCCACGAAGCTTCGCATGAGCGGGTCACTGTGAGAGAGAACTGGCCGCGCGCCCGCCGCCAGGATCTCCGCGGCGATTGCCGTCGGCCCAGGAATCATCAGCAGCGTTCGTTGGATCGTCGCGGCTGCCGTTTGAATATCAGTAATGCGCTCTCGCTCAGTCAGCACCGTGGCTACGCTCCCGGGACGTACGATACTGGGTATGCCCACGATCCTGCTCAATCCAACGGGCCAGTCGGTCGAACAGACGTCTGCCCTCGCTCCGCGCCGCTTTCGCGACCTGGACGGCAAGACCATCGGTCTGTTGCACAGCACCAAACATAACTCCGATCGCGTCCTGGACGGCCTGTCCGAGCTTCTCGAGCAGCGCTGGGCCGTCAAGAAGGTGGTGCGGCAGCGCAAGCCCACCTTTGCGCGACCGATCCCAATGGACCAGGCGAAAGCGCTCGCCGACCAGGTTGACCTGGTTCTTACTGGGATTGGCGATTGAGGGTCCTGTAGTGCGGCCAGTGTGGCCGACGGGATCATCTTCGAGAAGCTAGGACTTCAGACGGCAACGCTGGTCACCGATGCCTTCAGGGCTAGCGGTGACGCGATGGCCAGGCGAATGGGCATGCCCGGCTATCACTACGTGATGCTGCCTCACCCCGTGTCGAACCTCACTCCCGAGGAGTGCAAAGATCGCGCCTGCGAGATTCTCCCCGAAGTTCTCGGCGTGCTCGGTCTGGATACGCGGGAGCAGGTAATCGCCAACTCGCAGCGCGCACCCGCGGAGCAGGTGCAGTGGCCGGGCGGAGGCTCGGTGTGACGTCGGTCTCACGCTCGATTGAAGACCTCACCGTCGACAACATCCGCGATGCGTACCGGGCTATCGAGTACTACTTCGAGCAGGGCTGGACCGATGGTCTACCGGTGGTTCCACCGATCGCCGAGAAAGTGCAGGAATTCATCGCGTATGCGGGCCGCGATCCACAAGAGGTGGTCGCAGAGATGGCGCACCTCGACCGACGCTGCACAGTCGAGTTAGCTGCTATCAATGCGGTGATGGCGGGCTGCCTCAAGGAGTACTTTCCGGTGGTGCTTGCCAGCCTGGCGTGCTTCCGCACTGGATTTGCGCTCGTACAGAGCACCACTGGGCAGTCCATGCTCGTCATGGTTAACGGGCCAATTCGCAACGAGTTGAACTTCAACAGTCAGGCTGGGGTGTTTGGTCCTGGGTTCCGCGCCAACGCGACCATTAGCCGCGCACTCCGGCTGATTGTGATGAACGCGCTGGGCGTGCGACCACACGAATTCGATCAGGGCACCCAGGGCACACCGGCGAAGTACGGTTTCTGCATCGCCGAAAACGAAGAAGAGAGCCCGTGGGAGCCACTCCATGTGGAGCGCGGTTTTTCTCGCGAATCCAGTACGGTGACCGCGCATTTTGCGCGCAGCTGTTTGCACGTGGAGAACAGGGTCAGCAACCAACCGGAGGAGGTCCTGCTCACCATCGCCGACTCGCTTTCCTACGGCGGGGTGTGGTTCACCGGCTGGTGTCGCGGCAGCACGGTGGTGATGGGTCCGACGCATGCGCAATTGCTGGACCGTCACGGTTGGTCCAAAGCCGATGTGAAGCAATTCCTGTGGGAACACTGGGGTCGGCGCAAGGGCGACTTACGCGCATGGGGTGAGTACGAACGTGAGGTCGTCCATGCCCCGTTTCCGGGCGCATACGCCGACGGACCCGACGACGAGTTCCTGCGCTTCGGCGAATCACCTGACTCGCTGACGCTGATCGTGGCCGGTGCCCCGAGTGCGGGCGTTTCCGCGGTGATCACGCACTTTTCTCCCAATCGCAACACCGAGCGAATCGCGGAGCCAGGCGCTGCGTGAGCCACGCGCTCGTCGCCGAAGCACGCGGTCATCTGCAACCGGTTGTGGACATCCGCCGGGCGATCCACCGCGAGCCGGAGCTCGGACTTGACCTTCCACTTACCCAGGCGAAAGTACTGGCGAGCCTGGAAGGATTGCCACTCGAGATCCGAAAGGGCCAGCGGACCACGTCGGTGATGGCGGATTTGCGAGGTGCTCAGCCGGGCCGCACGATCATTCTGCGCGGTGATATGGACGCCTTGCCACTTCAAGAAGACACCGACGTGCCGTTCAAGTCTCGCTTCGATGGACGCATGCACGCCTGCGGTCACGATGCGCACACCGCCATGTTGGCAGGCGCAGCGCGCATCCTTACAGCGCATCAGTCGGAGCTGCGTGGCACGGTACGATTCATGTTCCAGCCGGGCGAAGAGGGATACGCCGGTGCCGTCGTGATGATGGACGAGGGTTTGCTGGACGCATCCGACGGTGCTGCCGCGCCAACGGCCGCGTTTGCGCTGCATGCGGCGCCGCGCTGGCAGAGTGGCACCGTGCTGACCCGGCCGGGACCGGTCCTGGCGTCGACTGACAATTTCACCATCGTCGTGCGGGGTCGCGGAGGTCATGCATCGGCGCCCCACATGTCGGCGGACCCGGTGCCTGTTGCGTGCGAGATCGTGCTGGCGCTCCAGTCACTTGTAACGCGCTCCGTCAACGTCTTCACGCCGGGTGTGCTCACCGTGGCGCGCCTGGAAGCGGGCACTGCCTCCAACATCATTCCGGAAGTGGCTACGCTGCGCGGCACGATCCGCACGCTCTCTGCGCACACGCGCAGTACATTGGTGGAGGGCCTCCATCGTGTAGCGCATGGCGTCTGCGCGGCGCATGGGTTGGACGCCGAGGTCCACAACGACCCCGGCTATCCAGTCACCGTGAACGATGCGGACTTTGCGCGCTTCGTCCTTGACACTGGGCGGCAGGTTCTTGGTTCGGAGCACTGTGTGGAGCAGCCCTCGCCGCAGATGCCCGGCGAGGACTTCGCCTATGTGCTGGAGCAGATTCCTGGCGCAATGGCGTCACTCGGTACCAGGCCCGACGGTTTCGGCGAAGGTGAGGCGCCGAATGCCCACTCCAATCGGTACCTGCTCAACGAAGACGCACTGGTCAGCGGCATGGCAATGTACGCCGCGGTCGCGCTCGCCTACCTCGCTTGAGACAATTCTGCACCTGTCCCCGGGGGAGGGAGTTTCTGTCCGTCTGCGACGAGGGTCCGTGGATGCGGACGCCCAGAGTGATACACGCAGTGGAAAGACGACCAGGAATCTCTTCGCAAGGTGACTGGCTAGCATAGAGCGATATGCCGACCATGGACTTCGAGGTCTATCTCGATACGAACGTTTCGGCCGTCGATCGCTCGCGCGCACTGCAGGAGCTGTTCGAAAACGAGGATGCCGCGGGCATCGAGTACGCCGTGGTGATGCCCTCGCCGACGCCAAAACCCGATAACGCGGCGCTCTTCGAAACGGCACACGCCAATCGTCGCGCGGTGCTGTGCTGCCAGGTTAACCCCAATTTCGGCGATCCCGCGTTCGCCGAGATCCGCCGCGCACGCACCGAATTCAACATGCGCATTTTGAAAATCATGCCGGCGATCTACCAGGTGCACCTCACCGGCCCACTCGCCAAACGCCTGATGGATACTGCGCGCGAGTTGCAGATGGTGGTAAATATCCACTCGGGCAGCGAGATCAGCCACCCACTCGCAATTGGCGCGATCGCACGGCGCTATCCCGATGTGCCAATTCTCATGGACCACATGGGTTATCGCGAGTGGACCTCTGACGCCATCGAAGCGGCACGCGATAACCCCAATCTGTATCTCGGCACCACCATTGCCGCGGTCGAGCCGACGACCGTCGAACGGGCGGTGCGTGAGCTTGGACCAGAGCGGGTGGTGTTTGGCTCGAATTGGCCGAACGTCTATGCCGACCTGGCCGCCGAGGCCATCCGGCGCCGCAGGCTCGGCACCGAAGTTGAAGAGTTGATCTTTGGCGGAAACCTGGCGCGGATTCTCGGCTTCGCCCCCTGAGTTCCGCGCGGACCGCGCCTGTTGTTCTGAAACGGGTGCTATCGTGGAGCGTAGTGAGCGCGAACGCCGTGGCGCCGAGCGCCGCGATTCTCATCGCCGGCATCGGAAACCTCTTCCTCGGCGATGACGCGTTCGGCGTCCGGGTCGTGGAGCGACTCACCGCAAGCCCGCTGCCCGCTAACGTGCACGTCGAGGATTTCGGCATCCGCGGCCTGGACCTGGCGTATGCGCTTCTCGAGCCACACGCGCTCACGCTCATGGTGGACGCCACGCCGCGCGGCGGTCCGCCCGGCAACCTGTATGTGCTGGAGGTCGAACCCGACGGCCCGCCAGTGCTGGACACCCACGCCATCGACCCCGCCAACATTCTGCGGCTGGTCGCTGCGCTCGGCGGACATCCCAGCCGCACACTCCTCATTGGCTGCGAGCCGGCAGTCCTTGAAGGCGACGTGCTGAGTCCAGCGGTAGCAGAGGCTGTCGAACCCGCGTGCGAGCTCATACGCGAGCTGATCGATTGCCACCATGCATGAGCTCGCACTCGCGCAAGGAGTCCTGGATATCGCGCTCGATCTCGCACACGATGAGCCGGTGCGTCTGGTACGCGTCCGCGTTGGTGAGCTCCAGCGCGTGCTACCCGAGAGTCTTCGCTTCTGTTTTGAGCTGGTCGCCCAGGACAGCCCTGCCGCGCATGCCGAGCTGGTGATAGACGAAGTCCCTGGTGACGACCTCCGCGTGACCGCGGTGGAAACGGTCTAACCGCGATGTGCCTGGTCTTGCCAGCGCGAGTGCTTTCGGTGGAGGGTGATCGCGCGGAAATCGAGCAGCATGGTGGGCAGCACGCCACGGTCGGTTGCGCACTGCGGCCAGATATTGAGCCCGGTGATTTCGTGCTCGTTGATCGCGGCCTCATTATCGAAAGGATCGACGCCGCCGAAGCCACTGCAATCCTCGAAATGTATGCCGAAATTGGCAACTTGCTCGATGCGGTTGATGGGCCGGTAACGTGACAATCCTGACCCGAGCCGCTCCGCTGGAAGGCATGTTGCGCTTTGTGCGCTACGGCTTCATGCCGAACCGGCTGCGGTATTGCGGTGGCGACGATAATCGCACGCTATTCGACTACGCTATTGCCAGCGCAACCGATCCAGGCCTGCAACAACTCCTGGTGCAGTTCACCGGCGCGGTACCCTATCTGAAGCTCATCGCGCGTGCGAACGACCTGGCGGATCCGTTCGACGCACGCGTGGTCGAAGCATACTGGCTTGGGAATGAGCTACTGGAGCGCGTCGAGGTCCGCCAGTTGTACGACTCGCTGCGCGATCGATTCGGAAAACAGCTGCAAGGTCGAACGCGCGACCTGGTGTTGGGCAAAGCCCCCGCCGGTGCGCGCCCACACCACAGCTTTCACGTGCTCGACGTTCACAGTCGCGTCGGCGAGCTGCCGATGAGTATGCATACGCTCGAGTCGTGCCGCGTGAGTTGGGGCAGAGTGCGCCAGGTGGAGGGTGGTGAGCTTGTGGTCGAACGACAACCGTTGGTCTTGCGCAATCAGAAGCTCGTTCTGGGTGAACCAACGTTGGAGCGCGTCGTCCGACAGGTGGACGGGCGCGGCTTCGCGGACTCCGCCCAACCTGGCGACTGGGTATCCATCCACTGGCGCTGGGTCTGTGAAGTCATCACCAACCACCAGCAGGCGCAGTTGGAGCGCTACACGCGCTATCACCTGGCGTTAGCCAACCACACGCTATGACAACGTACGACGAGATCCACGTGGTCTGGCTCACCGCCGGCCTGGGGTGTGATGGTGATACGGTGGCTATGACGGCCGCCACCCACCCTAGCATCGAGGACCTGGTCCTGGGCGCGCTGCCTGGCATTCCTAAAGTCCACTTCCATAATCCGGTGTTGGCGTATGAAGTCGGCGACGATTTCCTGCAAATCATGCATCGCGCGGCGGCGGGCGAGCTGGAACCGTTCATCCTGGTGGTCGAGGGCTCCATCCCCAACGAAAAGAACAAGGCCGACGGCTACTGGGCGGCCATCGGTACCGATCCAACCACTGGCCAGCCGATCACCACCTGCGAATGGATCGATCGGCTTGCGCCGCATGCCTGGGCAGCCATCGGTGCCGGCACCTGCGCAACCTACGGCGGCATCCACGCCATGGCTGGCAATCCCACCGGCTGTATGGGTCTTCCCGATTATCTGGGCTGGGCGTGGAAGTCGAATGCGGATATTCCCATCGTCTGCATGCCAGGCTGTCCAATCCAGCCGGACAACTTCATGGAAACGCTCCTGTATTTGCTCAACCAGGCCGCCGGCCGCGCGCCGATGATTCCACTCGACGATATGCTCAGACCAACCTGGCTCTTCAGCGATACCGTCCACGAAGGCTGCGATCGTGGCGGCTACTACGAGCAAGCGGACTTTGCAGCGGGCTACGGCGATCGATCGTGCATTGTGAAGCTCGGGTGCTGGGGTCCGGTTGTGCAATGCAACGTCCCCAAGCGCGGCTGGATGAATGGCATCGGCGGCTGTCCGAATGTTGGTGGCGTGTGCATTGGTTGCACAATGCCAGGCTTTCCCGACAAGTTCGTCCCGTTCATGGACGAGCCCCCGGGCGCGCGGATGTCAACGTCTGCCGTTGGCGTCTATGGCCGCACCGTTCGCTCGCTCCGCCAGTTCACCTTGAATTCGATGAACCGCGAACCCGACCGTCCGGCTGGTCACACACAGCCGCTGCCCGAACAGCCACCGTCCAGCGAACAGCAATTGGAGTCCTGAAAGTCTTTGGCCAACGACTCGCTAGTCGAGATGTCGTGGGACCCGATCACGCGCATCATCGGTAGTCTCGGCATCCACACGAAAATCGATTTCGGCAATCGTGAAGTGGCGGAGTGCCACACCACGTCCTCGATCTTTCGCGGGTACAGTGTGTTCATGCGCGGTAAAGATCCGCGCGATGCGCACTTCATCACCAGCCGGATCTGCGGTATCTGTGGCGATAACCACGCCACTTGCGCGGTCTACACGCAGAACATGGCCTTCAATGTACGCCCGCCTGCGCTCGCTGAATGGATCATCAACTGCGGCGAAGCCGCGGAGTACATGTTCGACCACAATCTGTTCCAGGACAACCTGGTTGGCGTTGATTTTTGCGAGCAGATGGTGCGCGAGACGAATCCGGCTGTACTGGCCCAGGCAGAACAGACGCGGGCACCCAACGCCGATTGGCATGGTTACCGAACAATCGCCGACATTATGCGCGCGCTCAATCCATTTTCTGGAGCGTTGTACCGCGAAGCGCTGGAGATGAGCCGGCTCGCGCGCGAGATGTTCACGCTGATGGAGGGCCGCCACGTCCATCCCTCCACGCTTTATCCTGGTGGCGTCGGCACCGTCCCGAGCGTGCAGCTATTCACGGAATACACCGTCAGATTGAGCAAATATATCGAGTTCGTCAAGAAGATGGTGCCGCTGCACGACGACTTGTTCGACTTCTTTTACGAGGCATTGCCGGGTTACGAACGCGTCGGCGAACGTCGCGTCATGCTGGCGTGCATGGGCGCGTTTCAGGATCCCGAGGCGTGCGACTTCCAGTACGCGAGCATGAACGAATGGGGTCGCAAAATGTACGTGACACCTGGCATCGTCGTTGATGGAGAGTTGCTCACCACCAACCTTATTGACATCAATCTCGGCATTAGGATCCTGCTCGGCAGCTCGTTTTACGACGACTGGCAGCAACAGGAAACGTTTGTGCGCACAGATCCGCTCGGCAATCCCATCGACCAGCGCCATCCGTGGAACCAGACAACATTGCCGAGGCCGCAGAAACGCGACTTCGGCAGCCGTTATACCTGGGTCATGTCGCCTCGGTGGTTTGATCCGCGTTCGCAGTCGCTGCTTGCGCTCGACACGGGCGGCGGTCCACTTGCACGGTTGTGGGTGACCGCGCTCGCCGGTTGGGTCAACTTCGGCTACGTGCAGGCGACAGGTGCGAGTGTGAAAATCAATCTGCCAAAGACGGCCAATTTGCCTGAGGCAGAGTTCGAATGGCGGGTTCCGCGGTGGGCGAATACGTTGGAGCGCGATCGCGCTCGAACGTACTTCCAGGCGTACGCCGCGGCGGCCGGGCTCTACTTCGCCGAGCGCGCCTTGCAGGACGTCTATGCCGGACGCACGGCGACCTGGTCGGACTTCAGCGTCCCCGATGACGCGATCGGCTGTGGTTTTCACGAGGCCGTTCGCGGAGGACTGTCGCATCACATGGTGATTCGCGACGGCAAGATTGCCAACTACCATCCCTACCCACCGACCGCGTGGAACGCCAGTCCGCGCGATGCCAATGGCACTCCTGGTCCCTACGAGGACGCCATCCAGGGGAGCCCTCTCTTCGAAGAGAACCCTCCCGATACATTCAAAGGCATCGACATCATGCGCACCGTGCGCAGCTTCGATCCGTGCTTACCCTGCGGTGTGCACATGTACCTCGGCGACGGGAAAGTGCTGGAGGTTCGCCATTCGCCGACGCTCGGCGCAAGAGTGTGACCGACCCGATCGCGGATGCCATTCTCTACGAAGGCTACATGCTGTATCCGTACCGGGCGTCGGCGCTGAAAAACCAACGGCGCTGGACGTTCGGCGTCCTCGACCCGGGAGCCGAAAATCTAGTCTGCGAGTGCCTGGTCCTCACGGGTCCAACCACGGAAGTCGAAGCAGTGTTGCGCTACTTTCGCATCGAGCAGAACGTGCCACACTTCACCTCGGTGCACGTCGGACCCTTTGGCATGAACGCACCTGTGATCACCGACACTCTCCGGCTGCAATTGGACCCAGTGCTCGACGATGTGCGTCGGCTCCATGTAGAAGTGCGCAATCCCGGTCCTCACCTCATGGCCTCCGCGCAGGTACTCCTCCACCTCTCAGACGGCGAGTGGGTTGCACCGCGTGATCCGCCACAATGGTTGCAATCGGCTCACGAAACCTGCCACAACAATGGCCTCTGGCCGATCCTCGTCGGCCCGCCAGATACCCGTCAGCACCTGTTGTGCTCGCCAATTATTGTGGACGACTACGCACAGGTAGCACCCGAGAGCCCACGCCCGTTCTTCGATGGCACGGAAATCGACGAGCTGCTGGCGCTGCGCATACAAACACTTTCGCCGGCCGAACAGCAGGAGATCGTCGACCACGGCGACATAGCGGTCCGCGACTTGCTACAGCACGTTGTATCGATGCCGCCCCAACAGCTCGCACGTTTGCACGGCGCCCGCCGAACGCTGGCAATCGGCCAGCGTGTTCGCTTATGCCCTGTGCAGCGCGCGGACATCATGGACCTTGCACTGGCTGGACGCATCGCCACGGTCGTGGCGATCGAACAGGACCTGGAGCAGCGCACGTATGTGGCGGTAACCGTTGACGACGACCCGGGCAACGATCTCGGCGCCCTGGGACAGCCAGGTCACCGCTTCTTCTTCAAGCCCGACGAGGTCGTGCCGATCGACTGATCGATTGATTGATTTACAGATAGTTTGATAGATAGATAGATAGATAGATGTTGCCGCGTACGTTAGGTAGCGTTCAGGATGTGCCGCGCAACGTCAACGAGGCGTTGGCTGCGTTGGGGCAGATGGCTGCCCACCGCGCCGCATTCGACGGTAGCCCGGTTGCTTCCGCAGTCTTACCCAGTGCGCCGGATGGTCAGGGCCTCGCACAGGCGCAGTACCGAAACCTGATCGAACAGATTCCCGCGGTCACGTTCCTGGCCTCGCTGGTTGGCGGACGAAACCAGCTGTACGTCAGTCCACAGATCGAATCCCTGCTCGGGTTCAGTCAAGCCGAATGGCTGAGCGACCCGATCCTCTGGTATCGCCAGACGCATCCGGATGACCGCGATCGCGTGAGCACGCTTTTCGCCGAATCGTGCGCCACGGGCCGGCCGTTCAGCGATGTATTTCGCGTCATGACGCGCGCGGGCGACACCGTTTGGGTGCATGCGCAGGCGCACTTTGTGCGCGATCCGAACGGTCAGCTGTTGTTTCTGCAAGGCGTCGGCTTCGATGTCACCGAACAATACCGCGCACGCGAAGCACGCGAGCAACTGATCAAGGAACAGGCCGCGCGCGCCGAAGCCGACCGAGAACGTAACCGCTTGCGCGACATCTTGAATCATTTGCCCGCCGCGGTTGCTCTGGTCAATGGTGAGTCACACATCGTCGAATTCATGAATCCCTTGGCAATCGACCTGGCGGAGCCCGGACCAGACGCGGTGGGGCGACCCGTCGCGATCGCCTTTCCGGACCTGGCTGCTGGCCTGACCGAGGCGCTGGAAAGCGCACGTTCGTCAACTCAGGCCGCATCCCTTCGGGAGTTGAGCGTTTCGAGCCCACGCTGGGCCGAGGAGCGCATCTTCGATATCGAGTGCCAACGCATTGCGTTCGGCGGCACTGAACGCCTTCTGGTGCATGTTGTGGAGACCACGGACCACGTCTTGGCTCGACGGGAGTTCGAGACCGCGGTCCGTTTGCGCGACGAGTTTCTGTCAATTGCTTCACATGAGCTGCGAACTCCGATTGCCGCGCTCACTGGTCAGGCGGAGCTCGCCCAACGCCGCATGCAGCGCAGCACGCGCCTCCAACGTCGCCAGATCGAACAGGCCCTGAATTCGATCGTGCGTCAGGCGTCCAAGCTGACACAGCTGGTAACTCAATTACTGGATATCTCGCGCTTCGACAACGGCAAACTGGCCATTCAGCGCGGCCCGTGCGACCTCGCCGAAATGGTCACCGCTGTGGTGGAGCGCGCTCGCGCCATCAGTCGCCAACACGTAATCAGCGTGGAGGCGCCCGCGCAACTGCTTGGTGACATCGACGGACTGCGCATAGAACAGGTGGTCAGCAATCTCGTCGACAACGCGATCAAGTACAGCCCGAATGGTGGAAAAATCCTGGTGCGCGTGACGGAATCACTCCCGGGCTGGGCCGAAATTTCAGTGCGCGATCACGGCATGGGCATTCCGCCCGAACGACGCGCCCAGATCTTCGACCGGTTCTACCAGGCCCACGATGGTCAACGCGGCGGACTGGGACTCGGCTTGTATATCAGCCAGCAGATTGTGGACCTGCACGACGGCTACATCGAGGCCGAGTGCCCGCCCGACGGCGGAACACGGGTCACAGTCAGATTACCGCTCTCAGCCGACCTCTAAGGGCGCGAATTCCGCCACCTTCTCCATCAGGAACCCCAGGTTGAACGGCTTCTGGATGACGGCCTGCGCATCCACATCGGCCAACCTGTCGACGTTGAACGCGGACACCACGATGAAGTTGGTCGCCGCACACCGCTTATCTGCGCGACATTGCTGAATGAACTGCCGGCCGTCAAGCCCGGGAATCATCAAGTCGAGAATCACCAATACTGGCGGAGTCTTGCGAGCTTTTTCGAGTCCTATGAGGCCATCCGCGGTCCAATCAACGCGGTAACCCTCATCCCGCAAAGCCTCAACCAGCACCTCCCGAATATCGGGATCATCCTCGACGACCAGAACCCGAGTCATGGGGGCGCCCTCCGCACGATTCGTACCGCGTCAGGATGTTATCTGTACTGGCACGGGTGCGGTTAGCGCTTGGTAGGTATTGCTGCCAAACAGCCGAATCTCGTACCCACCACTCGCGAGTCCCGGCGGAAGCACGACATTGCACGACCCGAGTTGTCGGGCATCCAGTGGAACCTCGGAGCAGCCGACGTACTGCCAGACGATATAGGAGTTGTTGGCATCGCCTGATCGATAGAGCCCAATCCAGTCGGTGCTATCAGGTGAGTTGATGCCTCGCCACTTGACGTTTACGACGGTCCCAGCACTCACCAATGACGGGTTGACGGTCAATGCGGCAGGCGCATTGGGTGCACCGGCCGCGCCAACCAGCGGCGTTGGCGTCGCCGGCGGCTGCGGAGTGGACGTTGCTGCTGGCGTCGGCGTTACCTGCACCGTGGCAGTCGCGGCCACCGCGGCAACGCTCGGATCGCCGCACTCCTCCGTATGCGTGTAGGTCGTGCCGTCCAGCGCCACGGTTGGCAAGACTCCGGGCCGACAACCCACCAGTACGGTCCAGTAGTTGCCGTAGTCACCGCCCTGGGCGTAGCCGGCGCCAATCTCGCGCCAGCGCGGGTTCAACAAGACCCTCTGGTGCTGGTCGTCGCTCATCCACCAGTCAACTGGGCCTTGCGGATCGGCTGAAATTGCGGAAATGACTTCGACCACGATCCAGCCGCTGTTTGGCGGAACGTGGTAGCCGGCGCGATCGGCCCGATCTTGCGGTTGCGAACCGTCCGAACCGCTGTGATCGAGGTAATTGTGTTGGACCATGTCGGCGCTGTGTGCCTGCGCTGCCTGTGCCAGCTCTGTGCTGGCTGCAAGCGGAAGCAATCCGTCGCTCACGCGCTCGCGGTTTATCAGATCGATGACCCGATTGGTCTTGGCGGTATTGTCGGTGGCCTGCGCTCCAGCGGACGACGCGCTGAGCAGGAAGAACGTCAGGACGCAGAGCGCAATGCGCATTGGCGCCGCACGCCTCAGTTGACCACAACCACTGGGGTAGCCTGCTCGGGATCCACCGCGAAACCGATCTGATCTGCCGGAATCTGCGGCTTGGTCTGCGAGAACAGGTACTCCCCGTCAGTCCAGGTCACGTTGATACAGCCCTGGCTCTGGTTGGTGCCAAACTCGTCGTGCCAGTACGTGCCGTGGATTGCCGAGCCATCTGCCAGGAAATACTGCGTAAACGGCACATTCGGCAAATCATACGCGTGCTCGGCGTTGGGCACCGTCGTGCTCGTCATGCGATCGGTGCGGTATTTGATGAAGGTAGCATAGGTCCCATCTTGCGTCTCGACGCCGGCCTTGCCGAGACTCACGTAGGTCGTGAACCGAGGCGCTCCATCCTGGAGTAACGTCAGTGTTGAAGCGCTTCGGTCCACCACAATCCACGGGTCGCTGCCAACCTCGTGATCGGGTGGCATGACGGTGGGCTGCGGGTCCGGTGCGTGGCTGATCAGCGAGCTGTGAACGTGCGCGCCGGCGAACCGGCCGCCGTCGATGCGGTACCAGGTACTGTTGCCGTTTACCTCGTCGCCCTGCTCCTCTGAGAGCACCTTCACATGTTCGCCGCCGCTGAATTCTCCAACCACTGGCGCATTCGCGCTCGGAGCGGCGCGGACGTTAGCCGCTTTGGCGATTCCCCACCAACCGTTGGTCGCGTCATCTGCGGCGGGCAACGTCCATTGCTGGGCGGCCGGGTTGCTGGTGCTCTGGATGGAATGCAGTCCCAGATAGCCTTCGGTGGTGGCCCACCACAGATTGGAATCGCCGTCAACACCGAGTGAAACGCCCATGACGCGAACGAGGTCGCCCTGGTTGGCGTCGCGAATGGCGCCGTCACCGGGGTTCGGCCTCGCATAAAGAGTTGCAGTTGGGTCCGAGATTTCGGCGATCCAGGGCTGGGTGGACTCCGCAACATCAGACGAAGCGACCCAGCCCTCGGGCGTCTGCGTCATATCTGAATCGCCGCCAATGACGACCACCGTTGCGCCCTTTGACAGCGGTCCGATCGAGCTGGTTCGGTCTTTATCGCCGTACAGCGTGGTCTGGTTGGCGGTGACAACGGACATCCACGGCGGCCCAAAGCGATCGGCCTGCACCGGAGCGACCGCCACCACCACCGCCAAAGCCGCACCGATCGCAACCACCGCCGCGCGAATCCGAACCAACCTACTCAAGCCAATCACCGTAAAGCGTCCGAGTCGACGTCGGGCGCACAAGCTGTGCCAGACACCTGTTCTTCACAAGTGCACCGGATCGCACGGCGTGCCGGCGGCACCGATGAATTTCGGGGTGCGGCGGGGTAGTTAGGGTCATGAATCCAACGCAGACCTTGTCCGCCGCTCGGCAGCGGTGGGTGCTCGTGCTCGCCGCCGTTTCATCGCTGATGGTGCTGCTCGACGTCACCGTCGTCGTCACCGCCCTCAACACCATTCGGCTGCAGCTCAATGCTTCGATCGACCAGCTGGAGTGGACCCTCAACGCCTTCACGCTCACGTTTGCGGTACTGCTGATGAGCGCCGCGGCCCTGGGCGATCGTTTCGGCCAACGCCGCATGCTGGTCATCGGCCTGGGCTTGTTTACCTTCGGATCGGCAGCCTGTGCGTTGGCGCCCAGCATCGGCTGGCTGATCGCCGCCCGTGCCGTTCAGGGCACTGCCGCGGCGCTGGTTATGCCGCACGCCATGGCGCTGCTCAGCGCGGCCTTCCCGCCCCAGCAACGCGGCCGCGCGCTCGGCATCTTCAGCAGTATCACTGGCATCGCGCTGATCGGCGGGCCAGCCTTCGGCGGGGTCGTGGTGCAGGGTCTCGCGTGGCAGTGGATTTTCTGGTTCAACGTCCCCATTGGGCTCGTACTGATCCCGCTGATCCTGTCACGCATCCAGGAGAGCGCCCGCCGCACGGCCAGCCTGGACTTCGGCGGCGCGGCCCTCGTGAGCGGCGGCGCTTTGGGCCTGGTCTGGGGCCTGATCCGTGCCAATGTCGACGGGTGGGCCAGCGTTGAGGTCATCGCTCCGTTGGCGGCAGGCGTCATCCTGCTGACAAGCTTCGTGGCCTGGGAGCTTCGGATGCGCCAGCCGATGCTGCCGATGCGCTACTTCCGCTCCCGCGCCTTCAGTGCCGGCAACGCCGCGGGCTTCCTGCTGCAAGCATCGACCTTCGGTGCGGTGTTCTTCTTCCCGCAATACCTGCAGACTACGCTGCACTACGGACCGCTCGACGCCGGCCTCCGACTCGTGCCCTGGACCGCCAATCTGTTCGTGGTGGCTCCCATCGCGGGCAGCCTTGTAAATCGACTCGGCGAACGGCAGCTCGTTGTGCCAGGCCTCCTGCTGCAGGCCGCCGCTCTGGCCGCCATTGGTCTGATCGCGCATACCGGCGGCGGGTACAGTGCCATGCTGGTGCCACTCATCCTTGCCGGCGTCGGAGCCTCGATGGCGATGCCGGCCCAGCAGAACGCCGTCATTAGCTCCGTACCGCCGGCCTCGATCGGCGTTGCCGCGGGCACCCTGAATACCTTGCGCCAGCTTGGCGGCACTTTCGGCGTGGCTATCCTGGCGGCGGTCTTCACCGGCAATGGCAGCTACGCCTCCGCCGCGTCGTTCAGCGATGGCTTCGTCGCGGCCATCGGTGCAGCCGCGCTCATGGCGCTGCTCGGCGCCATTGTCGGAGCCGGGCTGCCAGGCCGCCGTTCGGCCGCTCAAACAGTGCTCGCCACCGCCCCAGTGCTGGCAGAGGCAGCGTGATGGAGCGCGAGTGGTCCGAGCCCCCAGTCACTTTCGAGAGCCCCGCGCGTGAGGAGTTCGTCTCCCTCGCGGCGGGGCCGTTCCGCAAGGAGCTGCTGGCGCACTGCTACCGCATGCTGGCTTCGCTGCAAGATGCGGAGGACCTGGTTCAGGACACGTTTGTGCGCGCCTGGCGTGCCTTCGATCAGTTCGATCCCGAGCGCGGCTCATTGAAGAACTGGCTGTACCGCATCGCCACCAACGCCTGCTTCAGCGCACTCCGCGATCGCGGTCGGCGCGCGCTCCCTTCGGAACTGGTCCCCCGCGCCGAGCATCCAGCATCGTATCCGACAACCAAGTATCCCGAAACGACCTGGCTACAACCCATACCGGACGCGTTGCTCGGCTCGGAACCCGCGGATCCCGCCACTGTGGCGATCTCACGCGAGAGTATCCGGCTGGCTTTCATCGCAGCTCTGCAGCACCTCCCGCCGCGCCAGCGCGCATCTCTGATCCTCAAAGACGTTCTCGCGTGGCGTTCGAACGAGGTTGCCGACCTGCTGGAGACAACGCCGACCGCAATCAACAGCGCTCTCCAACGCGCCCGCACGCAGCTCAGCCAGATCGCGCCGGTCCAGGAGGAGGTTGCCGAGCCGACCGAAGCCGAGCAGCTGGACCTCCTGAACCGCTATGTCTCCGCTTTCCAGTCGCAAGACCTGACAGCGCTTGCCGCCATGCTGCGCGACGACGCGGTGCTGGAGATGCCGCCGTGGCTCCACTGGGTCGCCGGCCGCAACGATGTCATGGCCTTCATCCGCATGAGCTTCGGCCGCCGCCCAACCGGCGCCTGGCGCATGCGCGTGACGGCGGCAAACCGGCAGCCAGCGCTGGCGAGCTACGCTCGCGACGATACGGGGACATTTCGAGCACATTCCATTCACGTCTTCAC
>JAFAZN010000011.1 GCA_019239775.1 Chloroflexota bacterium
CCTGATCCACGTACTCAGCCGACAGCACCAGGAGGTGCCGTTGTTCAACGGCCGGCTGGACGCCGATCGACTGCGTCAGCTCGCCAGCGGTGTCGTGGACCTGGCGACGGTGGATGAGGTGTTCATCTGCACCCCGCAAGACACCACCCAGTCCCTTCGCGCCGCGCTGCATGACGTGGGAATGCCCGACACGGCGGTGCACTTCGAGCTGTTCGGCACCGTCCACACCAATGATGTCGCGCGCCCAGCCCCGGTAGGTGCGCACAACCTCACCATTCTTGCGCGCGGCGTGCGCAGTGAGCTCGAGATGGATGCCCAATCGACTGTCCTCGAGTCAGGGCTGGCCGCCGGATTGGACCTACCGTTTTCCTGCCGCGACGGCGTCTGCGCCACCTGCCGCGCTCATCTCGACGAAGGTGAGGTGCAGATGGCTGCGAACTACGCGCTGGAGCCCTGGGAGCTCCAACGCGGCTTCATTCTCACCTGCCAATCGCGTCCCGTGACGCCCCGCATCGTCGTCGACTACGACCACACCTGACTGAGGTATCGCATGCAGACCCAGACCACGCTGGTTTCGCACACGATCGACGGCGGGCTCGCCGAGATCGTCCTCAACCGGCCCGACAAGCTCAATGCCCTCACGCTCGACATGATCGAGCAGGTGCACGCGGCACTGCAGGCCGCCGAGGCACAGCCAGTCCGCGCTCTGATACTGCGCGGTGAAGGCCGCGCCTTTTGCGCCGGTCGCGACCTGTCGGGCGTCGATCCCGCAACCGATGACGCGGAGCGCGTGCTGGCCGAGGTTGTCAATCCGCTGATTCGGCGCGTGCGCGAGTTCAGGGCGCCGACGTTCGCGGCGGTGCAGGGCGCCTGTCTTGGCGTCGGTCTCGGATTGGCGCTGGCGTGCGACGTGGTGATCGCCGCCGAAGATGCGCGCATCGGCTCGCCGTTTGCGCGCATCGGAGCCGTGCTGGACTCGGGCGGCCACGCGTTCTTCGTCGAACGGCTCGGCAGCCACCGCGCCCTGGAACTGATCTATACGGGTCGCCTGCTTTCAGGCACCGAAGCCGCGGCCTGGAACCTGGTGAACCGATCCGTCGCCAACGACCGGCTTCTGGCCGAGGTCCGCGAGATTGCTTCCGCCGCGGCCTCCGGGCCAACGCTGGCCTTCGAGAGCTCCAAGCGCTTGATACACCGTGTACTCGACGAACATCTATCGCTGGAGGAGGTTCTTGGCGCAGAGGCAGCGGCTCAGGGGGCGGCGTCGCGCACCGACGACTATCGCGAGGGCTTCGCAGCCTTTCAGACCAAGCGAGCACCCCGGTTCACCGGCACGTGAACGGCCGCCTCGGGGCGCCACGGCATCGCAAGCCTTACGACGCCGAAGCTCTGCTCGACATCGCGGTGCACGTCTTCAACGAGCGCGGCTACGACGGCACGTCGATGGACGACATCGCCCGCGCGGCCGGCATCACCAAGGCCAGTATCTACTACCACGTCTCGGGCAAGGAGGAGCTGCTCGAACGCGGCATCCACCGCGCACTCGACGCGCTTTTTTCGGTGTTGGACGAGCCCGCCGCATGCAGCGGTTCGGCGCAAGGGCGTTTGCGCCATGTCTTGCAGCGCTCGGTGGCAATCATGAGCGCACGTTTGCCGGAGGTCGCCTTGCTGCTGCGCGTGCGCGGCAATACGCCGGTGGAGCGATGGGCGCTCGAACAACGCCGTACTTTCACGCGTTGCATCGCCGCACTGGTGCAGGCCGCCATCGACGAAGGCTCCCTCCGTTCTGACGTCGAGGCCGGCCTGGTGGCTCGGTTGCTCTTCGGCACGGTGAACTCGATCGTGGAGTGGTATCGCCCGGAGGGTCGGCTCAATCCCGAGTACATCGCGTCGGCGATCGAAGCCCTGGTCTTCGACGGTCTCGTGCCCCTTGCGCGCGTGGGTTAGCATCTAGCGGAGAAGCAGGGGGCACCTATGTCCGTCGTGTCCACGTCCGAACCCGACGAAGGATTCCTGGCCAGCGAGCACATCACCGGTCTGCTGGAGCGCCTGAGGCGTGAGCCAACGCTGCGCGCCTGGGTCCTGACTGCGCCAACTGGCGCGCTTGCCACGCTGGGCGTCGTGCTCGATGACAACGAGCTCGTTCAGCTGCTCGAAAAGATCGAGGAGCTGGATGAACGCGCGCTACCGGTCACAGCCGCCGACATCATGACGCCCGATCCGCTGACTTTGACGCCGGAAACGTCCGTGCATGAGGCGGCGCAGATCCTGTCGGACCACCGCATCAGTGGTGCGCCTGTCGTCGGCGACGACGGCTGCATCGTCGGCATTGTGAGCGAGTACGACCTGATTGCTCGGACAGGCTCGACGGTGCGCGACGTGATGACTCGCGACGTAGTCACCGTGCCGGATAACGCCACGCTCGACCGCGTTCGCGCCATCCTGGTAACGCAACGGCTCAAGCGCGTGCCTGTGACCGCGGAGTCGCGGCTGGTGGGCTTGATCAGTCGCGCCGACATGGTCCGCGAGCTGGCCTACCGCTGGCAGTGCAAACGCTGCGGCAACCTGGTCCGCGCGCGGCGGCCACCCAACGGGTGTCCCCGCTGCGGTGCCTCAAACATGTTTGAGGAAGCCCCGCCACTGCCCGCCGTGGCGGCATGCCCCACCTGCGGCAAGCCGCTAGACCGCTAGCTGTCACGCGTCGCGGGTCACGAGTCGGGGGTTCGGAGCCTCGGAAGCACCACGTCCGTGGGTAGAACGAGGCGTTGGTCGTAGTACGTTTCTGCAGTAACACGCGTCGGTCCCAAACGTAGGTCCCGCCGCCGCGTGACGGCGCAACACCCGCCTGCAGCTGCCGAATAGGCCCCTCACGCGGGGGGCCGCAGGCTCCCCCGACCCAAAGCGTCTAAGAATCGAACCTATACAGGTTGTACTTGTCCATCAACCCGATGAGCTTGCTGGCATAGCTCGGGTCAGTGGCGTAGCCGTCGTCTTGAATCGCTCGGGCGAAAGCTCGGGCATCCGAGGCCACGGCCAGGGCATCTGCATACCGATGGTTGCTGGTAAAGAACCTGCCGTGATCGTCAATCGACTGTTCAAGCGTCTTATACGCGCGGAACGGGGCCTGGACGATTACGTCGCCACCACCGGTGTGCTCCCACGTAGCAAGGCTCACGACGCCGTCAGGCCCTGGTCCATTCAGCGCTTTGATGCCGAAGAGGTTGTTGCCTTGCTGGGTAAGTCGGCTGCGGCCCCAGTCTGATTCGAGGATCGCCTGCGCGACGGTGACGCTGGCGGGTACGCCGCTGGTCTTCATCGAATTTCGCGCCGCAACGCCGACAGCGTTGATGAACTCTTCACCCGACCCAAACGTCTGGTGTTGCGCCTGGCTGCTCGATGCGACCCAAGCCGAGGGAAGTTGCGGCAGCGGCACTGGCGGGGTGATCGGACCAATATCCGCTACCGCGATCCAAGCCATGCCAGGCTGCCGCGAGAATCCATCGCCGAAGAACTGCACTTCGATGCGCTGCGGATCAGGTGTACCCCCGTCCACAATTCGCAGCTTGGTCCACTGGGGAAGGTCGGTGAACTTGACCGCGTTGGTGTCCACGCCGGACCAGAGCGGGGTGCTCTTGAAGTTGCTCACCCAGACGCCAGGATCACCAGCCGGACCAACGCTCGACTCATCCACCCACCCGATACCGGGCTTGCGGGTGGCATAGTCGCCGGCGTAGTTGACCAGCAGGCGCCCGTTGCGCTCGACGCCGGCCACTTTGAGGAAGGTCCATTGCGGCAAATCGGTCAGGGTAACCGCGTTGTCGTCCGGGCCCGACATCAGCGGCGTACCGCGGTGCGCCTGAACCCAGACAGGCAGCGGATTGCGCGCATCGGCATCGACGGCGAATACCTGACCTGGCGCCGGAGCATCGACCGTATTCACCGCGGCGGCGTCCACCCACCCGTCGCCGGGCATCCGCAACAGGCCGTCACCGACGTAATACACGGGCATGCGATCGCCGCGCGCCGGTCCATTCACGCGGAAGAAACTGCCAGACGGTACGTCGGTGAAGGCAGCGGCATCGTCGTCGGGGCCGGACCAGAGGGTGGTGTCGGCCGAGTTCTTGACCCATTGCGTGACGGTCGTTGGCGAGATGTGTTCGGCAGGGGCGGCGCTGGCATCAGTCGGCACGTTGCCGCCGGGCAGTACCTGGACCGAGGACGTCAGTACGTCGCCGAGCGGATGGCCTCTCAGGGCTTCCATGCCGAGGCGCGGATCATCCTGACTCAAGCTCGTGGCGGGAGGCGGAGTGGCGGTTGCGGTGGCTACCGGCGCCATCGGGGCGTTGGGTGCCTTGCTCAAGCCGTCTGGCTGCTGCAGGCA